>JAKBNS010000196.1 GCA_021830925.1 Pseudomonadota bacterium | reverse complement strand
CAGCTGATCCTGCTGCAGCGGCAGCGGCTCGCCGGCGGCCACGCGCAGTTGCCACTCGACCAGGTCGAGTCCGGTGATCATCTCGGTCACCGGGTGCTCCACCTGCAGGCGCGTGTTCATCTCCATGAAATAGAAACTGCCGTCCTGGTGCGCGATGAACTCCACCGTGCCGGCACCCACGTAGCCCACCGCGCGGGCTGCCTCCACCGCGGCGCGGCCCATCGCCGCGCGTCGCTCGGGAGTCATGCCCGGCGCCGGAGCCTCCTCCAGCACCTTCTGGTGCCGGCGCTGCACCGAGCAGTCGCGCTCGAACAGGTACACGCACCGGCCATGGGTGTCGCCGAACACCTGGATCTCGATGTGCCGCGGACGCAGCACGTATTTCTCGACCAGCACGCGCTCGTCGCCGAAGGCGCCCAGCGCCTCGCGCTTGCAGGACTGCAGCGCGGCGGCGAATTCGGCGGGGTCGTCGACCCTGCGCATGCCCTTGCCACCGCCGCCCGCGCTGGCCTTGATCAGCACCGGGTAGCCGATGCGCGCGGCCTCGCGCGCCAGCAGATCCGGATCCTGGTCCTCGCCGTGGTAGCCCGGGGTGAGGGGCACGCCGGCACGCTCCATCAGCGCTTTGGCCGCGGATTTGGAGCCCATGGCGCGGATGGCCGAGGCCGGCGGGCCGATGAACACGATGCCGGCGCGCTCGCAGGCCTCGGCGAAATCCTCGTTCTCGGACAGGAAGCCGTAACCCGGGTGGATGGCTTCGGCACCGCTGCGCCGCGCGGCCTGCAGGATGCGCTCGGCCACCAGGTAGGACTCGCGCGCCGGCGCCGGCCCGATGCACACGGCCTCGTCGGCCATGCGCACGTGGCGCGCGTCGGCGTCGGCCTCGGAATACACGGCCACCGTCGCGATGCCCAGCGAGCGCGCGGTGCGCATGACCCGGCAGGCGATCTCGCCGCGGTTGGCGACCAGGATCTTCTTGAACATCGTGGAATCTCCTCTCAGGCGAACCGGGACCGCCCCGAGGCGTCCCGCCCCCGGGCAGCGCGGCGGGAGCGGCCAGCCCCCGGCGGCGCTCGGCGCCCGTGGTGGCTACATGCGGAACACGCCGAAGCGCGTGGGCGGGATCGGCGCGTTCAGCGCGGCCGACAGCGACAGACCCAGCACGCGGCGCGCCTGCGCGGGGTCGACCACGCCGTCGTCCCACAGCCGCGCCGTGGCGTAGTAGGGATGCCCCTGCGCCTCGTACTGGGCGCGGATGGGCTGCTTGAAGGCATCCTCCTCCTGCGCGCTCCACTGGCCCCCCTTGGCCTCGATGCCCTCGCGGCGTACCGTGGCGAGCACGCCGGCGGCCTGCTCGCCGCCCATCACGCTGATGCGCGCGTTGGGCCACATCCACAGGAAGCGCGGCGAATAGGCGCGCCCGCACATGCCGTAGTTGCCGGCGCCGAAGCTGCCGCCGATGAGCATGGTGATCTTGGGCACCTGGGTGGTGGCCACCGCGGTGACCATCTTCGCGCCGTGCTTGGCGATGCCCTCGTTCTCGTAGCGCTGGCCCACCATGAAACCCGTGATGTTCTGCAGGAACACCAGCGGCACGCCGCGTTGCGAGCACAACTCGATGAAGTGCGCGCCCTTCAGCGCCGACTCGCCGAACAGGATGCCGTTGTTGGCCACGATGCCCACCGGCATGCCGTACAGGCGCGCGAAACCGGTGACCAGCGTGGCGCCGTAGCGGGGCTTGAACTCGTCGAAGCGCGAACCATCGACCACGCGGGCGATGACCTCGCGCACGTCGTAGGGCTTGCGGGTGTCGCGCGGGACGATGCCGTAGATCTCGCGCGGGTCGTACAGGGGTTCCTCGGCCGCGTCGAGCTTCACGGTGACCGGCTTGACGCGGTTGAAGTTGCCCACGATGCGCCTTGCCAGCAGCAGCGCGTGGGCGTCGTTGTCGGCAAGGTGGTCGGCCACGCCGGAGATGCGGGTGTGCACGTCGCCACCGCCCAGCGCCTCGGCGCTGACCACCTCGCCCGTCGCCGCCTTCACCAGCGGCGGCCCGCCCAGGAAGATGGTTCCCTGCTCGCGCACGATCACCGTCTCGTCGCTCATCGCCGGCACGTAGGCGCCGCCGGCGGTGCACGAGCCCATGACCACGGCGACCTGGGGAATGCCCAGCGCCGACATGTTGGCCTGGTTGAAAAAGATGCGTCCGAAGTGCTCGCGGTCCGGGAATACCTCGTCCTGCAGCGGCAGGAAGGCGCCGCCGGAGTCGACCAGGTAGACGCAGGGCAGCTGGTTGGCCTGGGCGATCTCCTGCGCGCGCAGGTGCTT
Organism: Pseudomonadota bacterium; assembly: GCA_021830925.1. Classification (GTDB taxonomy): domain Bacteria; phylum Pseudomonadota; class Gammaproteobacteria; order Burkholderiales; family Burkholderiaceae_C; genus Thiomonas_A. Next base: position 449 of record JAKBNS010000196.1, on the reverse strand, counting down.
TTTCACCGTCAGCGGGTAGTAGGTACCGCCCTTCACCGTGGCGTCGTTGGCCACCACCATGCATTCGAGACCCTGGATGCGCCCGATGCCGGCCACCATGCCGGCGCCGGGCGCGTCGCCGTCGTACAGGCCCCAGGCGGCGAGCTGGCCGATTTCCAGGAAGGGCGAGCCGGGGTCGAGCAGCAGCCCGATGCGCTCGCGCGCCAGCAGCTTGCCGCGCGCCGTGTGCCTGGCGCGCGCGGTCTCGCCGCCGCCGAGCTCGACTTGCGCGGCCTTGTCGCGCAGGTCGTCGACCACCGCCTGCATGGCCTGGGAGTTGGCCCGGAAGTCCTCCGAGCGCGGATCGATCTGGCTTTGCAGCACGTGCATGGGAGGCTCCTCGTCGCGGCGGCTCAGGCGGTCTCGCCGAACAGCTCGCGCCCGATGAGCATGCGCCGGATCTCGCTGGT
>JAKBNS010000237.1 GCA_021830925.1 Pseudomonadota bacterium | reverse complement strand
TTCCGATCTAGGCTGGTGGCGCTGGTGGCCGCCGCCACCTTGCCCACGCCCGAGAGCACCAGCACGGCGTCGTAGCCCCACAGCCTTCCCCGGTGGAAGGCGCGCTGGCCGCGCAGCTGCAGCGGGCGCACGGCCAGCAGGTGCTGCAGCAGCAGTTGCTGTTCGGCCTGCAGCGCGCTGAGCACGCCGATGCGGGGATTGCGTCGATCGGGCATGGCGGGTCGGGGGATGGTCAGGCGGCGGGTAGGGGGGATGCCGGGCGCGCCTCCTCGGGCACGCGGTCGGTGAACACGCCGCTGGCACCGAGTTCCAGCCAGCGCCGCAGCTGCGCGGGGTCGTCGACGGTGTAGACCCGCCACTCCAGCCCGCATGCGCCCAGTTGCGCGAGTTGCGCGGCGTCGACGTTGCGCGCGTCCAGGTGCAGCGCGCGCAGGCCCAGCGCCTGCGCCACGCCGCGCCAGCAGCGCGGCAGCCTCTCGCACAGCCAGGCACGCGGCAACCGCGGCGCGGCGCGCATGGCGCCCTGCAGCGCGGCGATGGAAAAGGAGGACAGCACCGGCGGCTCGGCGTCGGCCCATAGCTGCGCCGCGAGGCCGGCGATCGCCTGGCCCCAGGCTTGCTGCAGCGGCGCCGGCGCGTCGTCGTCGACCTTGATCTCCAGGTTCAGCCAGGTCGGTTGCGCGCATGTGCGCAGGGTGTCGCGCAACTCGCGCAGGCTGGGCAAGGCCTCACCGGGCAGGTCGCGCAGCGCCCGCCACGACTGGGCGCTGGCACGCAGCATGCTGCCGTGGGTGCGCAGCAGCGCGTCGTCGTGCAGCAGGAAGGCCTGGCCGTCGGCGCTGAGCTTGACGTCGCACTCGAAGCTGCGGAATCCGGCGCCCAGCGACGCGCGGCAGGCGGCCAGCGAATTCTCCGGGCCGAGACCGGCGCCCAGCCGATGCGCGATGACCTCGGGCCGGATCGCCTTCGGGCCTGGGACGCTGTTCATGACCCGCAGTGCTTCTCCAGCTGGTCCAGTTCGCCGTAGGTGATGCTGTGCCCGCCCGCGGTGGCCTGCTGGATCGCCTCTGTGATGCAGGTGTTGCGGCTGGCCAGCATGAGCTCTTGCGGGTCCACCGCCACGCCGTCCCGGCGCCAGCGCAGCAGCCCCAGCACCACGGCGACGACCAGCACGCCGAGCAGCACCCCGAGCAGGCCCTGCAGATGGGGGTTCATGGGTTTGCGCGGGGTCTTGGAACGGGGCATGGCCGGCATGGGCGCTTCGCGCGCGCGAAAGTGACGGGAGCGGGTGGGGCGCGGGTGGAGGGCGGGCGGCGCGCAGTGTAGCGCGCCGCCCGCGGCGAGGCGGGCGCGGGTTCGCCCGCTCAGGCCAGACCGGTCAGGGTCGGATTCAGGGTGTAGGTGCCGGTGATGCTGGCGTGCGCCAGGATATGCCCGGCGATGGCATCGCGTACCTGCTGGCCGGTGAACTCGCCGTCCACCGCGCAGCGCTCGACGCCGAGCGCGTACAGCGTGAACACGTAGCGGTGGGCCAGCGCGTCGTTCCAGGGCGGGCAGGGACCGTCGTAGCCGAAGTAGCTGCCCTGCATGTCCTGGTCGCCGCGGAACCAGGCCGTGTAGTCGTTGATGCCGTGGCGCGGCGCGGGCCCGGCAAGCGGCGGCTTGCCGCGCGGGGTCACGCCGGAACTCATCGAGCCGGCGGCGATCTCGCGCAGCGTGGGAGGCAGGTCCACCAGCACCCAGTGGAAAAAGTCCACGCGCGGCAGCGACGCGGGCACGGTACGGCCCTCGCGGTTCACGTCCTCGGCCGAACTGGGCACGTCCGGGTCGTGGCAGATCAGCACGAAGCTGCGCGTGCCCTCGGGCGCCTCGTCCCACGCCAGATGGGGGTTGCGGTTGTCGGACAACGCGACGTGGCCCACCGCGGCGGGCTTGCAGAACGCGAAGTCGGAGGCGATGACATGCTGATCCTGGATCGAATCGCTGCGCAGACGCATGGAGGTCTCCTGGCCGGACGGTGGCGGCCGCCGGCGAGCGGCGCCGCGGCCATGGCTCCATGGTAGTCCGCCGGACGGGCCGGGCGCAGTTCCGGACCCGGGCGCCACTCAATTCGTCGGGGGGGCGTCGGGGCCGCCGTCCTGCAGGCTCTCCTGGCCCTGCGGCAGCATTTCGATGGTCACCACCAGGCCGGCCACGTGCTGCGTGAGCGCGCGCTCGACCTGCAGCCGGCAGGCGGCCGCGCGCCCCAGGCTCCAGTGCGCGGGCATGTGCATGTGCATGCCCACGAAGCGCCGCGTGCCGGCCCGGCGGGTGCGCACGTGATCGAAGCGCAGGTCCTCGCTGCGGAACCGCCCCAGCACCTGCTCGACCTCGGCCAGGTCGCTGTCGGGCAGGGAGCGGTCCATCAGGCCGTCCACCGAGCGCGCGACCAGGCGCCAGGCTTCTCCGACGATGTGCCCGGCGACGACGATGCCCACCACCGGGTCCAGCCACAGCCAGCCGGTCAGCGGCACCAGCAGAACCCCGAGGACCACGCCGGCGCTGGTCCATACGTCGGCCAGCAGGTGGCGCGCGTCGGCTTCGAGCACGATGGAGCGCAGGTGGCGCGCGCCTCCCAGCATCCAGCGCGCCACCGCCAGGTTGATCAGGGTGGCCGCGACGTTCAGCACGGCGCCCACCGCCACCATATGCACCGGCTGCGGCGCCAGCAGGCGCCGCACCGCCTCGGCGGCGATGCCCAGCGCGGCCACGCCGATGAGCAGCCCCTCCAGCGCGCTGGAGAAATATTCGGCCTTGGTGTGCCCGTAGGGATGGTCGGTGTCCGGCGGCCGCCCGGCGATGGCCACCATCAGCAGCGCGAAGCCGGCGGCCACCACGTTGACCAGGGATTCCAGCGCGTCCGACAGGAAGCCCACCGAGCCCGTCAGGTGCCACGCCCCCAGCTTGAGCGCGATGACCACGAAGGCGGCGGCGAGCGAGACGTAGAGGTAGCGACGCATGGGGCGCGGGCGGTGGATCGAGGCCCCGATTGTGCCCCGAGCCATGCCCCGATCGATGCTCCGGCCGAGGCTCGCATCGCCGCCTCGTCACGCTGCCCCGGGCGGGCGGGGCGTTTGTGGCTGAATTCGCGAGGTCACACTAATGTCAAAATGGAGCCTTTAGACTAACGGCGGAGGTGCTTCGTCGCGACACCGGCGCGGCAGGCCTCTTTGCGCGCCGCGGGCCGGCGTGCCGGGGTCCCCGTCCGGCTCATTGCGTTCGCGCCGCCGGAGCCGGTTTCTCGTGGTCGGTCGCTGCCTGTTCTCCGCGGCTCCTGCCGTGCTTCCTGTCGTTTCGAGCCGTCGCGCACGCGTCGACGTGCCAGTCCCCGCCAATCTCCGCGATGTCCCAAGCCCTGCGCCGCCTGCCCCTGCCCGTGCCCAATCGGCGCGATCTGGTCGCGTTGCCGCTGGTGCTGGCGCTGTTCTTCATCGTCAGTCACGCGGGGCGCCAGATGGCCGTGCCCTACCAGCTCGGCCAGTCCCTGCCCATCTCCCTGTCGCCGTGGGCCCTGCCGGCCGACGGGCTGTACACGGTGCTGCGCATGCTGGCGGCGCTGGTGATCTCGCTGGTGTTCACGCTGAGCTACGCGTGGCTGGCCGCGCACAACCGCTACGCCGAGCGTGTGCTGGTGCCGGTGCTCGACGTGCTGCAGTCGGTGCCCATCCTGGGGTACCTGTCGATCACCGTCACCGGTTTCATGGCGCTGTTCCCCGGCAGCCTGGTCGGGGTGCAGCTGGCGGTGATCTTCGCGGTGTTCACCTCGCAGGCCTGGAACATGACCTTCAGCCTGTACCAGTCGCTCAAGACCGTGCCGCGCGACCTGCAGGAGGCCGCCACGCTGTACCGGCTCAACGCCTGGCAGCGCTTCTGGAAGCTGGAGCTTCCCTTCGCCATGCCGGGGCTGTTGTGGAACACCATGATGTCCATGTCCGGCGGCTGGTTCTTCGTCGTGGCCTCCGAGGCCATCACGGTGTCCGGCCACGAGGTGAAGGTGCCGGGCATCGGCTCCTACATCGCGCAAGCCATCGCCAGCCGCGACCTGGGCGCGATCGGGCTGGCCATCGGCGCGATGATCGTGATCATCGTGCTGTACGACACCCTGCTGTTCCGGCCCATCGTCGCCTGGGCCGACAAGTTCAAGCTGGAGATGACCGCCTCGGGCGACGCGCCGCGCTCGTGGGTGCTCGATTTCCTGCGGCGCACCCGCCTGCTGCGCCAGTTCGCCGCGCTGCCCCAGGGCCTGTGGCAGCTCAGCGTGCGCCTGATGCCGCGGGTGCAGAACCGCCCCGCGGCCCAGGCGCGGAGCTGGCGCCGCGGCGACACGTTGTTCTACGCCGCCGTGGTGGTGTTCGCCATCTGGGCCGTGGTGCGCCTGGGCGAGGTGCTGCCGCGCGACTTCGGCTGGCCGCTGGTGGGTCACGTGCTGTGGCTGGGCCTGCTCACCGGTTTCAAGGTGTTCGTGCTGGTGGGCCTGTCGGCCCTGATATGGGTGCCGGTGGGCGTGTGGGTGGGGCTGCGCCCGCGCCTGGCCGCCGCGGTGCAGCCGCTGGCGCAGTTCCTGGCCGCCTTCCCCGCCAACCTGCTGTTCCCGCTGTTCGTCGTGATCATCGTGCACTGGCACCTGAACGTGGACGTGTGGACGGCGCCGCTGATGATCCTGGGCAGCATGTGGTACGTGCTGTTCTCGGTGGTCGGCGCGGCCTCGGCGATTCCCAACGACATGCGCGAGGCGGCGCAGAATCTGGGGCTGCGCGGCTGGCTGCTGTGGAAGCGCCTGTATCTGCCGGGGGTGTTTCCCGGTTTCATCACCGGCGCCATCACCGCCTCGGGCGGCGCGTGGAACGCCAGCATCGTCGCCGAGGTCGTGAGTTGGGGCGACAAGACCCTGGTGGCCACCGGGCTGGGCTCGTTCATCAGCGAGGCCACCGCGCAGGGCAGGGGGGCCGACATCGCGCTGGGGGTCGGCGTGATGTCCCTGTACGTGATCCTGGTCAACCGGCTGATCTGGCATCGCCTGTACCAGCTGGCCGCCCGCCGCGTGCGACTGGACTGAAGGGTCCGTCGCGCATTCCCGCAACCGAGCGAGTCCGAACAGCATGTCCGCCCAACCCGAATCCCCGAACACCGAGGCGCCCGACCTGTTCCGCGCCGAGCACGTGCGCAAGGCCTTCAAGGCGCCCGACGGAACCGAGCTGCTGATCCTCGACGACGTCAACCTGCGCCTGCGCGAGCACGAGATCCTGGTGCTGCTGGGGCGCTCGGGCTCGGGCAAGTCCACGCTGCTGCGCATGCTGGCGGGCCTGTCCGAGCCCAGCGCCGGCACGCTGCTGCACCGCGGGCGCCCGATCCAGGGGCCGGTGCCGGGGCTGGCCATGGTGTTCCAGAGCTTCGCGCTGTTCCCGTGGCTGACCGTGCTGCAGAACGTGGAGCTGGGCCTGGAGGCCCTGAAGGTGCCACAGGCCGAGCGCCGTCAGCGCGCGCTGGCCGCGATCGACCTGATCGGCCTGGACGGATTCGAGTCCGCCTACCCGCGCGAGCTCTCCGGGGGCATGCGACAGCGCGTGGGCTTCGCGCGCGCGCTGGTCATCAACCCCGACGTGCTGTTGATGGACGAGCCCTTCTCGGCGCTGGACGTGCTGACCGCCGAGACCATGCGTACCGACCTGCTCGACCTGTGGGCCGAGCGCAAGATTCCCACCCGCGGCATCTTGCTGGTCTCGCACAACATCGAGGAGGCGGCGCTGATGGCCGACCGCATCCTCATCCTGGGCTCCAACCCGGGGCGGGTGCGCGCGGAAATCCCGGTGGATCTGGCGCAGCCGCGCGACCGCGAGTCGCAGGAGTTCCGCGACCTGGTGGAGCACATCTACGGCATCATGACCTCGCGCCCGGCGGCCGCGGTGAACGTGGCCCAGCGCGGCGCGCTGAGCATCGGGCACCGCCTGCCGCCGGTGTCGGTGAACCAGCTCGCCGGCTTGCTGGAGGAGCTGCACGCGCTGGAACAGGGCTCGGGCAACAGCCGCATCAGCCTGCCCGAACTGGCCGAGGACATGCACTTCTCGGTGGACGACCTGTTCCCGCTGATCGAGGCCGTCGAGCTGCTGGGTTTCGCGCAGGTCTCGGACGGCGACATCGAGCTGACCGCCGCCGGGCGCCTGTTCGTGGACGCCGACGTGCAGGAGCGCAAGGAGCTGTTCGCGCGCCACCTGATCGCCCGCGTGCCGCTGGCCGCGCGGGTGCGCGCGGTGCTCGACGAGCGCCACAACCACCGCGCTCCCGGCACGCGTTTTCGCACCGAGCTGGAGGACCTGCTCAGCGAGGAGGAGGCCGAGCGGGTGCTCGACACGGCGATCGACTGGGGCCGCTACGCCGAGGTCTACGCCTACGACGACAACGCCGACGTGTTCAGCCTGGACAACCCCGGCGAGGAGCCGGACGAGGGGACCGGCGAGTGAGCACGCCCACGCGCGTCGACCTGGTCTATTTCAACGCCGGCGGCGGCCACCGGGCCTCCGCGCTGGCGCTGCAGCAGGCGCTGGCGCAGGCCGGGCTGGACTGGGAGGTGCGCCTGGTCAACCTGACCGAGCTTCTCGATCCGGGGGGCGCGCTGCGCCGGCGCACCTTCTCGCCCGAGGACTACTACAACGCTCGCCTGGCGCACGGCCTGACGCTGGGCCTGCGCACCGAGTTGCGCGTGCTGCAGGCGCTGATCCATCTGTTGCATCCCAGCCTGGTGCGCGCCTTGCAGCAGCACTGGGCGCGCAGCGAGCCCGATCTCGTGGTCTCGTTGATCCCGAACTTCAACCGCGCGCTGTACCAGAGCCTGGCCGGCACGCTGCCCGGCGTGCCCTACGTCACGGTGCTCACCGACCTGGCCGACCACCCGCCGCATTTCTGGATCGAGCCGGGGCAGCGCCAGCACTTCGTCTGCGGCAGCGCGCAGGCGGTGCGCCAGGCGCTGGAGGCCGGGCACCCGCCCGAGCGCGTGCACGCGAGCTCGGGCATGATCATCCGGCCCGATTTCTACCGCCTCGACCCGCATTTCGACCAGGCCGCGGCGCGTGCCGCGCAAGGGCTGGAGCCGGGGCGCCCCACCGGTGTGGTGATGTTCGGCGGCCACGGCGCGCGTTCCATGGTGGGCATCGCCGAGCGCCTGAGCGACGTGCAGCTGATCCTGCTGTGCGGCCACAACCGGCGTCTGGCCGAGCGCCTGCGCGCGCAGCCGGCGCGCGCGCCGCGCCTGGTGCTGGGCTTCACCCCCGATGTCGCCGAGGTGATGCGCATGGGAGACTTCTTCGTCGGCAAGCCGGGGCCGGGCAGCCTCAGCGAGGCGCTGCACCTGGGACTGCCGGTGGTGGTCACGCGCAACGCGTGGACCATGCCGCAGGAGCGCTACAACACGCAGTGGGTGCGCGAGCAGGGCCTCGGACTGGTGCTGCCGTCGTTCCGCCAGGTGGCGCCTGCCGTGCGCAGCCTGCTGGACGAGCTGCCCGGCTACCGCGAGCGGGTGGCGGCGCTGCGCAACCAGGCCGTGTTCGAGCTTCCCGGACTGCTCGATCGCATCCTGCGCGACGCGCGGCGCGTGCCGGGCGGGATCAGTTCAGCAGCACGCGCCGAGCCAGTGCGCTGAGCGGGCGCTCGGCCCAGCGCTCCAGCCGCGGGCCGAGTTGCAGCGGCTTGATGATCATGCGCACCGCCAGTTCGATCGGGTATTCGTTGCGCATGCGGTCGAACAGGCGCTGGCGCACGTCGGCCAGCGCCGGCGGCTCGGCGCTGTCGCGCCAGCGCCAGGTGCTGGCATGGCGCAGCGCGACGTCGGCGTCGCTGCGGCGCAGTTCGGCCACGCGGCGCCACAGCGCCGCGATCACCTGGCTGCGTCCCAGGCCCTCGCTGCGCCGGTAGCTGAGGAAGCGGTGGTAGAAGTGCTTGTAGTGCTGCACCTCGTCGGTGCGGATGCGCCAGGTCAGGTCGCGCAGCACCGGCTCCTCGCAGATCCCGTTGAGCGCCTGGTAGTAGGTGGTGGTGCCCATCTCGACGATGCAGCGCGCCACCAGCTCGCGCCCGCGCGAGGGTTCGAGCTCGTCCAGCGTGCACAGCGCCGAGTATTCGTTGAAAAAATCGGCGAAGGCACCTTCCCAGTCGAACTCGGGCCACACATGCTCCACGTAGGCGCGCAGCGCGCGCCCATGCTGCAGTTCCTCGGGTTCCCAGCGATCGCGCAGCCAGGATTCGAATCCGGGGTCGCCGGCGAAGTACTCGAGCAGATTGCGCGTGTACAGGTCGGTGCCGCTTTCGATGAAGGACGCGCTGCACACGAGCAGGAAGATGTCGTCGCGCGGCGCGACGGCGGCGCGGTCGATGGCCTGGAGGTCGATGTCCTCCAGGTGCCAGCGCAAGGTGTCGGTCGGTTGGTCGAGAGGTGCGGTCATGGTGGTCCGGTCCAGGAATCCTCGATGGATGTCGCAAATCGGGCCGCGGCGCAACGCCGTTGCATCGCCGCGGGCCGTCCCCCCCGCGTCTCCCCCTCGTGTGGCGGCCTTTGCGGCGTGCATTTCGCCGTCATGCGCTTCTCTTAAACTTCGTGGGGCCATTATGGGCCCATGCCCCAATCATCGCTCAAGGAGGATGACCATGTTGCAACGAAGTCTTGCGGCCGCGGCTGCCTTGTCCCTGGTACTCGGCGGCTGTGCCAACATGAGCCAGTCGCAGACCGCCACCGCGCAGGGCGCCGGCATCGGCGCCGCCGCGGGCGCGGTGATCGGGGCCCTCACCGCCGGGGGCAACACCGGCGGCAGCGCCATGCAGGGCGCCGCGCTGGGTGCCGCGGTGGGCGCGGCGGGCGGCTACCTGTGGAATCGCCATCTGGAGCAGCAGAAGCAGCAGATGCAGCAGGCCAGCGCCGGCACCGGAGTGCAGGTGTCGCAGACGGCCGACAACCGGCTGCGCATCGGCGTGCCGGCCGACGCCGGCTTCTCCACCGGCAGCGCCACGCTGAACCCGCGCATGTACCCGGTGCTGGAGCAGCTGGCGCAGGGGGTCGTGGCCAACCCGGGCGAGACGGTGCAGGTGCTGGGTTTCACCGACAGCACCGGTTCGGATGCCATCAACTATCCGCTGTCCACCAACCGCGCGCAGACGGTGAAGAATTTCCTGGTCTCGCGCGGAGTGCCGGCGCAGCGCATCGCGGTGCAGGGCCTCGGGCCGACCCAGCCGGTGGCCAGCAACGCCACCGCCGAGGGGCGGGCGATGAACCGCCGCGTGGAAATCTACGTGGCCCAGCCGGCGCACTGAGTCGCCGGGCGACGCCCGGGGCGCGGCCGGCCCCGCGGCGCGTCTCAGGCGATGCGCCGATGCTCCAGCGCCGGCAGGCTGGCGCGCCAGGAGGCGATGCGTTCGGTCTCGATGTCGGCGGTGATCACGCCCTCGCCCTCGGCCAGCAGCGCGAGCACCTCGCCCCACGGGTCGATGATCATCGAGTGGCCCCAGGTGCGCCGCCCATTGGCGTGATGCCCGCCCTGCGCGCTGGCGACCACATAGGCCAGGTTCTCGATGGCGCGCGCGCGCAGCAGCACCTCCCAGTGCTTCGAGCCGGTCGTGTAGGTGAAGGCCGCGGGCACCAGGAAGGCGTCGCAGGGCCGCGGGGTCGACAGTGCGCGGTACAACTCCGGGAACCGCAGGTCGTAGCAGATCGACATGCCGATGCGCAGTCCCTGCGCGTCGAAGGCCGCCGGCGCTCCGCCGGGAGCGATGGTGTCGGCCTCGGCATAGCGCTCGCCGCCGCGCTCGAAGGCGAACAGGTGCATCTTGTCGTAGCGCGCCACGAGCCGGCCGTCGGGCCCGAAGGCCATGGTGCTGTTGTAGACCCGGTCGGGCTCCGGGCATTGCAGAGGCAGCGATCCGCCGACCACCCACATGCGGTGGCGCGCGGCGGCGGCCGACAGCATCTGCTGCACCGGGCCCTTGCCCGGCGCCTCGGCGAAGCGGGTCTTGCTGGCGCCTTGCTGCTCCATGATGCAGAAATACTCGGGCAGCACGGCCATCGCGGCGCCGCGGCGCGCGGCCTCGTCGAGCAGCGCCTCGGCGCGTGCCAGGTTGTGGTCCAGGTCGGTGGAGGAGACGACTTGCAGGGCGGCGACGCGCATGGGCAAACTCCTGGAGGGGGCGATTCGCGGGCGGGAATCGTTCAGTCGAGCGGCGCCGACGCGCCCGTGGCAGGCGGATGCGGGTCCCGCTGCGGGGTCACCTCGGGCTTCGCCCAGGTGCCGGTGATGCGGTAGCCGTAGGTCAAGGCCTTCATCAGCGGCTCGCGCGCGATCAGCTGCGCGATGAACGTGCCCAGCCCGATGGCCGGGTTGATCAAAGCATAGGCCAGCGAAGCCGATCCTGCATTGATGTCCGGGACCACCACCACGTACAGATCCTGGGTTTCGTGCGCCAGATCGGCCGAGCCGTCGATGAACACCGTGGCGGTCAGCCCGTTCATCTTGAAATCCTTCGTGGTGGCGACGCCGTCGAGCAATTGCACGTCGGCGCCGACCTTGTCGAAGGCGAAGCCGCTGGAGAACACGTCGCTGAAGTTCAGCGTCAGGCGCCGCGGCAGGCTTTGCAGGCTGAGCACCCCGAGCAGCTTGGAGATGCCCTGGTCGGCCTTCAGGAACTGGCCCTTGCCCAGCGCCAGGCTGAATTGCCCGGACAGGCTGGGGTAATCCAGCGACAGTGGCGAGCCCAGCCAGCTCAGCGTGCCCTGCAGCGTGCCCTTGCCGCCCTTGAGGAGCCCGGGCTTGCCCAGGCGGGCGAGCAGCGAGCCGGCATCCAGCACGTCGAGGCGGAAGCCCAGGGACATGCGATGCGGGGCGCCGGCGGCGCGCGCGGTCGGGACCCAGTCGCCGCTGGCCGTGAGCACCGCGTCGGGGGAACTCAGGCGCACGTCGTTGAGCAGCCACTGGCGAGCGTTGCCGCGCCCCCGGTTGACGGCCTGCAGGCGCAGGGAGTCGAAGTGGTGCCCGTGGATGTCCACGTCGCTGGCCTGCAGGTCGATCGCGGGCAGGCTGCGCGGGCGATCGTCGAGCAGGTGCTCGACGTCGGTGTCGGAGCTCTTGGGCAGGTGCAGGTGGGTCAGGCGCGCGCTCACGCTGCCCGGCGAGTCGCCGACGCCCATGCGCCAGTTCACCGCGCCGTCGAGCTGGTTGCTGCGCAGATTGGACTGCCACAGCGACCCGCTGCGGGTGGCGCCCAGCACCACGTCGTCGAACACGCGCCCGTCCAGGGTGAGCCGGGACACGCGCATCGCCAACGCGGTGGGCATCCAGGAATTCGGGCTCGAAGCCGCCGCGCCCGCCTTGCGCGGCGTGCCGGCGGCCGTGCCCGTGCCCGCGCTCGCTGGGGAGTCAGCCGAC
>JAKBNS010000204.1 GCA_021830925.1 Pseudomonadota bacterium | reverse complement strand
ATAAAGAGGAAGCCCCGGGTTGCAAGGTTAGTTGATCTCGGTGGTGGGTGAAGGTGTTCGAGCTGCATCGCCAGCTCGCTGGCGATGCAGCTCGGCGAACCTGGCCCCCCGATGGCCACTTCAAATTCCCCCACCCGTGGCCACCCAAACTCCCCCAGTGCAGGACGGGTTGATTATGCGTCGGCGGTGGTGTTGAGGGCGATGCGTGCGGCTGCTTCTTTGAGCCTGTAGCTCTTGCCTTCGAACTCCAGCATGGCTGCGCGGTGCATCAGCCGGTCGAGGATGGTGGTGGCCATGGTGGCGTCGCCGAGGTATTTGCCCCAGTCCTGCACGACGCGGTTGGAGGTGACGACGATGGAGCGGCGATGTTTGTAGCGCTGATGCACGACGGTCTGCAGCAGTTCGGCGGCGGCGTCGCCGATGCGGCGGGCCAGGAACAGATCGTCGAGGACGAGCAGATCGGGTTCGACGTAGGCGCGCAGCAGTGCGGCCTGCTCGGCGGCGCTGCCCAGAGCGAACTTGGCGAACTCGGTGTCGGCCTCGACATAGCGCACATCAAAGCCCTGCAGCGTGGCCTGGTAGGCCACGGCCTTGGCGACATGGCTTTTGCCGGTACCTGGCCTGCCGATGATCATCGCGTTGGCGCCTTCGCCGATAAACTTCAGCGCGTGCAACTCGAAGCAAGCTTGGCGCGGCAGCTTGGGGTTGAAGCGCCAATCGAAGTCGGCCAGGCTCAGTCTGTCGTCGAGACGCGAGTGCTTGAAGCGGCGCTCAAGCAGGCGCGAGCGGCGCCGATCGAGTTCATCCTGCAGCATCGAGGCGAAGGTCTCCAGGAACGGCTCCTGGGTGCTCTGGGCCTGCATCAGGCGGGTGCTCAGCGTGTCGGCGATGCCCGACAGGCGCAGTTCGCGCAGCGCGCGATCGATCTCAGTCATGGTCATGCGTGAAGCTCCTCGGGGTCGTGGATTGGGGCGCCTGCGCGGCGCCACGCGCGAACAGTTCGGCGTAGTCGTCGCCGGGGCGGATCAGGGTGTGCTCCTGAGTCAGTGCCAGTTCAGCTTGCGACGGCGGCGCGTCGATGGCCGCCAGCGCGTCGGCGACGAGCTTCTCGGTCAGCGCCTTGACGTGGCGGTAGCTGTGCAGGCCGTCGCTGATGGCGGTCGCGCAGGCGGCGTCGATCAGTCGCCGCGGGTAGCGCTCGGCCAGGCCGACGATGCCCCAGAGCTTGCGCTGGCCGACGCGGCCCTCGACGGCGAACAGCATCTCGCAAAGACGCGACGTGTCGGGGCCGATCGCGCGGGCCTGGGCGAGGATGCGGCGAGTCTCGCGCGAGGGGTTGAACACGCGCTCGTCAGCCGGCAGCACGACGGTGCCGGGACGCTCGGCCTTGGCGTGGCTGCGCAGCAGCGCCTGGGTGGCCAGGTCGCGGATCTCGATGCGGCGTGCAAAGATGCGCACCAACACCTTGGAGCCGATCGGCGCCGGGCGCGCCGCGTAGCTGCTGTGGTCGACGCGCACGCAGGAGTCGTCGCAGACGGTGCGCTGCGACTCGGTGAAGTACTGCATGCCCAAGATCGGCAGCGGCTGCAACAACGGGCGCTCCTCCTCGAACATGGCCTTCACCTGGCGGCGCTCGGTGCCGTGGATGCGCGTGGCCGCCCACTTGCGCTCCCAGTGGTCGAGGAAGGCGTTCTGCTCCTCGATCGAGGCGAAGCGGCGACCCTTCAAGGCCGTGGCCTGGGTGTGGCCGATCGCGTTCTCGACCGTCCCTTTGCGGTTGGGGTCGCGCACGCGGGCCGGGTCGGCGACGACGCTGTAATGGGCCAGCGTGGCCGCGTACACCGCGTTGAGCCGAGGCTCGTACAGGTCGGGCTTGAGCACGCCTTCCTTCAGGTTGTCGAGCACGACGTAGTGGCACGAGCCGCCGAAGTATCTCCAGGCCTGCTCATGCAGCTCGGCCCAGACCTGCTGGCTGGACTTCCACACGACGCGTCGAAAGCTGCTGCGCGAGTAGCGCAGCGTGGCCACGAACAGCCTGGGCTTGCGATAGCGGTCGGTGCCGGGCACGAGCGTGGGGGCGCCCTCGCCGTAGTCGACCTGCATCTCCTCGCCGGGCTGGAAGCTCAAGCGGTCGAACTGATCCGGCTCCTTGCAGCGCAGGCGGGCGCAGAAGCGCTTGACCGAGTTGTAGGCGCCGGCGAAGGCGACCTGGTCGACCAGGTCCTGGTAGATCGCCGTGGCGTTGCGCTGCAGTCGCAACTGCGCCTCGATGAAGGCCCGGTGCGGCTCGCAGGCCGACACCGAGGTGGCCGCCGGAGCCGGTGGCCGGGGTGGAGCAGTTCGCCCTGGCGAGTCGGTGGCCGCCCTGGGGGAGTTTGCCGCTTCGGCGGCGGCAAAGCGCTTCGCGTAGGCACGGATCGTCTTGCGATCGATCCCCGTCACGCGGGCGATCTCGTGCTGGCTGGTGTCGTTCCTCAGCAGCGTCCAGATCGTCGTTTGCAAAGGCGGCTTCAAGACGTTCACTCCTTGCCCCCCTGCGGTGAGGGGGAGAAAGTAACGTCCTGCCAGACCTCAGGCCGCCGGCGAAATCGCCGGCTTCAGCGCCTCATCGCGCCGTGGCCAGGGTGGGGGAATTTGAGGTGGCCACAGATGGGGGAATTTGGGTGGCCATCGGGGACCTGGCCGGAGGCACACGCCCGCAACTGCTGTGCGGCCTGACCTCGTTGTAGTCCTGGCGCCAGGCCTTGATGGCTGACCTGGCTTGCTGCAGATCCTGGAACCACTGCTCGTTCAGGCACTCGT
>JAKBNS010000047.1 GCA_021830925.1 Pseudomonadota bacterium | reverse complement strand
GAGCGGCCGTGCACGGCGCTCCGGACCACCCTCCTCGCTACGCTCGACTCCCCGAGGGAGTGGAGCGCCGCTTCGGAGCGGCCGTGCACGGCGCTCCGGACCACCCTCCTCGCTACGCTCATGCCATGTCCTCCGTCGCGCGCACCACGCTCAGGCCGGCGCGCTCGAGCAAGCGGGCGGCGCGCAGGGCCACCGCCTCGCGCCCGGGCGCCGCGATGAGTTGCACGCCCAGCGGGAGCTCGCCGACCGGGCCGCGCACCGGCGCCGCCACCACCGGCAGGCCGATGCAAGAAATCGGCTGGGTCAGCAGCCCCATGTTCGCGCGCGTGGGCAGGCGACGCCCGTCCAGCTCGAAGCTCTCGCTGCCCAGGGGCTGCGCGCACACCGGTGTGGCCGGCGCCACCAGCAGGTCGAAGCGCTCGAACAGGCGCCGCGCCTGCTCGCGCGCCACGCCGCGCACGCGCTGGGCGCGGATGTAGGCCGCCGCCGGCAGCATCGCTCCGGCGGCGAGGCGATCGCGCGACAAGGGTTCCATCTGCTCGTACTGCTCGCGCAGATGGTCCAGATGCAGTTGCGAGCCCTCGCAGGCGGTGATCACGAAGGCTGCCGCGCGGGCCGCGGCCGCGGCGCCGAACTCCACCTGATCGCGCGCACCGAGCGCACGCGCCGCTTCCTGCGCCGCGCGCCTGGCCTGCGCTCCGGCGTGCTGCTCGAAGTAGCCGCCCAGCATCGCCACGCGCGGCGGCTCGCCGTCGAGTTCCACCGGCCGCGCGCGGCCCAGCAGGGCCGCATGGCAGCAGGCGAGGTCTTCCACGCTGCGCGCGAAGGGCCCGACGTGGTCCAGGCTGTACACGAAGGGGTAGCTGCCGCCGCGCGGCAAGGCTCCGAAACTCGGCTTGAGCCCGAAGATCCCGCACAACGAGGCGGGCACGCGGATGGAGCCGTTGGTGTCCGAGCCCAGGCTCAGCGGCACCAGGCCGGCCGCCACCGCCGCCGCGCTGCCGCCGGAGGATCCTCCGGCGCTGTGGGTCGGCGCGTGCGGGTTGCGGGTGGGACCGACGTGGCTGTTCTCGGTGGTGAAGCCGTAGGCGAACTCGTCCATGTTCAGCGTGCCCACCAGCACCGCGCCGGCCTGCTCCATGCGTTGCACCAGCACCGCGTCGGCGGCCGCCGGCGGTTGCGAGGCCAGCAGGCGCGAGCCGGCCAGCGTGGTCAGACCGGCGACGTCGAACAGGTTTTTCACGGCATAGGGGACCCCGGCCAGCGGCGGCAGCGGCGCGCCCTCGGCGCGCAGCGCATCGATGCGCCTGGCCTTGTCGCGGGCGCGCGCCACGGTCAGCGCGGTGAAGGCGTTGAGCGCGGGGTCGCGTTCGGCGATGCGCTGCAGGGTCTGCTCCAGCACCTCCGACGCACGCAGTTCGCCGCCGGCCACGGCGCGCGCGATGCTCGCGGCGTCGCCCATCATGGCGCCGGCTCCGCGCCCGGCACGAACTCCGGCGCAGGCTGGTCGTGCGGCCCCAGGGGCAGGGCGTCGAGTTCGGCGGCCACCTGTCGCAGGCGCTCCCATTGCAGGGCCACGCGCTCGAGCGCCGCGGCGTCGAGGGCCAGCCCGAGCTGGCGCGCGCCGAGTTCCACCACCTCGCGCGCGCCGGGCACGTCGCCCTGGGCAGGACGGACTTGATTCATTTCCCGATCTCCTCTGATTCACGTGCGTGGAACGCTGCGAGCGCGCCGACGCTGCCTGGTGCATCGCGCACCGTCCCGGTTGCATCCCCGCACCGCACTGGTGCGGCGCCGCGCCGCCGCGCGGTGCCTGGATGTAGTCTGGAACTTGCCACGAAGCATGTATACAAGAGCTCATGCAAGGCGCATGCCAAAGCATGGTGCATGCCCACGGAGCCGCTGCACAGAGGGCATTTCCCGGGGAGATTTTCCGATGCGGAGGGTTCCTCGATCGCGCGCATGGGCCCGGGCTGGCACGGGGATTGCATGAAGCGGGCATCCATCATGTATGCATGATCGCATCCAAGCCCTCCCTCCCATGCGCGTCCAGCTCCTCGGCATCTGCAAGCGCTTCGGCCCCGTGGTGGCCAACGACGACGTGTCGCTGGACATCGGCGACGGCGAGGTGCTGGCCCTGCTGGGCGAGAACGGCGCCGGCAAGAGCACCTTGATGAAAGTGCTCTACGGCTATCACCGCGCCGATGCGGGCCAGGTGACGATCGACGGCCGCGAGGTACGCATCGACTCGGCGCGCGACGCCATGGCCCTTGGCATCGGCATGGTGTTCCAGCAGTTCAGCCTGCTGCCCGCGCTGAGCGTGCAGGAGAACCTTCTGCTCGCGCATGCAAGCACCCCGGCCTGGCTGGGGCGGGGCGCGGCGGCGCGGGTGACCCGCCTGCTGGCCGAGTTCGCCCCCGACGTGGACCCGCGCCGACGCGTGGACGCGCTGTCGGTGGGACAGAAGCAGCAGGTGGAACTGGTGAAGGTGCTGAACCTGGACGCGCGCCTGGTGATCCTGGACGAGCCCACCTCGGTGCTGGCGCCCGACGAGGCGCGGCGCCTGCACGAGGTGGTGCGACGCCTGGCCGAATCGGGGCGCAGCGTGGTGTTCATCACCCACAAGCTCGAGGACGTGCGCGCCTGCGCGCATCGCGTGGCGGTGATGCGCGCGGGGCGCCTGGTGGACCAGGCCGACGCCCGCGGCGCGGACGCGGCCCGCCTGGTGGCGCACATGGTGGGCGAGACGGGCCTGCGTGCGGCGCGCCAGGTCGCGCCGCCGCGGGCAGGGCCGCCGCGCCTGAGCGTGCGCGGCCTGCGCAGCCGCACGGAAACCCTGGCGCTGGAC
>JAKBNS010000159.1 GCA_021830925.1 Pseudomonadota bacterium | reverse complement strand
CCTGGCGGCGCGACGTGCAGCGCCTGCCCACCACGCGCGAGGCGGCGATGGCCAAGATGGTGGCCACCGAGAACGCGCAACGGGTGATCGACTCGGCGCTGCAGTTGCACGGCGGGCGCGGCGTGCAGCGCGGCCAGGTGGTCGAGAGCCTGTACCGCGACATCCGCGCGCTGCGCATTTACGAGGGCGCCACCGAAGTGCAGAAACTCATCATCGCGCGCGAGCTGCTGAAGGCGGCGCGCTGAACCTTCCCAGGGACATCCCATGAGCCAACCGAGCTTTGTCTGGAACGACCCGTTCCTGCTGGACCAGCAACTCAGCGAGACCGAACGCATGGTGCGCGACAGCGCGCGCAGCTACTGCGAGCAGCGCCTGGCGCCGCGCGTGCTGGAGTCCTTCCGCCACGAACGCACCGACCGCGACATCTTTCGCGAAATGGGCGAGCTCGGCCTGCTCGGCCCCACGGTGGCCGAGGAGTACGGCGGCGCCGGCATGAACTACGTGTGCTACGGCCTGGTGGCGCGCGAGGTCGAGCGCATCGACTCGGGCTACCGCTCGATGATGAGCGTGCAGAGCTCGCTGGTGATGGTGCCCATCGAGGCCTTCGGCACCGAGGATCAGAAGCGCAAGTACCTGCCCCGGCTGGCCAGCGGCGAATGGGTCGGCTGCTTCGGGCTCACCGAGCCCGGCTACGGCTCCGACCCCGGCGGCATGGTCACGCGCGCGCGCAAGGTGCCGGGCGGCTACAGCCTGAGCGGGGCCAAGATGTGGATCACCAACAGCCCCATCGCCGACGTGTTCGTGGTGTGGGCCAAGGACGACGAACAGCACATCCGCGGCTTCGTGCTGGAGCGCGGCTGGAAGGGGCTGTCGGCGCCGGCCATCCACGGCAAGGTGGGGCTGCGCACCTCGATCACCGGCGAGATCGTCATGGACGAGGTGTTCTGCCCCGAGGAGAACGCCTTCCCCGAGGTGCGCGGGCTCAAGGGCCCCTTCACCTGCCTGAACAGCGCGCGCTACGGCATCGCCTGGGGCGCGCTGGGCGCCGCCGAGTTCTGCTTCGACACCGCGCGGCGCTACACCCTGGAGCGCAAGCAGTTCGGACGCCCGCTGGCGGCCAACCAGCTGGTGCAGAAAAAGCTCGCCGACATGCTGTGCGAGATCGGCCTGGGCCTGCAGGCCTGCCTGCGGGTGGGGCGCATGAAGGACGAGGGCATCGCCAGCACGGACCTGACGTCCATCATCAAGCGCAACTCCTGCGGCAAGGCGCTGGACATCGCGCGCACGGCGCGTGACATGCTGGGAGGCAACGGCATCTCCGACGAGTTCGGCGTGGCCCGCCACCTGGTCAACCTGGAGGTGGTCAACACCTACGAAGGCACGCACGACATCCACGCGCTGATCCTCGGACGGGCCATCACCGGCATCGCCGCCTTCGGCGGCTGAACCGCCATGACCATGAGCCGCGACACCCAGACCCCGCCCATTCCCGGCCGCCCCTTCGTGGCACGGCGCACGGTGCGCTTCGGGCACTGCGACCCGGCGGGCATCGTGTATTTCCCGCGCTACTACGAGTTGCTCAACGGCGTGGTGGAGGACTGGTGGGACCATCTGGGCCTCCCGTGGACCGGGCTGATCGGCGAGCGCCGCATCGGCATGCCCACGGCGCAGCTCGACGCGCGCTTCGTGGCTCCGTCCTTCCTGGGCGAACGCCTGGACTTCGAACTGCGCGTGGCGCACCTGGGGCGCAGCTCCCTGCAACTGGAGCACCGCGTCGTGGGGCCCGCGGGCGACGAGCGCGTGCGCTTCGCGCAGCGCATCGTCGCGACCTCGCTGGACACCCATCGCCCGATTCCCTGGCCCGAGGATCTGCGCGAGGCCCTTCAACGATTCAAGGAGACCCGATGACCCTGAAAACCATCCAGCCCGAGGGCTGGGCCGCGCCCAAGGGCTACGCCAACGGCATCGAGGCGCGGGGGCGCCAGCTGTTCGTCGGCGGGCAGATCGGCTGGAACCCGCAGGGCCGCTTCGACAGCGACGACCTGGTCGAGCAGACCCGCCAGGCGCTGCGCAACTGCGTGGAGGTGGTGCGCGCCGCCGGCGGCGAGGCCGCCCACATCGTGCGCATGACCTGGTATCTCAAGGACAAGCGCGAGTACCAGGCGCGCCTGAAGGAGATCGGCCAGGCCTACCGCGACGTGGTGGGGCGCCATTTCCCGGCCATGAGCGCGATCCAGGTGGCCGACCTGGTGGAAGATCGCGCCAAGGTGGAGATCGAGGTCACCGCGGTGCTGCCGGACTGAGGCCATGCCGGACTCCGCCATCGAATCCCCCGCCGTGGCCCCTGGCGGCGACGCCGAGGCCGGTCCGCTGCGCACCACGGGCCCGCGCGACGGCGTGCTGGAATTGCGCCTGCATCGCCCCGCCCAGCGCAATGCGCTGTCCACCGAACTGCTGCGCGCGGTGGTCGCGGCGCTGGACGGCGCCGAGCAGGACGCGCAAGTTCGCTGCGTGGTGCTCACCGGCGGCGAGCAGGTGTTCGCCGCCGGCGCGGACCTGGAGGAGATGGCCCGCAAGGACATGCAGGCCGTGCTGCTGGAGGAGCGCCCGGCGCTGTTCGCGCGCATCGCCCGCTTTCCCAAGCCGCTGGTGGCCGCCGTGTGCGGCTATGCGCTGGGCGGCGGCTGCGAGCTGGCCATGCTGGCCGACATCGTGCTCGCCGGCGAATCGGCCCGCTTCGGACAGCCGGAGATCAACCTGGGCATCATGCCCGGCGCCGGCGGCACCCAGCGCCTGACCCGCGCGGTGGGCAAGTCCCAGGCCATGCGCATGGTGCTGTGCGGAGAAATGCTGGACGCGCAGCAGGCG
>JAKBNS010000187.1 GCA_021830925.1 Pseudomonadota bacterium | reverse complement strand
GGGCCAGGTGATGTCGCGCTTTGTCGCGGGGTCGCCCCAGGCGTGCCCGAGGCGCCGACGGAAGTCCTCGTAGGGCGCGCGTCCCAGTTTCGGCTCCGCCTGGCGCAGCGCCGACCAGGTGTCGACATAGCCCATCAGTTCGTCCAGCGACCATTGGGCGCGCAACTCCATCGAGGGTACCTCGCGCTCGGGGAAGGGAAAGGGCAGCGAGCGGTAGCCGTCTTCCACCAGCTTGCGCTCGGGCGGCCAGAACGGGCCCAGAACGCGGTCGTGCAGGTCGCGCAGCAGGGCGCCTGGCGTGCCTTCCATGCTGGCCACGCCGTAGGTGATCAGGGCCAGGCATCCCTGCGGGCGCAGCACCCGCCGGACCTCGTCGTAGAAGGGCGGCAGGTCGAACCAGTGCGCGGCCTGCGCCACCGTCACCAGGTCCACGCTGGCGTCGGGCAGCCCGCTGCGTTCGGCAGGCGCCACCTGGTAGCGCACCCGTGCATGCGCCTGGGCATGCGCGATCTGCGAGGCACTGGCGTCGGTGGCCAGCACCTGCCCGAACTCCTGCGCCAGCAGCGTGGACAACTGGCCGGTGCCGCAGCCGCAGTCCAGCGCCAGCCCGCGCGACGGCGCGATGCCGGCGAGCCAGTGCGCCAGCTGCGGCGGATAGGTCGGGCGGTGGCGCGCGTAGGAGGCCGCGTGCGAGGAAAAGTGGTCCTTGAAGCTTGTCGTCTCGGCGGTCTGGCGCATCGGTTCGGGCTCTCGCTGGATGTTCGCGAAAGCCTACGCCGGATCGGCGCCCGGGCGACGGCGTGCAACAGCGAGCCAGCAGCGGCGACTCAGTGGGACATGAACACCGGCAGGGTCATCGAGCCGAGGATCGAGCGCGTGACTCCACCCAGCACCCATTCGCGGGTGCGCGAGTGGCCGTAGCCGCCCATGACCAGGAGATCGGAGCCCAGATCGGCGGCATCGCTGAGCAGCAACTCGTCGATGCCCGCGCCCACGCTGGGCAGGGTCGCCGAGCCGGAGGCATAGTCCCGATCCACCTTGTGCCGCAGCGCCTGGCGCGCCTCGACGCCATGGTCGCGAAGATATTCGCCCGCCTGTGCCAGCGTGCGCGCGCCCAGGCCCTCGGTGCTGCCGTAGACGTGCAGCGCGACCTCGCCCGCGCGCTGCAGCAGGGGCAGCGCGTCGCGCAGCGCGCGCGCGCTCTGGCGCCCTCCGTCCCAGGCCACCAGCACGCTGGTGCCGCAGCTCCTTGCCAGTTCCCGAGGCCGCGGCACGAACAGCAGCGGGCAACTCGAGGCCACCAGCAGCTGGGAGGCGAATTGCTCCGCTGCCGCGTGGGCGCTTTCCAGATAGGGCTGGCTGAGCACCAGCAGGTCGGCGCAGCGCGTGAACTCGGCCAGCGCCTCGACGCCCGCGGCCACGCCGCGGCAGGCGCCGCGCAGGTCCGCCTCGCGCAGGAGCTTGCGCGTGGCCTCGCAATCGATGGCATCGGGAGGGCACAGCGCTTCCACGGTGGCCCCCTGGGCGCCGGCCACGTCGGCCGCGAACTCGACCAGTCGCGCCGCCTGCGTGACGGCGCCCATGCACAACAGGACTCTTCGATAATCGTTCATCGTCGGCTCCGACCGGCACTCGTGCCTTGCTGTCGCCAGCATAGGCAGACCCACCGACCCCGCTTTGCGCCAGCGCAAACATGGCGACGGCGCGGGGCGGCGTCCGTGCGCGCCCCCCTTGAGGAGAACACCATGCACAACGACGTCCTGGACTTCTGGTTCCGCGAGCTGGAGCCGAAGTCGTGGTGGTCGGCCACCCCCGAGCTCGACCTCCTGGTGCGCGAGCGATTCGGCGCCGTGCTGGCCGCGGCCGCCCGCGGCGAGTGCTTCGGCTGGCGCGACGGCGCGTCGGGCCGGCTGGCGGAGATCCTCGTGCTGGACCAGTTCTCGCGCCATGTGCACCGCGGCACGGCCGCCGCCTTCGCGCAGGATCCGATGGCCCTCGCCCTGGCCCAGGAGGCGGTCGCCCGCGGCTGCCATCTGGAACTCGAGCCCGTGCGGCGCGTGTTCCTGCTGCTGCCCTACATGCACAGCGAATCCCGGCGCATCCACGAGGTGGCCGAGCAGTTGTACCGCGAGCATGCGCCGGAGGAGAACCTGCGCTTCGAACTGCGCCACAAGGCGATCGTCGATCGCTTCGGGCGCTACCCTCATCGCAACGCGGCACTGGGCCGTCAGAGCACGCCCGAGGAGATCGAGTTCCTGCGCCAGCCCGGCTCGAGTTTCTGAATCGGAGAGTCGCGCGCCTGTCATCATTTCGACACGCGGGCTGCCTACAGTGAAAACGTTTTCACCGTATGCCAGCCCCCCGTGCGTGCCGCCTTTTTCGATTTCGATCACACCCTGCTCGGCGCCGACAGCAACCAGCTCTGGCTGGAACACCTGGACGCCCGGGGACTGCTGGCGCCCGACGCGCTGGCGCGGCACGACGCCTACATGCGCGCCTACGCGGCCGGTAGCCTGGACTTCGCCGAGCTCGACGTCTTTCGTGCCTCGATCGACGCCTCGCTCGACCCCCGGCGCCTGCAGGAGTGTCGCGAGAGCTGCGTGCGCGAGCGCCTGTTGCCGGCGCTGGCGCCACGCGCTCCCGCGGTGGTCGCGCAACTGCGCGAGCAGGGCGTGCTGGTGGTGGTGGTCAGCGCCAGCCGCGAGGCCCTGGTGCGCCCGGTGCTGCAGCGGCTGGGCATCGAGCACCTGATCGCGGCGGACAGCCCGCATGGCGCCGGGCTCGCGCGCCCCTGCTTCGGCGAGGGCAAGGTGGTGCACGTCGAGCATGCGCTGCACTCCATGGGACTATCCCTGGGTGGGCTGGAGCG
>JAKBNS010000247.1 GCA_021830925.1 Pseudomonadota bacterium | reverse complement strand
CTGCCGGCCGGCGAACTGGCGGCCTGCGCGGGAATCGCGGCGCCCACCGCGAGCGAGCATCTGCGTCTGCTGCGCGAGGGCGGGCTGCTGCGCAGGGTGCGGCAAGGCCGGCATCACTACCACCGGCTGGCTTCTCCGGAAGTCGCCGCGCTGCTGGAGTCCCTGATGCTGGTCGCGACGCAGCGGCCCGGCGACAGCGCGATATCGCGGGTGCCGTCGCGGCTGCAGGCCGGGCGTACCTGCTACAGCCATCTGGCGGGACGCCTGGGCGTGGGTCTGTGCGATGCGTTGATCGAGCGGCAATGCCTGGGCATCCATGAGGATGTCGCGCGGCTCACCCCGCGCGGCCTGGATTTCCTGCGGGATTTCGGGATGGACGTGCGCGCGTGGGAGCGGCATCCGGAGTCGAAGACCTGCATCGACTGGAGCGAGCGCCGCCACCACCTTTCGGGACCGCTGGGCGTGGCCCTGCTGCGACGCCTGAAGGAGTTGCGCTGGGTGCAACAGGACCTGGACAGCCGCGCGGTCAGCCTGACCGCGTCGGGGCTGCGCGGGTTGCGAGACCGCTTCGGCGCCTGGCCGGCGGATTGAGCCCGCCCGGCGCCTGAGGCCTCGCGGGGCGCGCGCCGCTCGCGTCGGACGGCTCGGCGGCCGGGTGCCTATTGCGGATCGGAATCGCCCCCGCCGGCGATCTCCTGCAGCCCGGCTTCGTCCAGGATCTCGATGTTGCGGTAACCGATGCGGATCAGTCCGTTGCGGGACATCTTCTGCAGTTCCTCGCTCAGCGCCTGGCGGGAAATGCCGAGCATGCGCGCGAACACTTCCTGGGCGATGCTGACCGTGGTGCGGTTCCTGGGCACGTGGGCGGCGTCCCCGCGCAGCAGCAGGAGCAGCCTCTGCGCCACGCGTACGACGGCGGGGCGTATCGCGGAGCCGCTGAAGGATTCGGAAATGCGGCGTCCGCGGTGCGCCACCAGTTCGGCGATGGCGCGCGCGAAATCCACGCTGGTGTGCATCAATTCCTGGAACACGGCGCCAGGCACGGCCAGTACGTGGGCGGCATCGCGCGCGATGCCGGTACTCAGGTGGAGGGAGTGGGTCAGGATGCCCGTTTCGCCGAACCAGTCGCCGGGCTCGACCAGGGCGAATACATGTTCGCGGCCGTCGATGCCGATCCGCGAGATGTAGAGCGCCCCCCGCACGATGGCGAACCAGTGGTCGGCCGGGTCGCCCTGGCGGAACAGCTGGCCGCCGGGCTGGAGGTGCACGTCCTGGGCCTCGGCCACCAAGCGTTCCCGGACCTCCCGCGGCAGGGCCTCGAACCATGGGTTGTTCGCAAGCGCCGCGAGCGCGATGGCCGGAGACAGCGACATGGCGGGTTCGATCAGGGAGCGGGGGAACTGTCGGGAATTGGACGGTTCTTGCGACGGGCCGATCTTACGCTGCGGCGTCCCCTGCTCGCTGTCGGCTCCGCGGCTCGCCTCGGAACCAGGCGCAGGGGGCGAACCCGAACCGATCTCGCCAATTTCCGTCCAGGTACCTTCATGAATTCGATCGACTTTGCACCTTCCTCTCGTCCCTTGAAACGCGCGGCGGTCGTGGCCCTGTGCGCGGCGGCATGGGCCGCACCCGGAGCCCATGCGGAAGGAGTCGGCGGCCTGGGCATGGACGGCTCGCCGCTCACGGTCGGCCTCGGCGTGGGCTGGATCCACAAGGGCTATGTGGGGGTGGGCAACAAGACCACCGTGCTGCCGCTGCTGCACTACGAGAACCGCTGGGTGGACATCGGCATCCCGAAAATCGACCTCAAGCTGTACTCCACCCGCGCGCTGTCGCTGCGCCTGCGCCTGCGCTACGCCAACGACGGCTACAAGGGCAGCGACTCGTATTTCCTGAACGGCATGGCCGACCGCCACGCCAGTTTCTGGGCGGGTGGGGCGCTGGTGGTCCGCAATGCGTATTTCACGACCAAGGCGGAGCTGCTGGGCGATGCCTCGGGCAACAGCAAGGGCACGCGGGCGAAGTTGGAGTTCAGCCGGCGCTTCCAGGTTGGCGCGGTGGGGCTGACGCCGGCCCTGTCCTTGCGGTGGTTCAACGGCAAGTACGTCAACTACTACTACGGCGTGCTGCCGGACGAGGCGCGGCCCTGGCGCCCGGCCTACGACGCCGGCGCCACCACGAACGTGGGCCTGGGCCTGACGGCGGACTATGCCCTCACGCGCCGCAGCACCTTGCTGATGAAACTGCAGTACGTGCGCCTGGGCAGCGCCATCCAGGACAGCCCACTGGTGGACGCGACCTCGCAGCATGGGCTGTTCGTCGGCTGGGCGTATCGGTATTGAGCTGCGCAGCACGTGGCCGTTCGTGCCGATGGGACTGCTGCGCAACGGATTCCCTGGGGATCAAGGCCGGGCGGGCGAGCCGGGTGACGTCGGAACATCTCCGGTGGAGGCTCGATCGAGCAAACCCGGCAAGGACAGGAGCGCCGGCGCGAGCGACCATGTCGCCATGCGTTCCCAGACCTCCGCGGCGCGCGCCGCCTACGCCAGGCGATTCGACGCCGTGCTCGCCTACATCGAGTCCCATCTCGATGGCGATCTATCGGTGCGCACGCTGAGCGGCGTCGCGAATTTCTCGGCCTTTCATTTCCACCGCCAGTTCACGGCCTGGATCGGCGTGCCGGTCGCGCGTTACGTGCAACTGATGCGCCTGCGGCGGGCCGCGCATCGCCTGGCCTCGTCGGCGCCGTGCTCGGTGCTGGAGGCCTCGCTGGACGCCGGATTCGAAAGCCCCGAGGCCTTCTCGCGGGCCTTCCGGCGCGCCTGCGGCACGGCGCCGAGCGCGTTTCGGCGCAAGCCGAACTGGCAGGTCTGG
>JAKBNS010000002.1 GCA_021830925.1 Pseudomonadota bacterium | reverse complement strand
CCAGCAGCGCCACCAGGATCTGCAACGCGTAGTCCAGCCTGCCCAGGGGCAAGGCGTAGCAGGCCGCCAGCGCCAGCACCGCCGGGCCCAGGTTGGCGCCCAGCATGCGCGCCAGCGCCGCCGGCCCGCCCGCCGCCGCGCGCCGCGCGTCGAGCACGCTGGACAGCACGCCCAGCACCGGCAGCAGCCACACCGCCTGCGGCACGTGCCCGGCGTGGATGGCCACCAGCGACAGTGCGCCGAAGGTCATCAGCTCGCCTTGCGGGATGAAGATCACCCGCGTGACCGCGAACACCAGCACCAGGGCCAGCGCGAGCAGCGCGTAGATGGCGCCGAGCGTCAGTCCGCTCTGGCCGAGGTAGATGGCGATGCCGAGGTCCATGGGGCGATCAGGCGTGGCGGTTCAGGCTGGGAGGCAGGGGCATGGCGGTGGCGAAGGCCTTACTTCATCAGCTTCCAGGTGCCGTTCTCGATGCGCGTGAGCACCACGGCGCGATCGTCCAGACCATTGTGGTCGGTCGGGCTCATCGAGTAGATGCCGTCGGCCCCGGTCACGTCCTTCAACCCCTCCAGGGCGTTGCGCAGCGCGGCGCGGAAGGCGACCGTGTCCTCCGGCTTCGCCTGCTTGAGGGCCACCGGCAGCGCGTGCTCCAGCAGGGTGATGGCATCCCAGGCGTTGGCGCTGAACTGCGACAGCGAATTCTTCCCATAGGCACCTTCATAGGCGGTGGCGAACTTCATCGCCGAGGCCTTGATGGGGCTGTTCGCCGGCAGCTGCTCGGCCACCACGCCGGGCGAGACCGGAACGATGGTGCCGTTGCAGTCGGCCCCGCACACGCGCAGGAAGTCGGGGTTGGCCACACCGTGGGTCTGGTAGATCTGGCCCTTGTAGCCGACCTTCTTGAGCTCACGCTCGGGCAGCGCGGCCGGGGTGCCCGACGCCGCGATCAGCACCGCCTGCGGCTTGGCCCCCAGGATATGCAGGATCTGCCCGGTCACCGAGGTGGCGGTGCGGCTGAATCGCTCGCTGGCCACGACCTGGATGCCGGCCGCCTTGGCGTCCTTGGAGAAGTTGTTCCACCAGTCCTCGCCGTAGGCGTCGTCGAAGCCGATGAAGGCGACGCTCTTGGTCTTGTCGGCGACCAGGTTCTTCACGATGGCGCGCGCCATCAGGCCGGTGGTCTGCGGGGTGTTGAAGGCCCACACGCGATTGCCGGTGACCGGGAACACGATCGGGCGGCCGGCGGCCAGCGAGATGTTCGGGGTCTTGCCGGCGCCGATGACGTCGAGCATGGCCATCGAGTTCGGCGTGATGGACGAGCCGATCACCAGATCGACCTTGTCGCTGTCGATCAGCTCCTTGGTCGCCTTCACCGCGGTGGTCGGATCCGAGGCGTCGTCCTTGAAGATGTACACGATCTTCTGGCCGTCGATCTGCTTGGGGAACAGCTCGACGGTCTTTTGCTCGGGAATGCCCAGCGATGCGGCGGGGCCGGTCTGCGACAGCACCACGCCGACCTTGACGTCGGCATGGGCGGATGCCGCGCAGGCCATGGCAACGGCGGCGGCGAGCACGAGATGGACGGTTTTCATGAATGGTCTCCTCCGGGGTGAATGCCCCGCCGCGCCTCGGCGCGTGCGGGACGACTGGGTTCGCGCGGCCCTCGCGGACCTCGCGCTTCATGCGGTCGGGGTGGCTTCACGAAGGGTCGCGAGCCAGGCGCAGGGCCTGGCGCAGCACGCCCAGGTCGCCGATGTGATTGGCCAGCAGCAGCACCAGGCGCGCTTCCAGCATGGCGGACGCGGCCGCGTCCAGGCCCTCGTGCGCCGCCAGCAGCTCGGCGTAGAAGGCGTCGGCGGCGACGTGCTCGTAAGGGCTGGGCGCGGCCGGGTCGTGGAAATGGGCTTGCAGCACGAGTTCCATGGCTGAATGCGAAGCGGTTCGAAGAATAGCGGGACTGCGGCGATCGCGTGGGACGAAGCTTTGCGGGTGGATCAATGCCCGGTCGCGCGCGCCAGCGCGGCGCGCACCGAGGGCGCGTCCACCCGCCGCCAGCGGGCCGCCACGTGCTGGTCGGGGCGAATCAGGTAGGCCGTGCCCTCGCGCGCGTCGCAGCGCTCGGCCGCCAGATGCTGCACGTCGTGCAGCACCAGCACGCCGTCCAGACGCCCGGGCTGCTCGGCCACCACCACCAGGCGCGGCGCCAGCGGTCCATCGCCCAGTTCGCCCAGGGAACGCACCGTCTCCCGCAGGCTATCGGCGCGGTCGGTGAACAGCAGCAAGGTGAATCCCGAACCGGTGTGGCGCAACAGCCAGTCGGCCCGACCGTCGAGCTCCACCGGAGCGTCGGCCAGCGGCGAGCCCGGGCGCAGCATGCAGTCGAAGCGCTCCGCATCCGGCGTGTTCAGAGGCGACGTCCACAGGTGCGTGGGCGTGGACAGGCGACCCGAATTCACCAGCGCACGCGCGAAGGGGTGGTGCACCGCCAGTTGCAACGTGGCTTCGCGGTAGCGCCGCGCGGCCTCGGTCTTGGGGGTGATGAAGTCGGTCGAGCGCGTCGAGTTGCCGATGTTGTCGTCGGCCGCGGCCGAGCGCTCGGCGTCGTAGCTGTCGAGCAGGGATGCCGGGGCCTGGCCGCGCAGCACCAGGGCCAGCTTCCACGCCAGGTTGTCCACGTCCTGCAGCCCGGAGTTGGCGCCGCGGGCGCCGAAGGGCGACACCTGGTGCGCGGCGTCGCCGGCGAACAGAACGCGGTCGCTGCGCAAACTGCGCATGCGCCGGCACTGGAAGGTGTACACGCTGACCCATTCGAGGTCGAAGTGCACGTCGTGGTAGCCCTGGTGGTCGAGCATCGCGCGGATGCGCGGAATCACG
>JAKBNS010000178.1 GCA_021830925.1 Pseudomonadota bacterium | reverse complement strand
GGGCCGGCGGTCCTGGCGCCGCGCGGCTGCGGGGCGCCGGGAAGTCGCGGCAGCAGCGCGGCCAGCTCGGCCTCGTCCAGCGCCTCGCGCGGCACCCAGACCTGTTGCAGGCCCAGGGCGTGCAACATGGCCAGACGGTGCGGGTCGAGCAGGGGATGGGGCATCACGCGCGCCTTCAGTCCATGCCCCGGCGTCGGCGCAGGATTTCCACCGGGCAGGACATGACGATGGCGTCCTCCCGCCCCGGCTTGCCGTCGACCATGGCCGGGTAGTAGGCGCGTCGTCGCGCCACCGCGTGCAGGCCGTAGGCCTCGTACAGGCCCAGCGCGCGCCGGTTGCTGGGCCGCACCTCCAGCCACAGCAGCGCGGCTCCGTGCAGCGTGGCGCTGAGCACCACGCCGTCCAGCAGTTGCAGTCCCAGCCCCTGGCCCTGCAGGCGGGGCTCGACGGTGATGTTGAGCAGGTGCATTTCCTCCACGCCGGCCAGCGCGACGAAGTAGCCCTGCATGGCGCCCTGCTCGTCGCACAGCACCTGCGCGACGTAGCCGGCGGCCAGCGAGTCCGCGAAATTGCCCCGGCTCCACGCGAATTCGTAGGCGCGGGCCTCGATGTCCATGACGGAATCAAGGTCACTCATGCGCATTTCGCGCAATCCGGTGCGTTCGGCCTGCATCATGCCGGGGACTTCCCCGCGGAGGTCGCGGCCTTCGCGCGGGCGCGCTCGTCGCTGGTCAGCGCGACCTTGTCGCGCACGTACAGCGGGCGCGCTTCGGCGGCCTGCACGCTTTCGCCCCGGGCATGCGCGGCGCGCGCCAGTCGCGCCACCGCGGCGGCCTGCGGCGCCACCGTGCGCGCGCCCCGCAGTGCGGCGGCCCAGCCGGCACCCAGCGCCTCGCCCAGCGCTGCCGCGTGCTCGGCCCAGGCGTTGCCGCACAAGGCCAGCGGCCCCGGATCGTCGCCGAATTCCCGGCGCCAGCACGCCGCCGCATCCCGCGGCGACTGCGCCCGCGCGGCGCCGGCCAGGCGCCAGGTTCCCGCCGCGCATGCGGCGCGCGCCCAGTACAGTTCGCCCATGCGCGCGTCGTCGGCCACCAGCACCTTGCCGTCGCGCAGCGCGGGCTCGGCCGCGGCGGCTACCGCCAACAGCGTGGGCACCGGCACCACCGGGCAGCGCAGACCGCGTGCCAGACCCTGCGCGGCGGCGCAGGCGGCGCGCAGTCCGGTGAAGGCGCCGGGCCCGGCGCCGAAGCCGATCAGCCCCACGTCGGCCAGCGGCCGAGCGGCCTGGGCGAGCAGTTCGCGCACCAGGGGCAGCAGTCGCTGCGAGGCGCGCGCGCCGCCCGGCTCGGTGCTCTGCAGCACCTGGTCGTCGCCAAGGTCCAGCGCCACCGAGAGCCACTCGGTGCTGGAATCGAAGGCGAGCACGATCGACGGGGAATTCACGGAAGTTCGAGCGGAGGAAAGCGCGGCATCCGGCACCGCGCAAGGCGCCGCGGCGCGAAGCGCGCGCCGGCATGGTGCAGTGTAGCCGCGCAGGAGGCCGATTCCGCGTCGGCGGCATTAGCATCGGGCGGGTCTCCATCGCCCTGCCCGCCCGCCGCCATGCCCACGCCGCCCGACCACGCCCTGCCCGATGCCCGCCGACGCCGCGCCATGGTGCTCGGCGCCCGCTCGCTGACCGGGCTGGCACTGGCGGGCTCGGCCGGCGCGGCGCGCGCGCTGCCGGCGATGCTGGCGCTGCCGCGTCCGGTGCGCCTGGCGCTGCACGCGGCCGGCATCGACCCCGCGCATTGCAGTTTCATCCTGCGCGACCTGCGCCTGGGCACCGCGCTGGTGGACTGGCAGGCCGATGCGCCGCGCAGCCCCGCGTCGGTGCTCAAGCTGGTGACCATGTACGCCGCGCTGAACCTGCTGGGGCCGGACTACCGCTGGCGCACCCCCGTCTACGCCGTCGGCCCGCTGCAGGACGGCGTGCTGGCGGGCGACCTGGGTTTCGTCGGCAGCGGCGACCCGCACCTGATGGGGGAGGACCTTTGGCGCCTGGCGCTGCGCCTGCGCGGCATGGGGCTGCGGCGCATCGCCGGCAACGTGGTCGTGGACCGCAGCGCCTTCAACCTGCCGCCGCACGATCCCGCGCAGTTCGACGGACAACCGCTGGCCCCCTACAACGTGGGGCCGGACGCCTTCCTGATCGATTTCGGCAGCGTGCAATTGCACATGGACGCCCAGGGCGGCGAGATGCACGCATGGACCGAGCCGCCGATGCAAGGCTTCGCGCCGCGCCTGCCGCGCCTGGAGCCCGGCGCCTGCGGCGCCCCCGACGGTCGCCTCCACCCGGACTTCAGCCAGCCACTGGCGCCCGCGCTGGAGGGTAGCTGGAGCCCCGAGTGCGGCGAGATGAGCTGGAATCTGGCGGCGCTGATGCCGCCGAACGGCTTCGTGCAGGCGGTGCTGGGGGCGGTCTTTCGCAACGTCGGCATCCAATGGGACGGCACCGTGGTGTCGGGACGGGTGCCGCCGCAGGCGCGGCTGTTGACCACCTGGGACAGCGAACCCCTGGCGGTGCTGGTACGCGACATCGACAAATACAGCAACAACGTGATGGCGCAGCAGGTGTTCCTCACGCTGGCACTGCACGCCGGGCTCGCGCCGGCGGATTTCGGGCGCGCGGCGCAGGTGGTGCAGCAGTGGCTGGTCACGCAGGGCCTGTCCATGCCCGATCTGGTGCTGGACAACGGTTGCGGCCTTTCACGGGTGGCGCGCATCAGCGCGCGCGACCTGGACCGGCTGCTGCGCGCGGCCTGGCGCGGCCCGCTCATGCCGGAGTTCGTCGCCTCGCTGCCGCTGTCGGGCGAGGACGGCACGCTGCGCCGACGCCTGGGCGGAAACCTGCGCGGCATGCTGCATGCCAAGACCGGCACCCTCGACGGCGTGGTCGCCCTCGCCGGCTACCTGCAGGGCGACGACGGCCGGCGGCGCAGCGTGGTGGCGCTGATCAACGATCCGCGCGCCGAACAGGCCTGGCCGGCGCTGCGCGCGCTGCTGGAACACGCCTGAGTAACCCGAAGTCCGTCGGCGGGCCGCGGCGGGGGCCTTGCGCGCTGCTTCTAGAATGGGGCGAGGCAGCCTCCAGCAGCTGCCCATCCGAGAGGGAGGAGACCGCGATGCGCATCCTGATCGCCGAGGACGACCAGGTCCTGGCCGACGGCCTGACCCGCTCGTTGCGCGCCAGCCACTATGCCGTCGACCAGGTCGGCGACGGCCAGAGCGCCGACCATGCGCTGCATTCGGGCAGCTTCGACCTGCTGATCCTCGACCTGGGCCTGCCCCGCCTGTCGGGCTTCGAGGTGCTCAAGCGCCTGCGCAGCCGCGGCGACAGCCTGCCGGTGCTGATCCTCACCGCCGCCGACAACCTGGAGGACAAGGTGCGCGGCCTCGACCTCGGCGCGGACGACTACATGGCCAAGCCCTTCGAGCTGGCCGAGCTGGAGGCGCGGGTGCGCGCGCTGACCCGGCGCGGCATGGGCGCCACCAGTTCCCTGATCCGCCACGGCCCGCTCAGCGTGGACCTGTCCGGGCGCGTGGTGATGCTGGACGATCGCGTGGTCGACCTGTCGGCACGGGAGCTGGCGTTGCTGGAAGTGCTGTTGCAGCGCTCCGGACGCCTGGTGAGCAAGGACCAGCTGGTGGACCATCTCTGCGTGTGGGGCGAGGAGGTCAGCACCAACGCCATCGAGGTGTACATACACCGCCTGCGCAAGAAGATCGAGACCGGCCCCGTGCGCATCGCCACGGTGCGCGGGCTGGGCTACTGCCTGGAACGCATCGCGGGTCCGGCCCCGGCCCCGCCGGCGACGGTCGCGCCGGGCAGTGGCGGGCCGTCGGCACAGGTCGCCTGAGACATGGCGATGGGCGCCACGCCCGTGCCGACTGGCGCCGATGCGCCCGCGGCCGCGTCTTCCGGCGCGGGCTCCCGGCCGCGACGCCAGCGGTCGCTGTTCGGCGAGATCCTGGACTGGATGCTCGTGCCCCTGCTGCTGGTGTGGCCGCTGGCCATCGGCATCACCTTCCTGGTCGCGCAGGCGATCGCCACGCAGCCCTTCGACCAGGGCCTGCAGCGCCGGCTGGGCGTGATCGCCGCCTGGGTGGAGAGCTCGGGCGCCACGCTGCCGCGCGCGACCGGCGCGACGGGAGGCCAGCCGCCCGGAGGGCTGCTGATGCAGCTGCGCGCCGGCGACGGACGCGTGGTCGCCGGCGATCCGCGCCTGCCCGACGCGCCGGATGCGCAATGGCCGCGCGATGGTGCCGCCCATCTGCGCGACGCCGAGGTGGGCGGCCAGCGCATGCGCATCGCCTGGCGCTGGGTGCGCACGCCGCGCACCGGCCCCCTGCTGGTGCAGGTGGCCGAGGGCCTGCAGCAGCGCTCCGAGCTGGCGCGCAACATCGTGCGCGGGGTGATCCTGCCGCAATTCGTCATCGTGCCCATCTCCATCCTGCTGGTGTGGTTCGGGCTGGGCCAGGGCATCATCCCCCTGGACGAGTTGCAGGCGCGCATCCGGCGCCGACGCCCGGACGACCTGAGCCCGATCGACCAGCGCGAGGCGCCGGAGGAGATCGCCCCGCTGGTGGACTCCATCAACAGCCTGCTGGGGCGCCTGGAACACTCCATCCACACCCGCAAGCGTTTCATCGCCGATGCCGCGCACCAGCTCAAGACGCCGCTGGCCGGCCTGCGCATGCAGGCCGAACTGGCGCAGCGCCAGACCGACCCGGAGGAACTGCGCACCAGCCTGCGCCAGATCGAGGTGTCGGTGGTGCGCACCACCCGCCTGGTGAACCAGTTGCTGGCCCTCGCCCGGGCGGAGAACCAGGGGGTGCTGGCGCAGCGCAGCCCGGTGTTGCTCGACCTGCGCCAGCCGGTGCGCGACGCGCTGCAGGAACTGGCCCCGATGGCCCTGGCCAAGACGCTGGAACTGGAGTTCGACGCTCCGGAACACGCGCTTTGGGTACGGGGCAATCCGATGCTGTTGCAGGAACTGGCCAAGAACCTGCTCGACAACGCGATCGCCTATACGCCGGCCGGCGGGCATGTCGCGGTGCGCCTGCGCCAGCTCGACGAGCAGGTGATGCTGGGCGTGGAAGACACCGGGCTGGGCATCGCGCAGCCGGAGCGGGAATTGGTGTTCCGGCCCTTCTACCGCGTGCTCGGCACCGGCCACGACGGCAGCGGCCTGGGCCTGTGCATCGTGCAGGAGATCGCGCGCCAGCACGCGGCCGCCGTCAGCCTGGACGACAACCCGATGAGCGCCGACCCCGCCTATCCAGGACTGGTGGTGCGGGTGCAGTTCCCGGACGCGCCGCCCCCCGCGGCGCCGGCCGCCTGAGGGGGCGCGCCGTCGCGCTCAGGCGCGGGTCTTGCGCGCCGCCGGGGCCTTTTTCGCGGCGGGAGCCTTTTTCGCGGCGGGGGCCTTCTTGGCGGCGGGGGCCTTCGCCGCGGCCGACCTGGCGGCAGGCGCCTTGGCGGCTGCCGTCTTGCGCGCCGGCGCACCCTTGGCCGCCGCGCCACCCGGCCTGGGCGCGAACTCGAACCCTACCTTGCCGTCGGCCTGGCGCACCAGGAAGGCCTTGAACTTGCGCCGCGTGCGCGCCGAGACGAAACCGTCGAGCAGATCGGTGCGCCCATCCACCAGCAGCTTGCGCAACTGGGAGGCATCGATGGGCTGCTGCAGGATCATCTTGCCGGTGCGGAAGTCGCAACTGGGCTGCGCGCCCACGCTGTGTTCGCAGACATAGGAACTGCCGGCCTCGAACACGCGACCGCCGCATTTGGGGCAGGCCCCCAGCGCCTCCTGGGCGCTGAAATCGGGGGCCTCGGAGGACTCGCCGGCGGCCCCCTGCCCGAAGTCGAACTCCAGCTTGTACTGGCCGCTGCCGCCTTCACGCGCCAGGCGCAGCTCGGCCGAGAAGGGCCGGCCCATCTTGCTGCGAAATCCGCTCAGCGGCCCCAGCTGCTTGTGCTCCAGCAAGTGCTCCACCTCGGACAGCTCGAAGCTGCGCCCGCCCGGATGCTTGCCGATGGAGAAATCACACTGGGTGCAGGCGAAGCGGTGGTAGTTCTCGCGCACCACGCCGCCGCAGTTCGGGCAGGGCGTGCCCAGCGTGGCGTAGTCGCCCGGCACGCTGTCGCGGTCGAACTCCTTGGCACGGCGCACGATGGTCTCGGTCATCTGCGCGATCTCGTGCATGAAGGCGTCGCGCGGCATCTGCCCGCGTTCCATCTGCGCCAGCTTGTGCTCCCATTCGCCGGTGAGTTCGGGCTTTGTCAGCTCCTCCACCCCCAGGCCGCGCAACAGGGTCATGAGCTGGAAGCTTTTCGCGGTGGGCACCAGTTCGCGGCCCTCGCGCAGCATGTACTGCTCGGCGAGCAGGCCTTCGATGATCGACGAACGCGTGGCCGGCGTGCCCAGGCCCTTGCCGGCCATGGCCTCGGCGTAGTCCTCGTCGTCGACCATCTTGCCGGCGTTCTCCATCGCGCTGAGCAGCGTGGCCTCGGTGTAGCGCGCCGGCGGGCGGGTCTTGAGTTCGAGCAGGTCCACCGATTCGGCCAGCACCTTCTCGCCGGCCGCCACGGCCGGCAGGTCGGCCTCGTCGCCCTGCTGGGCACGGCCGTGGATCTCCAGCCAGCCCGGCACCACCAGGATGCGCCCCTCGGTGCGAAAGCGCTGCTCGCCGATGCGGCTGATGCGCGTGGTGACCAGGAATTCCGCGGGCGGGTAGAACACCGACAGGAAGCGGCGCACCACCATGTCGTACAGCTTGGCCTCGGCCTCCGACAGCGCGCCCGGCTGCTGGTTGGTGGGAATGATGGCGAAGTGATCCGACACCTTGGTATTGTCGAACACCCGCTTGGAGGGCTTCACGTAGCCCTGGTCCAGCGCGCGGCGCGCGAAACCGGACACCGGGCCGCCCGCGTCGGCCATCGCACGCAGGGTGTCGCGCGCCACGCTGACGTAGTCCTCCGGCAGGTGACGCGAGTCGGTACGCGGGTAGGTCAGCGCCTTGTGCCTCTCGTACAGGGATTGCGCCAGCGCCAGGGTCATCTTGGCGGAAAAGCCGAAGCGCGAGTTGGCCTCGCGCTGCAGCGTGGTCAGGTCGAACAGCGCCGGCGACATCTGCGTGGTCGGCTTGGATTCGTCGTGCACCTCGGCCTGGGCGCCGCTGCAGGCGTCGACCAGGGCTTGCGCCTGCGCGCGGTCCCAGATGCGGTCGGCGCGGCGATCGGTGTCGGCGTCCTTCTTGAACTCCGGGTCGAACCACTTGCCCACGTACGAGCCCGCGGCCGCGGAGAAATGCGCCTGCACCTCGTAATAGGGGCGCGCCACGTGGCGCCGGATCTGTTCCTCGCGAGTCACGACCACCGACAGCGTGGGGGTCTGCACGCGCCCGACCGGAGTGAGGAAAAAGCCCCCGTCGCGAGAATTGAACGCGGTCATCGCGCGCGTGCCGTTGATGCCCACCAGCCAGTCGGCCTCGCTGCGGCAGCGCGCGGCGTCGGCCAGCGGCAGCATGTCGGCATCGCTGCGCAGATGCTCGAAGCCGTCTCGGATGGCCTGCGGGGTCATCGACTGCAGCCACAGCCGGCGCACCGGCTGGCGCGCCGAGGCGTATTGCTGGATCAGGCGAAAGATCAGTTCGCCCTCGCGTCCGGCGTCGCAGGCGTTGACCACCGCGGTCACCTCCTTGCGCTTGAGCAGCTTGACGATCGCCGACAGGCGCGAGCGGGTCTTCTCGATGGGCTTGAGATCGAAGTGCGGCGGCACCACCGGCAGATGCGCGAAACTCCACTTGCCGCGCTTGACCTCGAAGGCCTCGGGCGCGCCGATCTCCACCAGGTGGCCGACCGCCGAGGTCACGAGGTAGGACTCGTTCTCGAAGTATTCGTCGTGCTTGTCGAACTTGCCCGCGATCGGGGTGAGCGCGCGCACGATGTCTTGTGCGACGCTGGGCTTCTCGGCGATGACCAGGGTTTTGCTCATGGCTTGGGTTTCGTCACGCGGGATCACGGAGGATTCGCGTATTTACAATGGCGCGCGGATATCCTCGGGCCGGTTTCGGGCCCATCGCCCCTTTTTCTACTTTAACCACATTCGTGCCCGCGTTGCTCAACCGTCCCCGGCGCCCGCCCGCCAACCCCCTCCCCGCCGCGCTACGCGGCCCACGCACCGAGGTGCGCCAGTCGCCGGTGCACGGCAAGGGCGTGTTCGTGCGCCGTCCGATTGCCGCCGGCGCGCGCATTCTCGAATACCGCGGCGAGCGCATCGGGTGGAAGGAGGCGCTGCGGCGCCACCCCCACGACCCGGACCAGCCCAACCATACCTTCTATTTCTCCCTCGAAACAGGTGGGGTCATCGACGCCAACGTGGGCGGCAACAGCGCACGCTGGATCAACCATTCCTGCGCGCCCAACTGCGAGGCGCGGGAGATCGACGGCCAGGTGTTCATCCACGCGCTGCGCGACCTGGACGCCGGCGAGGAACTGTTCTACGACTATCACCTGAGCCTCGACGAGCGCCACACGCCCAGGCTCAAGCGCGAATACGCCTGCCGCTGCGGCGCGCCGGACTGCCGCGGCACCATGCTGGCGCCCAAGCGCTGAGGGGCCCGCGCGCGTGAACCTCGCCGCCTCCGCCGCCCCGTCCGCTGCGCCCTCCGGGGACACGGCGGCCGCCGCGGCGCTGCAAGGCGCACTGGAGGCAGCCGGGCACGGCTGCGCGGTGCACTGGCTGGCCGAGACCGGCTCCACCAATTCCGACCTGCTGGCCCAGGTGCGCGCCGGTCGCGGCACCGTGCAGTGCCTGGTCGCCGGGCACCAGAGCGCCGGCCGCGGCCGGCGCTCGCGCAACTGGCACGACCGCGCGCCAGACGGCGCCGACGCCGCGCTGCTGTGCTCGACCGCGTGGCCGCTGCCACGCGGCTGCGAACTGGCGGGGCTGAGCCTGGCCGTGGGCGTCTGGCTGGCGCAGGCGCTGCGGGCCCTGGGCCTGCGCGATCCGACCCTCAAATGGCCCAACGACCTGTTGCTCGGGTCGCGCAAGCTGGCGGGGATTCTGGTGGAGGTGGCCGATGCGCCGGATGCGCGCTGGGCGGTGATCGGCATCGGGCTGAACCTGCGCGCCCCGCAAGGACTGGAGCAGGCGACGAGCCTGGAGCAGGCCGGCGTGGCGGCCGGGCGCTGGCAGGTGCTGGGAGCCTTGCTGCCTCGACTGCTGTCGGGCCTGCAGGGATTCGCGCAGCACGGCTTCTCGCCGTGGATGGACGCGTGGAACAGCCTGCACGCCTGGGCCGGAGCCCCGGTGCAGGTGCTGGGCGAGGACGGCGCGCCGCGCCTGCGAGGCGAGGCGCTGGGGGTGGACGAACACGGTTTCCTGTGGCTGCGCACCGCGCAGGGGCGCGAGCGCGTGGCCAGCGGCGACGTGTCGCTGCGCATGCAACAAGACTGAGCCTAGGACACCAGGGAGCCGAACGAACATGCTGCGCAAGCTGGTGTTGTTGCTGCTGCTGGGCAACCTGGTGTTGTGGGCCTGGTCCCACGGCGCGCTCGCCGCCTTCGGCTGGGCCGCGCCGCGCGGCGGCGAGCCGCAACGCCTGCGCGAACAGGTGCGCGCGTCGAGCCTGGTGCTGCTCGGCCCGGACGGACAGCCGCTGGCGGCCTCGACGCCCGTGTCCGCGACCGCGCCGGCGAAGGCCATCCCATCGCCGGCATCCTCGGCGCAAGGAGCCTCATCGCCCTCGCCCACCGCGTCCGGCCCGGCGGCGGCCAGCTCCGGCGCGGGTGCAGGCTCCGCGCAGGCCGCGTCGGCGCCCGACGGCAGCTCGAAGGCGCTCGGCGGGGCCGCGGCGACCACCGCCAGCGTCCCGGGCACGGCGGCTTCCGCCGCGCCGGCGCGCAGCGCTTCCGAAGCCTTGGGCCAGGCCGCCGCGCGGGCCACCACCTGTGCACGCATCGGCCCCTACACGGGGCAGCCCGATCCGAAACTGGGCGCCGCGCTGCAGGCGGCGGGCCTGCGGGCCCAGGCCTTGCGCCAGGACCTGCCCGAGCAATGGATGGTGTTCATGGGTCCCTACGCGAACAGCACCGATCTGCAACGCAAGCTCGACGAACTGCGCCGACTTTCGCTGCCCGCCGGCAGTTTCATCCAGGTCACCGGCCGCCCGCGCTACGAGCCGGGTATTTCCCTGGGGGTGTTCGACCAGCGCGCGCAGGCCCAGGCGCAACTCAAACACCTGCAGGCGCACGGCGTGCAGACGGCTCACGTGGTGCAGCGCAACCTGGGCATGCAGGCGCAGTACTGGGTGCTGCCCGCCCTGAACGCCGACCAGGCGCAGCGCCTGCGCGCCCTGCCGGCCTTGCACGCGGCCGACATGCACGCGCAGGACTGTCCGGCCCGCTGAATCGTCCCGCCCCGGGTGCCGGCCGACGCCCCCCCCGGCGCGCTCAACTCGACTGCGTCTGCCCCAGGGCCAGAATGGGCGGGTCGCGGTAGGTCTCGTCGATCGTGTAGCCCTGGCTGCGGAGCTCCTGTTCGTCACGCAAGCGGCGGGCCGCGGAGCGTTCCAGCGCGGCGGGGATCAGTTCCTTCCAGCGAAGCATGTCCTGGACGTTGCGGAAGGACTTCCAGAAATGCGGCGTCTCGCTTTCCAGTTCGATGGAGAACATGTAGACCCCACCCATCTT
Organism: Pseudomonadota bacterium; assembly: GCA_021830925.1. Classification (GTDB taxonomy): domain Bacteria; phylum Pseudomonadota; class Gammaproteobacteria; order Burkholderiales; family Burkholderiaceae_C; genus Thiomonas_A. Next base: position 1,147 of record JAKBNS010000178.1, on the reverse strand, counting down.
GGAATTGCGCAAGGCGGGCTCGTCGATGACCTGCACTTTCATGTACACGCCGTCGGCCCAGAATTTCCAGTAGGGCAGCTTCCGGTTGAGTTGCATCCACTGGACCAGCGATGGCACGCTTCGTGGGTCCAATGGGTAATAGCTGCTGCGCTCGAGGGCATAGCGCGTCGCCTCGAGGCCGCGCAAGCGCGGCTGGGACGGAAGGATGAACCTTCGCCACCCCGCCCGCAGGATCTCCTCGAACAGCGCGAACAGCCTGTCACGGGCGAGGATGTGCCGGACCCGCTCTCCGTCCATCGCGAAGGCTCCGATGTTCCACGCGTAGATGCCCTCCTTGGGAACTTCCGGACTGCTGGAACCCATGACGTCGGACACCCTGGGAATGTCGAAGCTGTAGGGGCCTTGGAGATAGCGCACGCGGCCAAGCGCGTCCAGCGGCCAGTCGCGCTTGTAGAAGTGCATGCCCACCGGCTTGCGTTCGATGCCGGCGCCCTTGGCGCGAAGATCGAATTGGCTGGGGTCGCCGAGCGCGATGGTTGCTGGAGAGTCGGCCATGGCTTGAGGAGTGGAAAACGGGGAATGGAGGGCGCCGCACCCCCAGCGGATGACGGGCGGTAGCGCGGCGACGCCGCAGGCGGCGGCACCCGCGAGAAGAAGGCGCCGGCGTCCCGGGCGTGGCCGGGGCTCAGGCATAGCGGCCCCCCAGGATGCGCAACTCCTCCAGCATGCGTTGCTGGCATGGGCCGTTCATCAGCGTGTGGTATTGATCCGCCGTTCGACGGATCCATTTCATGCGCTCACGGTAGTCAAACAAACGGATGCCCGGCGGCGCGTCGGAGCGCCACTCCGGATCCTCCACGAACTCGCTCGCGCTGAAGCTGAGTTGCATGCGGAACGTGAGCGGCGTGCCCTTGCTGTTCATGGGCATTCCCATCTTGCGGGCCCTCTCGAGCTCCTTCTGGACCTTGGGATTGCCGTAGATCAGGCCCTGCAATACCTCGCCCTGTTCGTGGCGGGCCATCGCCCACAGGTGTTCCATGGCGATGTCTGCCTGCGTGTCTGGATCGGTCTCAGCTTCGAAGGCCTTCCAGCCGTCGATGGCCTCACGCATCAGCGGCGCCAGGCGCAGCTGGCCGATGGGCGCGCC
>JAKBNS010000217.1 GCA_021830925.1 Pseudomonadota bacterium | reverse complement strand
CCAGCCCATGCTCGTGGAACTGGAGACCGGAGACCTTCGGCTGAGCGTGGCCAGCAACGGGGCGCAACCCTTCGAGGTCCAGGAACGGCGCTGAGCTCCACGCCGCCCCCTCGATCTCCCGCCACCGAGCCGCCCCTCCTTGCTGCCCACCGCCGACATGCCACCGCTTCCGCAGACCGACGCTCCCGCTCGCCCGCCGCCACCGCGCGCCGCGAGCCGCGGTGCGCGACGCTGCCCGCGAGCGGGATTCACCTTGCTGGAAGTGCTGGTCGCGCTGGTGGTGGTGTCGCTGGCGCTGCTGGCCGCGCTGCGTGCCGGCGGTGGTCTGCAGGACGACGCCGAGCGCTACCGCGAATCGGTGCTGGCCCAGCAATGCGCGCAGAACTATCTGGTGGAGCAGCGCCTGCGCCAGGATTTCGCCGGCACGGGCGTGCATGTCCAGTCCTGCACGCAGGCCGACCGATCCTTCACCGTGCGCGCCGACGTGCAGCCCACTCCCAACCCGAATTTCCGGCGCGTCGACCTGCGCGTGCTCGACGCCTCGGGCTGGGCCGCGTGGAAACTGGTGGCCATCATCTGGAACCGATGAACCGCCCCGCCACGCCCGCTTCGCGCAGGGGCCACCATCGCCAGCGCGGCTTCACGCTGCTGGAGATGCTGGTGGCCGCGTTCATCATGGCCATCGTCGCCGGCCTGGGCTGGCGCGGCCTCGACAGCGTGGCCCGCTCGCGCGACGACGCCGCGCAACGCATGCAGGCGGGCACCCAACTGCAGCTGGCGATGCAGCAGATGGACGACGATCTGGCCCAGGCCAGCGACGGCGGCCGCCTGCTGCCCGCCGTCAGCCTGGCCGGCAACGGGGACCTGCTGATCGTTCGGCGCGTCGGCGTGGCGCTGGGCTCGGACCTGCGCGCATCCTCGCATGCCCCGTCGCCACTGGCGGGCGCGCTGCTGGTGGTGCGCTGGGGCGTGCGCGACGGACGTCTGGTGCGCTGGGCCAGCGCGCCGCAGCTGACCGGGGCGGGCCTGGTGCAAGCCATGCATGCTCCCTCGGGCAGCCCGATCGCACTGCTCGACGGTGTCGCCTCGATGCACGTGCTGGTGTACCGCTTCGCGGGCAACGGCCTGCAAAGCCAGTCGGGGGCATGGGTCAATCCCTACACCTCGGCGGACGGGGGGGGTGGCGCGGGCACCAACCCGGGCAACCCGATGCTGGCGCAATGGCGCACCCCTGGCGGACTGCGCCTGAGCCTGGTCATGATGGCGCCGCAGTTGCATGGGCCGATCGAACGCGAATTCCTGCTGGAGAACCGGGCATGACGCGCCTCCCGCGTCCACGCCGCGGCGCGCAGCGCGGCGCCGCGCTGATCACCGCCCTGCTGCTGGCGGCGCTGAGCGCCGTGATGGTTTCGGGCATGCTGTGGCGCGAATGGGGCGCGATCCAGCGCGAGCAGGCTGCGCGTGAGAGCGAACAGGCGCGCTGGCTGCTGCGCGGGGCGGTGGACTGGGCGCGGCTGATCCTCAACGAGGCCGCGCGCAACTCCTCCGTGGTCGCGCTGGACCAGCCGTGGGCGGTGCCGCTGGCGGAGGCCGACCTGGGCCAGTTCCTGGCCGCCGGCCAGACAAGCTCGCTGGGCCAGGTCTGGCTGGAGGGGCGAATCGAGGACGCGCAGAGTCGATTCAATCTCACCGACCTGGCGCAGTACGGCAAGCCCTGGCCCAGCGCGGTCGAGGCCCTGCAACGCCTGTGCTCCGAACTCGGCCTGAACCCGGCGCTGGCGACACGCATCGCGCAGGCGATGGCGCAGGCGCAAGCGGGCAGCGGGGACACGCTGCCGATCCGCGAATTGCCGGATCTCGCGCGACTGTCGCCGGACATCGCCGCCGCGCTGCCGCGCCTGGCACCCTACGTGACGGTACTGCCCACGAACACCTCGCTCAATGCCAACACCGCCAGCGCGCCGCTGCTCGCCGCCATGCTCGACATCAGCGAGGAGCAGGCCGCGCGCCTGGTCGCGACGCGCGCGCGCGGGCACTTCGCCGACTACAACGCCATCCGGGCCGCGCTGGGAAGCGACGCCGCGCCGGGCATCAATTACGCGCTGGTCGGGGTGGGCAGCAGCTATTTCGACGCGATCGCCCGGGTTCGCATCGGGGATTTCGAATATGCCGAACGCGCGTTGATCCAGCGCGTGGGCACGCTGAGCATGGTGCTGCGCATGCAGCGCGTCGCTCCCTGGCTGGCCGATCCGCAGTCCAGGCAGTAATCCGCACCATCATGCTCCAGCGCCACCCGCAGTGCGACCGAGTTCATGAACATTTCGTGAACGTGCGGGCTTTGTTGCATCAATTCCCTATCCCCGCTCGGAAAAGTAGCGGATACCCCTGGGGCGCTCCTTACAATCCCCGCGCATGACCCGCCTCGTGCTTCGCCTTCCCGTCGGCAGCCGGACCGGTGCCGTACCCTACGTGCGCCTCGCCGCCGGTTCCTCCGCGGGCGAGCACGGCGAAGTCCAGGCGGCACTGCTTCCCAAGGCCAGCTCCGTGCTCGGCGTGTGGCCCGCCGAGGAACTCACGCTGCTGGGCCTGCAACTTCCGGCGATGCCGTCCGCGCGCGTGCAGGCCGCGCTGGGCGGCGCGCTCGAGGATCGCCTGCTCGGCGACTTGAGCCTGCAACACCTGGCGGCCGCACCGCGCGAAGCGGACGGCAGCCTGCGCTGGGCTGCCTGCTGCGAACGCGCGGCCCTGCGCCAATCCCTGGAGCAGCTGGAACAGGCCGGCTGCGAGGTCGGGCAGGTCGTGCCCGAGTCCGCGTTGCTGGAGCCCGGCTGGGCCTGCCTGCAGCGCCTGGACGACGCCCGAGTGCGCCTGTTGTGGCGCGACGCCGCCGGGGAGGCGGGGTGGCTGCACCTGCAGCAAGACCAGGCCGACGCGGCCTGTCCGCAAGTGCCCTTGGGCATCCTGGTCGAACCGGGCCTGGACCCGTTGGCCGTACGCTGGTTCGGCGAGGGTGTCGCGCGGCAGACCTGCGATCGCGCCCAGTGGCTGGCGCGCGCCGCCGATTCCGCCTGGGACCTGCGCCAGTTCGACCTCCTTGCGCGCGCCCCCGCCCAGCGCCTGTGGAACATGCTGCGCGAGCAGGCGGCGATGCCCGCGTGGCGCCGCGTGGCCTGGCTCGCCGGCACGCTGGCGGCCCTGGAATTGCTCGGCCTGAACCTGCATGCGGCGCAACTGCGCGGACAGCAGGCGGCGCTGGAACAGCGCCTGCAGACCACCGTGGCCCAGGCCCTTCCGGGAGCGCCTGCGGTGCTCGATCCGGGGCTGCAGATGCGGCGCGCCCTCGACCAGGCGCGTGCGCGCGCCGGCGCGCCGACCGGCGACGGCCTGGAGGTGCTGATGGGCCGGGCCGCCCAGTTGCTCGCCGGCTCGCGTCCGCTGGCGCTGGACTTCCGCCCCGGCCGCCTGAGCCTGCACCTGGCTTCGGGGCTGGCGGCCGCAGCCTCCAGGCGCTGCCAGGAACAGGGCCTGGACTGTCACGTGGACGGCAGTTCGCTGATCGTCGCCACGTCGGACTGAACATCGCGAGGCAAGCCAGGCCATGGCCCTATCCCCCCGTCGCGGCGCGCCCGCCCCGCTCGCCTCGTTGAAGTCCGGCCTGGCGCTGCGCTGGCGCGAGGCCTCCGCCCGCGAACGCAGGCTCGTGCTCAGCGCGGTCGTGGTGGTCGCGGGCGCACTGCTCTGGCTGGTGCTGCTTCGTCCCGCGCTACGCACCGAGTCGCTGGCACCGCAACGCATCGCGCAGTTGCAGGAGCAGCTGGCCCAGGCACGCGGCCAGGCCGAGGAACTGGCGCGACTGGCGGCGCGAGCTCCGGTGAAAGCGCAGGACACCGATCTGGGCGGCGCCGCGGCACGCTGGCTGCGCGCGCGCGGCGCGCAGGTGCAGGCCGCGCCGCTGCCGGGCAGCGTGACCCTGCAGGTACAGCACCTGCCGGCCAGCGACCTCGCGGCCTTCGCACGCGCCGCGCGCCAGGAATGGGCGGCCAGCGTCGTGTCGGCCAGACTCAAGCTCGACGCCGATGGCTCGACGCTTTCGGGCAGCATCGATCTGCGGGCGCAGCAAACGACACCCGGAGCTTCCGCGCAAGCCTCGCCGGAGCAGGAGCCATGACGTCACGGCGCTGGCCCTACGCGGTCGCGGTGCTGCTGGGCTGCGCCTGGGCACTGCTCGCACACGCGCCGGCCGCGTGGGTGGCGACCGCCGTGGCGGGCGCCTCGGGCGGACATGTGCTGCTCAGCAATGCCCAGGGCTCCTGGCGCGACGGACGCGCACTGGTGGTACTGAGCGCCGGTCCGCAGGGGCGCGACGCCAGCGCCCTGCCCGGCCAGCTGTCCTGGAACATCGGCCTGCGCCGCCTGTGGGCCGGCACGATCGAGCTTCGGCTGCACTGGCCGCCGCTGGCCGCCGACCCGCTGCGCGCCCGCCTGGATCCACGCTTCGGCGGCTGGGATCTGGTGCAACAGGGTGGTCCGTGGACGGCCGCGTTCCCCGCGGTGCTGCTGGAGGGCCTAGGAACACCGTGGAATACGCTGGCCCCGCAGGGAATGGTGCATGTTCGACTGCAGGACCTGAGCCTGCGCATGGCGGCCGGCCGCCTGGATCTGGGCGGCAGCTTGCGGGCGGAGGCGATGGACATGAGCTCGCGCCTGAGCACGCTGGCGCCGCTGGGCAGCTATCGCGTGGACGTCGAGGGTCGCGGTGCCAGCGCGAGCGTACGCCTGAGCACGCTGTCGGGTGCGCTGATCCTCGCCGGCGACGGCGTGTGGAACGGACAGCGCATGCAATTCTCGGGAACCGCGCGCGCGGCGCCGGGGCGCGAGCAGTCCCTGGCCACGCTGCTGGGCCTGCTGGGGCCTCGTCAGGGCGACCATGTACGCATCGGATTGTGAACGCATCGCGCCATGAACCCGGCGAGGGGCAAGGGCATCGAGCGGTGAACCAAGGGGATCAAGTTTCATGAGCGCAAACTTCACTTCCAGGATGGCTCGTCCGGCGCTCCGCCGCGGCCGCGATGCCACGGCATGGCTGCTGTGCACGGCCCTGGGCCTGGCCCCCCTCGCCCCGGCCTTTGCCGCGTCGCGCACCGGCGCGCGCCAGGAACGCGACGCGGGTGCGCGCCCGCCGATGACCATCGATCTGGTCAACGCCGAGATCTCCAGCGCCGTGCAGGCGGTGGCCGCGGCCACCGGTCGCAACTTCATCGTCGATCCCCGGGTGAAGGGCCGCATCTCGCTGCAGTTCAAGACCCCGGTGCCGCCGCAACAGGTCTACCTCGCGTTGCTCACGCAACTTCGCCTGACCGGCTACGCGGTGGTCGAGCATGACGGCGTGTTCAAGGTGGTGCCCGAGGCCGACGCGCGCCTGCAGACCACGCCGGTGGGGGTGGGCAACACCTCCGCGCGCATCCCCGGCCGCGGCGACCAGGTGGTCACCCAGGTGTTCGAACTGCGCAACCAGGCCGCCAGCAACCTGCTGCCGGTGCTGCGCCCGCTGATCTCGCCGAACAACACCATCAACGTCGATCCCGGCAGCAATGCGCTGGTGATCACCGATTACGCCGACAACCTGCGGCGCCTGGCGCGCATCATCGCGGGCCTGGACATTCCCACCGGCAGCGAAGTGGACGTGGTGCCCCTGCGCTACGCGGTGGCTTCCGAGCTGGCCACGACGCTGGACAAGCTGATCTCGCTGCAGAGCTCCTCGGACAACTCGCGCGGCGTGCCCGCGCGCGCGCCCGCGGCCAACACCGGCGGCGTCGCGACGTCCTCGGGCATGCGCGCGGTGGTGCTTGCCGACACCAGCAGCAACTCGCTGATCGTGCGTGCCAGCAACGGCGTGCAGCTCATGCAGATCGAGCAGATGATCCGCAAGCTCGACCGTCCCGCGGCCGACGACGGCGACGACATCCACGTGGTCTACCTGCACAACGCCTCGGCGGCCTCGCTGGCCAAGGTGCTGCAGGGGGTGCTGGCCAGCAACACCGGCACGGGCGCGGCCGGCGAAGGCTCGCTGCAGCAGGCGGCGCGCCAGAGCGTGGGCTCGGCGGCGGCCGGCGGTCGTTCCGACTACACCGGCGGCGGCGGCATGGGCTACGCATCGTCGGGCTACGGCTCGACCGGCACCGGCCAGAGCGGCGGCGGGCTGGGGCAGACCCCCGATTTCGGCCCGGCCGCGGAGAACCAGACGGTGCCGCTGCCCCAGGGCGGCTCGGTGTACGCGGACGTGGCGATGAACGCGCTGGTCATCAACGCGCCGCCCCCCGTGTACCGCCAGCTCAGGGCGGTGATCGACAAGCTCGACGTGCGCCGCTCGGAGGTCTACGTCGAGGCCCTGATCGTCGAGGTCAGCGCCACCAAGGCGGCCCAGCTCGGCGTGCAGTGGGAATCGGCGCTGGGCAGCGCCAACGGCAACAACGGCGTGTTCGGGGGCACCAATTTCAGCAACCTGTCCAACGGCAACGCCAGCAACATCGTCGCGCTGCAGGCGGCGCTGGCCAGCGGCCAGGGCGCGTCGGCGCTGGCCAGCGGGGCCATCGCGCCCGAGCAGGGCCTGAACATCGGCATCCTGCACAACATCGCGGGCATCACCACGCTGGGGCTGCTGGCGAATTTCATGCGCAACAACCTCGACGCCAACGTGCTGTCGCAGCCGAACCTGATGACCCTGGACAACGACACGGCGAAGATCGTCGTGGGCCAGAACCTGCCCTTCCTCACCGGCTCGTACGCGCAGACCGGCTCCACCACCAACAGCGTCACGCCCTTCCAGACCTACGACCGTCAGGACGTGGGCCTGACCCTGAAGATCCGCCCGCAGATCACCGCCGGCAACGTGATCAAGCTGGACGTCTACAGCGAGAACTCCACGGTGGCGAACCCCACGGTGACGAATGGGCAGTACATCACCAACAAGCGTTCCCTGCAGACCACGGTGCTGGTCGACAGCGGCCAGACCATCGTGCTGGGCGGCCTGATGCAGAACCAGCTCACCTACAGCCACAACAAGATCCCCGGCCTGGGCGACATCCCGGTGCTGGGACTGCTGTTCGGCTCCAAGGCGCGCACGCTGACCAAGACCAACCTGATGGTGTTCCTGCGCCCGGTCATCGTGCGCAGCGAGGCCGAGGGCACCAAGCTCAGCCAGCAGCGCTACGGCTACATGCAGAATCTGGAACGCGGCACGCAGGCCCTGCAGTCCTTCGGGCTGCCCGAGCTGCCGGGGCCGATCCTGCCCGACCTGGGCCCGACCGACAAGTCGGCACCGCTGCCGGGGCCCGCACCCCTGACCGCACCGGTGCCGGCGCCGGCGGCCAAGCCCTGAAGGCCTGAACGGAGTCGCCGATGTCCGCACGCTATCCGCTGCCCTACGCCTTCTGCCGCGACCAGGCGCTGCTGGCCGAGCGCGAGGGCGACGAGCTGACGCTGTGGATCAGCGAATCCACGCGCGCCGCCGGCATGGCCGAGGTGCAGCGCCAGCACCACGTGCGCGAGGTGCAGCGCGTCGCCCAGGACGAACTGCTCGAGCGCATCGGCGCGGCCTACGCGCAGCGCGACGGCAGCGCCGCCGAAGTGGTCAGCGAGGTCGAGGGCGACGTGGACCTGTCGCGCCTGCTGCAGGACCTTCCGGCGGTGGAGGACCTGCTGGAGACGGCCGACGACGCGCCGATCATCCGCATGCTCAACGCGCTGTTCACGCAGGCCGCGCGCGACGGCGCCAGCGACATCCACGTCGAGCCCTTCGAGACTTTCTCGGTCGTGCGCTTCCGCGTCGACGGCACGCTGCACGACGTGGTACGCCCGAACAAGGCGCTGCACGCGGCGATGATCTCCCGGGTGAAGATCCTCGCGCAACTCGACATCGCCGAGAAGCGCCTGCCGCAGGACGGGCGCATCTCCCTGCGCATCGGCGGACGCGCGCTGGACGTGCGCGTGTCGACGCTGCCTTGCGCGCACGGCGAACGCGCGGTGCTGCGCCTGCTGGATAAATCCGCAGCGCGCCTGGACCTGCGCGCGGTGGGCATGTCGGCGCCCATGCTGGAGCGCTTCGACGCGCTGGTGCGCCACCCGCACGGCTTGTTGCTGGTCACCGGCCCGACCGGCAGCGGCAAGACCACCACGCTGTATTCCACGCTGGCGCGCCTGGACTCGGCCGAGCTCAACATCATGACCGTGGAAGACCCGGTCGAATACGACCTGGCGGGCATCGGGCAGACCCAGGTCAACCCGCGCATCGAACTGACATTCGCGCGCGCGCTGCGCGCCATCCTGCGCCAGGACCCGGACATCGTGATGATCGGAGAAATCCGCGATTTCGAGACCGCGCAGATCGCCATCCAGGCCTCGCTGACCGGGCACCTGGTGCTGGCCACGCTGCACACCAACGATTCCCCGTCGGCCGTCACGCGCCTGATCGACATGGGGGTCGAACCCTTCCTGCTCGCCTCCTCGCTGCTGGGGGTGCTTGCGCAGCGCCTTGTGCGCATGCTGTGCGCGCAGTGCCGAAGGCCCTCGCCCGACGGGGAGGGCTTCGTGGCCGACGGTTGTCCGGCCTGCAACCACACCGGATACCGGGGTCGCACCGGGGTGTTCGAACTGCTGGAGGCCGACGACCCGCTGCGCGCCGCGGTGCACGAGCAGGCGGCCGAGGCCGAGCTGCGCCGCCTGGCCACCTCCGCCGGCATGCGCAGCATGCGCGACGACGGCATGCGCTGGGTGCACTCGGGCCAGACCTCGCTGGCCGAACTGATGCGCGTCACGCGCGAGTAGCCCGGAGCCCTGCGCCATGCCCGCCTACCGTTTCGTCGCGCTGGACGCGGCCGCCGCCGAGCAGCGCGGCGTGCTGGAGGCCGACAGCGCGCGCGGAGCGCGCTCCCTGCTGCGCTCGCGCGGACTGATCCCGCTGCAGGTCGACGCCATCGCGGCCGAGGGCGCGGCGGCGGGCACGCGGCGCTTCGCGCGTCGGCGCATGAACTCCCAGGAGCTGGCGCTGCTGACCCGGCAGCTCTCGGGCCTGCTGGTGTCGGGGCTGCCGCTGGAGCGCGCGCTCGGCGCGCTGGCCGAGGACGTGGACCGTGCCGAGGTGGGCGATCTGCTGCAGGCGGTGAAAAGCGAGGTCGGCGGCGGACACAGCCTCAGCGCCGCGCTGTCGCGCCACCCGCGCGAGTTCTCCGACGTGTACCGCGCGCTGGTGTCGGCCGGCGAGGACAGCGGCGACCTGGGCGCCGTGCTGGGCAGCCTGGCCGATTACCTGGAGAGCAGCCAGCAGCTGCGCTCCAAGCTGCTGCAGGCGGTGGCCTATCCGGTGATCGTCGTGCTGGTGGCCATCGCCGTGGTCACGCTGCTGCTGACCTACGTGGTGCCGCAGGTGGTCGGGGTGTTCCAGGGAGCCCACCAGAAACTGCCGCTGCTGACCGTGATGCTCATCGCGGTCAGCGGTTTCCTGCGCCATTGGGGCTGGCTGCTCGCGCTGGGACTGGCCGGCGCCGCCGTCGTGCTGCGCCAGGCGCTGCGCGTGCCCGGTCCGCGCGCCGCGGTGCACGCGGCAGTGCTGCGGGTTCCGCAACTCGGACGCCTGGTGCGCGGGCTCAACACGGCACGCTTCGCGTCCACCCTGGCCATCCTCAGCGGCGCCGGAGTGCCCATCCTGCGCGCGCTGCAGGCGGCCATCGACACCGTGTCCAACAGCGTGCTCAAGGCCGACGCGCAGGAGGCGCTGACCCTGGTGCGCGAGGGCTCCTCGCTGGCCTCGGCGCTGGGCCTGCACCGGCGCTACCCGCCGGTGCTGATCACCTTCATCCGCCTGGGCGAGCAGACCGGCACGCTGCCCGAAATGCTGCAGCGCGCCGCCGCGCAGCACGCGCAGGAGGTGCAGCGCCGCGCCTTCACGCTGGTCACCATCCTGGAGCCGCTGCTGATCCTGGGCATGGGCCTGATGGTCATGACCATCGTGCTGGCGGTGATGCTGCCCATCATCCAGATGAACAACCTGGTGAAATGAGCGCCATGGCCGACAGTCCCCTGCCCCTGCGCCCTCGCGTGGACCGTGCCCGGCTGGCCGCCGGCCTGAGCGCGCTCGTGCTGAGCGCGGCCTGCGCGGCCGTGGCCGTGCACTGGGGCCTGCGCATCTGGCGCGCCGCCCATGCCCAGGCGCTGGCGCCGAGCGCGCCGCCCGACTGGAGCGCCGAAGCCGCGAACGCCGTGCGCCTGTACCCGGCCCCGCACGCCGTGGTGGCGTCCACGCGATTTCGCCTGTGGGGGGTGATCGGCGGCGGCGCCCATGCCGGCGCCGCCCTCATCGGCATCGACGGCAAGGCGCCGCAGGCCTATCCGGCGGGCGCCGTGGTGGTGGATGGCGTGCGCCTGGTGGAGACCGGCTTCGGCGAGGCCGTGCTGTCGCGCAACGGCGTGCGCGAGCTCCTGCAAACCCGCGGCGGCGACGCGACGCCGACGGCCCCGCAGTCCGTGCCGCCGGTGGCGACCGCGAACAACCCCTGGCCCGCCGAAGGTCGCTCGGTGCAGTCCGGCGCGGAGTCGGCCGCCGCCGAGGCCGCCGCGCTGCGCGGCGCCGCACAGCGCCCCGACTGACGCCCGCCCACGGCGGGCACGACGATCGCAAGACCCGCTCCCCCCGCGAGCGTGGGGGGAGGAAACAACACCCCGGGAAGTGTCATCAAACCGTCTCGTGCAAAGCCTACAAATCGTGTCCGGCGCAACGCAATGCAACTCCGCGCCGCCGCTTGGCCACTTTCCACGAGGACAACCATGAAACGCAAAACCCTTGCCGCGCTTGTCGGCGCCAGCTTCCTGGCCTGCGCCGCCGCGCAAGCCGACCAGGGCCCCGTGCCCGCCGGCGTTCCCCATCTGGACCATGTCTGGGTGATCATGATGGAAAACCAGCCCATGAGCGCCGAGGTGGGCAACCCCGACGTCCCCTACATCAACCAGCTCTACCGCAGCGCCAACGTCGCCGCCAACTACTACGGCGTGGGCCACCCCAGCCTGACCAACTATCTGGAAGTGGTCGGCGGCTCCAACTTCGGCGTGCGCAGCGACAACATGCCCGCCTGGCACGACGCCTCCTGCGCGCCCAACATCGCAACCGGCGTGCCCAACCTCGACGCCGCGGCGCCGCAGGGCCAGCCGACGGTGATCTGCCCCATCCAGGGCTCGGGCGTCGACGCCGAGACTCCGGCCATCGATTACGTCAACGAGGTCTACCCGGTGGGCTCGGGCGTGCCCGGCAACCCCGCCACCGGTTCGTGGGACCTGGACGGCAAGGTGGGCTTCGCCGCCGCGCCGACGGTGGGCAAGACCATCGCCGAACAGCTGATGCAGGCCGGCAAGTCCTGGAAGAGCTACCAGGAAGACCTGCCGCTCGCGGGCGCGGACAACGTGAACTACAGCGACGGCGTGTTCGTCAACGGCAACGACAGCGGCTCGCTGCTGAGCCAGCCGACGCCCGCGGGCACGATGGTCCAGCTGTACGCGGCCAAGCACAACCCCTTCGTCTATTTCCGCGACATCCAGGAAAGCTCGGCCCTGCGCGACAACATCGTCGGCTTCGACGGGTCCCGCGGCCTGTACGCCGACCTGCGCACCGGGCATGTGCCGAACTTCTCGTTCATCGCCCCCAACCAGTGCAATGACCAGCACGGCCGCGGCAACGCCGGCGCCGATTGCACCGGCGCCGCGCTGATGTACCGCGGCGATGCGATGCTCAAGAAGCTGGTGCAGTCCATCCAGGCCTCGCCGGCCTGGGAGCGCGGCCACAACGCCATCGTGGTCACCTGGGACGAGAACGACTACGGCGTCAACGAGCCCAACAAGGTGCTGACCCTGGTGATCAACAACCACCGCGCGCCGCGCGTGGTCGACAACACCTTCTACAGCCACTTCTCGCTGCTGCG
>JAKBNS010000120.1 GCA_021830925.1 Pseudomonadota bacterium | reverse complement strand
GTGGGCGCTGTGGCCTCTGGTGGTGCTGGCCACGATGGCCACGGTGATCGCCTCGCAGGCGGTGATCTCGGGCGCCTACTCGATGACCACCCAGGCCATCAAGCTGGGCTACCTGCCACGCATGCGCGTGCTGTTCACCAACGAGCGCAACCAGGGGCAGATCTACGTGCCCTTCATCAACTGGACCATGCTGCTGTTCGTGCTGGCGCTGGTGATGGCCTTCCGCAGCTCGGACAACCTGGCCGCCGCCTACGGCATCGCGGTGAACATCACCATGGTCACCACCACCGTATTCCTGTGGATGGTGGCGCCGCAGCGCTGGGGCTGGAGCACGCGCCGCGCCAACCTGGTGTTCGTGCCCCTGGCGCTGGTCGAGGTGCTGTTCCTGGCGTCCAACTCGCTGAAGGTCGACCACGGCGGCTGGTTCCCGCTGGTGTTCGGCGCCGCCGTGTACACCCTGCTGTCGACCTGGAAGCGCGGCCGCAGCCTGCTCAAGCGCCAGCTGCAGGAGCACGCGCTGAACCTGAAGGACTTCGTGCACAGCCTCTCGACCTATCCGCCGACCCGGGTCGAGGGCACCGCCATCTACCTCACGCCCAACGCCGAGACCGTGCCGCATGCGCTGCTGCACAACCTCAAGCACAACAAGGTGCTGCACGAGCGCGTGGTGTTCCTGTCGGCGCAGGCCGCCGACGTTCCCCATGTCGGGCCGGACCAGGGCATCGACCTGCGCCCGATGGAGGAAGGCATCTATTTGCTGCACGTTCGCTATGGGTTCAAGGATGAACCCGATATCCAGAAACTGTTGAAGGATTGCGAGCGCCTGTCGGGACTGGAGTTCCACCTCATGGAGACCTCCTTTTTCCTCGCGCGCCAGACCATCGTGCCCTCGAAGATTCCGGGCATGGCGCTGTGGCGCGAGGTGTTGTTCTCCTGGATGAGCCGCAACGCCCAGGAAGCCTCGGACTATTTCCGCATTCCGCCCAACCGCGTGGTGGAACTGGGAACCCAGATCGAGATCTGACGCGGCGTAAATCCAACACCTCGGGGCGCCCGCGCCTGCGGCGCGCGCCGGCTCTGGCATCATGCAAGCAGGCCGGCGCCTGGCGAGCCGGTGCAGGAGTGCGAGATGACCATCGCGATGGCAGCCTACAAATCCGTCTACGCGGTCGAGGACGTCGAGCGCAAGCTCAGGGGCCTCGCCGCCGACGCCCAGGACGCGCTGCGGGCCACCTACACGCGCATGATCGAAGCGGGTGGCCAGCGCCTGGCCATCAAGCCGGCGGCGGTACCGGACCGCGACGCGCTGCAGGCCGAGTTGCCCAATTTCGCCGAGCCGCTGGAACAGGTGCTGCGCGCCGTGGCCCTGGCCGCCGACAGCCGCGACCCGGTGGAAGTCACGCCCATGCTGCTGCTGGGCGAGCCCGGCATCGGCAAGACCCACTTCGCGCGCCGCGTCGCCGACATGCTGGGCACCGCGTGGGCGCTGGCGCCGATGAACGCGCTGACCGCCGGCTGGATTCTTTCCGGCGCCTCCTCGCAATGGAAGGGCGCGCGCCCCGGCAAGGTGTTCGAGACCCTGGTGCAGGGCGAATACGCCAACCCGGTCGTGGTCATCGACGAGATCGACAAGGCGGCCGGTGCCGCTCAGTACGACCCGCTGGGCGCGCTGTACAGCCTGCTGGAGCACGACACCGCGCGCCATTTCACCGACGAGTTCGCGGAGGTGCCCATCGACTGCACCGGCGTCGTGTGGGTGGCCACCGCGAACGACCCGGCGAGCATCCCCGAGCCCATTCTCAACCGGCTCGACGTGTTCGAGGTTCCTGCCCCCGACGAGGCCGGACGCCGCGCCATCGCCACTCGCCTGTATCGGGAGCTGCGCGAGGGACACGACTGGGGCGCGGGCTTCACGACCGACCTCGGCGACGGCGCGCTGGATGCGCTGGCCCAGGCCAGCCCGCGGGAAATGCGCCGCCTGCTCGCCGCCGCCTTCGGCTCGGCCAAGCTCGACGGACGCGGCGAGCTGCTGGAGCGCGACTTTCCCCGCATTCGCTCACGAGGCCCGCGCATGGGCTTCGTGCAATGATTCGCCCCTCTTCCCCCTATCCCCTTCCCTCACCCGTCTCCCTGGAGCCCACTCGATGAGCCTGATGGCCAGCACGGCACCGCAAGCCACCCACTTGATCAAGCCGCTCGTCGCCCTGCTGGCGATCATCAACCCCCTGGGCATCCTGCCCATCTTCCTGGCCCTCACCGAGGGCTTCACCCCGGCGCAGCGCAAGCGCACCATCACCACCTGTGCCTTCTCCTCCTTCATGGTCATCGCGGTCAGCGCGCTGCTGGGAACCCAGGTGCTGCAGTTTTTCAGCATTTCCCTGGCCTCCTTCCAGGTGGGCGCGGGACTGCTGCTGCTGATCACCGGAATCGGCATGCTCAATGCCGCGCCCACGGCATTCCGCTCCACCCCCGAGGAAATGGACGAGGCCGAAGCCAGCAGCCGCAGCATCGCCGTGGTGCCCTTGACCGTACCGCTGTTGACCGGGCCGGCCACGATCTCGACCATGATCATCTACGCGGACAAGAACCGCCACTGGCCCTACCTGCTGGTGCTGGTGGGCTATGGCGTGATCGCCGCGCTGGTGATCGCCGGGACCTTCCGCGCCGCCGAAAGCATCGCGGGCGTGGTTGGCAAGACCGGCATCAACATCATGACCCGCCTGATGGGCCTGCTGATCGCCGCGCTGTCGGTGGAACTGATGAGCGAAGGCCTGCTCAGGCTGTTTCCGGGACTCGGGCGCTGAAAGCGCGCACCCTCCCGCGTGCCACCGCCCTGAATCGGGGAGCGGGTTTTCCCCTCTGGGCAAGCCGGGGGGTGGAGGTCAATAATCCCATTCAGTCGCGCACCGTGGTGCACGCCGCAAGAATTCTGGAGTGAGTAGCGAGGAGACAGCCCGACCGGACCCGTGCATGAGCGTGGAGTACCGGCAAGCATCAGCGCCAAGACGCTGAGACAACGACGCCAGATCCCCCGAGGGGGTCTGGCGTTTTTTCATGCCCGATGCGCGGGCGTCTCCGGCATGGCGCATGTTCCACGTGGAACATGCGGCCCTGGTCAGGACTGTTTTTTCATCGGGCAGGTGTTGAGCCCCAGCAGGGAATAGGCCGGGCACACGCCGACCGCGCCGGTGATCAGCGGCACGATCCCGATGTATCCCCACCACCCCACCGTGCCCGTCGCCGCCAGCGCGATCAGCACCAGTCCGACGACCACGCGTATCCCGCGATCCAGCCCGCCTTCGTTGATCTTCATGGTCATGCTCCTTGAGAGGAATCTCTGGACTTGAATGTAGTGGGCATGTGAAGCGCCGGAACTGATCCCGATCATGTCTCGCGACGATGCCGCCGGAATCGGCGCTTGGCGCCGACATCTCGGGCTTGCGCGACAACGACGATCGCCGCCCCTCGGGGCGGACCCTGGGCGGAACCTCCGTCAGGCAGCGCCGCACCACGCGCTGTACCTGGGCGCTCCCACGGCCCTGGCCCCGAGGCCCAGGCAGCGCGGTCGCGACGGCGACGAAGCACGCATGGCTCTTCGAGTGCCGACGCTTTCGGACTCTCGGTCCAGTCTGTCCGGCCCCGGCCCCGAACCGCCGCCCGCCCCCACGCGAAGCCATCCCGTCCAAGCTCGCGCCCCGGCTGGGTTTCGGGCCACCCACCGCTGCGGTGATCGACAGCGGTGGTCGTGCCCCGCGGGGGCCGGCGTGCCGGGGTGGCGAGTAGCGCAGCGCCGGGGGCCGCGCGCGCCAGCGCGCTTCCACCATCATGCTTGCGGCAGCTGTCCGAGCGCAGCGCGCGGCAGCGCGCGCAGCGAGTTCTGCCGCGCGCCCCCGGCCCGAGCAGCGCAAGCGCAGTTGGCGCCGGAGGCGCCAACCACCCGGCCTGCCGGCCCCAGCGGGGTGCGGCCGCCGCTGTCGCGCACGAGCCCCCGACCTCGTCCTCATCACGATGTTCCACGTGGAACATCCGCCCTCCCCGGCTCCGGAGCACGCCGCGCCTACAATGTGGGCCTCGAAGCTGGTGAACCCCATGGAATATCCGAAGGTCTTTGACGTCATCGTGGTCGGCGGTGGCCACGCAGGCACCGAAGCCGCGCTGGCCGCCGCCCGCATGGGCGCGGCCACGCTGCTGCTCAGCCACAACATCGAGACCTTGGGCCAGATGTCCTGCAACCCGTCCATCGGCGGTATCGGCAAGGGCCACCTGGTGAAGGAAATCGACGCCCTGGGCGGCGCGATGGCCGCCGCCACCGACGAGGGTGGCATCCAGTTCCGCATTCTCAACGGCAGCAAGGGCCCCGCCGTGCGCGCGACCCGCGCCCAGGCCGACCGCGTGCTCTACAAGGCCGCCATCCGCTCCCGGCTGGAAAACCAGCCCGGCCTGTGGTTGTTCCAGCAAGCGGTCGACGACCTGCTGCTGGAGTCCGACGGCCGCGGCGACCGGGTGTGCGGCGCCGTCACCCAGAGCGGCATCCGGTTCCGCGCCCGCAGCGTGGTGCTGACCGCCGGCACCTTCCTGGACGGCAAGATCCACATCGGTCTGCAGAACTACTCCGGCGGTCGCGCGGGCGATCCCCCCGCCCAGTCCCTGGCGCAGCGCCTGCGCGAAATCGGCCTGCCCCAGGGGCGGCTCAAGACCGGCACGCCGCCGCGCATCGATGGCCGCAGCATCGACTTCTCGCGCATGCAGGAGCAACCCGGAGACCTCGATCCCGTCCCGGTGTTCAGCTTCCTCGGCGAGGCCTCGCAACACCCGCGCCAGCTTCCCTGCTGGATCACCCACACCAACGCGCGCACCCACGACATCATCCGCGCCGGGCTGGACCGCAGCCCCATGTACACCGGGGTGATCGAGGGCGTGGGCCCGCGCTATTGCCCCAGCATCGAGGACAAGATCCACCGCTTCGCTGGCAAGGACGCGCACCAGATCTTCCTCGAACCCGAGGGCCTCAGCACCCACGAGTTCTATCCCAACGGCATTTCCACCAGCCTGCCCTTCGACGTGCAGCTCGAACTGGTGCACAGCATCGAGGGCCTGGAACAGGCGCACGTGCTGCGCCCCGGCTACGCCATCGAGTACGACTACTACGATCCGCGGGCCCTGAAGTCCTCGCTGGAGACCCGCGCGGTGGCCGGGCTGTTCTTCGCCGGCCAGATCAACGGCACGACCGGCTACGAGGAGGCCGCCGCGCAAGGCCTGCTGGCCGGCGCCAACGCCGCCTTGCTGGTGCGCGGCGACGAGCCCTGGTGTCCGGGGCGCGAGCAGGCCTACCTGGGCGTGCTGGTCGACGACCTCATCACCAAGGGAGTCAGCGAGCCCTACCGCATGTTCACCAGCCGCGCCGAATACCGACTGAGCCTGCGCGAGGACAACGCCGACCTGCGCCTGACCGAGGCCGGGCGACGCCTGGGTCTGGTCGACGACGCGCGCTGGGACGCCTTCTGCCGCAAGCGCGAGGCCATCGATGCCGAACGCCAGCGCCTGCGCGACACCTGGGTGCAGCCGCAGACCCTGCCACCGGCCGATGCCGAGCAGCTCATCGGCCAGGCCATCGAGCGCGAGTACCGCCTGGAGGACCTGCTGCGCCGCCCGGACGTGGACTACACGCGCCTGGTCACGGCCCTCGACGCGCGCTATGCACCGGCGCAGCCCTTGCGCGCCGACGAAGCCGAACAGGTGCAGATCGGCGTCAAGTACTCCGGCTACATCGAGCGCCAGCAGGTGGACGTGCAGCGCGCCGCCGAATACGAGCACATGTCCCTGCCCGAGGACCTGGATTACGCCGCGGTGCAGGGCCTGTCCATCGAGGTGCGGCAGAAACTGGGCCGCGCCCGCCCCCTCACCCTCGGGCAGGCTTCGCGCGTATCGGGGGTCACCCCCGCGGCGATCTCGCTGCTGCTGGTCCACCTGCGCAAGCGCCGCCTGCGCGCGCCTGCCGCCGCCGGCCGGGCCGCCGGATGAGCCCGCCGGCACGCGAGCAACTCGCCGGCATCCTGGCGGCCCTGCGGCTGGACGCCGACGCCACGCAGATCGACCAGCTGCTGCGCTACCTGGAGCTGCTGCAGCGCTGGAATGCCGTCTACAACCTCACCGCCGTGCGCGAGCCCGCGCACATGCTCACGCTGCACCTGGCCGACAGTCTGTCCCTGATCCCGGCGCTCGACCGGCACCACCCCCGGCGCGTGCTCGACGTGGGCTCCGGCGGCGGCCTGCCCGGTCTGGTTCTGGCCATCATGCGCCCGCAATGGCAGCTGGTCCTGGTCGACGCGGTGCAAAAGAAGTGCGCCTTCGTGCAACAGGTCGCGGCCACGCTGCAGCTGCGCAACGTAGAGGTCGCTCACGGGCGCATCGAGCAGTTGAACCTGCCCGGCTTCGACTGCATCACCAGCAGGGCGGTGGGCGAGCTTGCCGAACTCGTGCGCATCAGCGAGCATGTGCTGCTCGCCGGTGGTTCCTGGGCGGCCATGAAGGGCGGCGTGCCCGAGGCCGAGCTCCAGGGCTTGCCGCCGGATATCGCGCACGACATCGAAATTCTCGACGTACCCGGGCTGCAGGCGCAGCGCTGCGTGGTGTGGATGCACCGCGCGCAGGCGCCGGCCGCGGCCCGGCCCGGCGATTCCTAGGACTCCTGCCATGGCATCGGTTTTTTGCATCGCCAACCAGAAGGGTGGGGTCGGCAAGACCACCACCAGCGTCAACCTCGCCGCCGGCCTGGCCCGCGTGGGCCAGCGCGTGCTGCTGGTGGATCTCGACCCGCAGGGCAACGCCACCATGGGCTCGGGGGTGGACAAGCGCCAGCTCAAGCCCAGCGTGTACCAGGCCTTGCTGGGCATCGCCCCGCTGGCGGAGGCCCGCCGCGCCAGCCCGCAGGGCGGCTACGACGTGCTCGGCGCCAACCGCGAACTGGCCGGCGCCGAAGTCGAGCTGGTCGACGAGGAGCGCCGCGAACACCGCATGAAGGAACTGCTCGCCACGGTGGCCGACGACTACGACTTCGTGCTCATCGATACCCCCCCGGCGCTGGGCCTTCTCACCCTCAACGCCCTGTGCGCGGCGCAAGGGGTGATCGTGCCCATGCAGTGCGAGTATTTCGCGCTGGAGGGCCTCACCGACCTGGTCAACACGGTGCGCCAGGTGCATGCCAAGCTCAATCCCGACCTCGTGCTCATCGGGCTGCTGCGGGTCATGTACGACCCCCGCATCACCCTGCAGCAACAGGTCAGCGACCAGCTCAAGACCCACTTCGGCGACAAGGTGTTCGACGCGGTGATCCCCCGCAACGTGCGCCTGGCCGAGGCCCCCAGCTACGGCCTGCCCGGCGTGGTGTTCGACCGCGCCAGCCGCGGCGCCCAGGCCTACATCGAATTCGCCGAGGAGATGGTGCGCCGCGTACGCGGCGCCGCCGCCCCCGCCCGCAGCACCAACGCCACCGCAGCATGAACAGTCCCTCGAAGAGTTCCCCCCCCGCTCCGCCCGCCCCGAAGAAGCGCAAGGGCCTGGGCCTGGGCCTGGAAGCCCTGCTCGGGGCCCAGGGCGCCGAGATCACGACCAGCGCCACAGGGGCGCCTTCCTCGCTGCCGCTGGACGCGCTGGTGCCGGGCCAGTACCAGCCGCGCACGCGCATGGACGAAGGCGCGCTGTTCGAACTGGCCGAAAGCATCAAGGCCCAGGGGGTGATGCAGCCCATCCTGGTACGTCCGCTGGCCTCGGGCAAGTACGAGATCATCGCCGGCGAACGCCGCAGCCGCGCCGCCCGCCTGGCCGGGCTCGACCAGGTCCCGGTGCTGGTGCGCGAGGTGCCCGACCAGTCGGCGCTGGCCATGGCGCTGATCGAGAACATCCAGCGCGAGGACCTCAATCCGCTGGAGGAGGCGCAGGGCATCCGGCGCCTGATCGACGAATTCTCCTTCACCCACGAGCAGGCGGCGCGGGCCGTCGGGCGCTCGCGCGCGGCGGTCAGCAACCTGCTGCGCCTGTTGAACCTGGCGCGTCCGGTGCAGGACATGCTGCTGGCCGGCGACCTGGACATGGGCCACGCCCGCGCCCTGCTCGCGCTCGACGGCGCGGCGCAGATCCAGACCGCCAACCAGGTGCAGGCGCGGCGCCTGTCGGTGCGCGAGACCGAGCGCCTGTGCGCGCGCGCGCAGGCGCCCGAGCCGGCCCCGCGCCCGGCGCAACAGGCCGAACGCCGCGAACTCGAGCGCCTGGAACACGAGCTGGGGGAACTGCTTGCCGCGCCGGTACACATCCGCGCCAAGGGAAGCGGCGGCCGCATGCGCGGCGAGATCACCCTGGGATTCCACTCCCTGGACGAACTCAACGGGCTCATCGACCACCTGCGCAAGCAGGCCTGAGCGCGCCCGACGCACGTCCACCAACCGCCGGAACCCGCCTATCTCCGGGGCCCGGCGCCGCAGTGAGCACTTACACGGGAACGTCCTGCGCGAACACGCGCAACACCGAGCTGTAGGCCTGCAGGCTGGCCCCGGAGAACTCTCCGGCGGCCTCGAAACCGATCAGCGGCACCTCGCCGAGCTGGCTGTGCAGCAACTGCCATTGCGCATGCAGCACGGTGCCCCGGCGGGCCGCGCAGGTCGCGAACACCGCGCCGCGCACCGGCGGCCCGCCATCGGCGGGCGACGAGTGCCCGGCCGCTTGACGCGCCTCGCGGCGCTGCTCGAGCTCCTCGCGCACCTCCGTGCACAGTCGCAGCAGGTCCCGCAGCGACACGCCCGTCTGACGCCTGCAGAAGCGCAGTTGCATGCCCGGCTGGAGTTCGGCCGCCAGCGCCACCCCCTGCGCCCCCGGATCGATGCCGATGAGCCCGCGCAGCACCGGCGGCGCGCCCGCGGGCGCCTGGCTCGGCGCGTCCTCCGGCCACGACAGGCCCACGACCACGTCGCGCAGGCTGGGCACCAGTTCGCGCCATTGCTCGTGCTCGCGGCGCCGGCGCGGCTCGCCCAGGTCGTCCAGCAGCGCGCCCAGCGCGGGCTGCCCGTCCAGCGCATACACCACGTTGTCGGCACAGCGGGTCACCGTGCGGGCCGGGCCCACCGCCTCCATGCCGTGGCTGAGCCCGCCCAGCAGGCTCACGCGCGACGAGAAGGCCACGCCCGACACCCCGCCCTGCAGCACGGCATCGGCGAAATGCGCGCCGCAGCCCGGGCTGACGATGCCGCCCCACACGTCATGGCCGTCGCAGCGCTCGCCCAGTTCGGCCACCAGTTCGTCCAGGTCCGGTTGCTCGGCGTCGCCGTGGGCCAGCACCGAATGCGCGCCGCGCCACACGCGGGACAGCGGCGGCAGCGGCTTGCGCCCGGAGAACACACGGAAGTCGCGCTGCGCCAGCTGCAGCAGCATCAGAGCGACTCCGCAACTCTCGATGCCCTGCTCGCCGGAGGCGAACACCCCCGGCACCACGCCGCCCACCCAGTGCGCCACACCCAGGCGCTCCCGCAGGCCGTTCAGCAGTTCGTCGCCCAGCGTGGCGTAGCGCGGATCCACGTACACCAGGCCCAGGTTCGGCCGCGTGATGGTGTCGACGCGCGCGCGCTCGCGAGCCACCTGGGACGCCAGCGCGTCCAGGGCCCGTTGCCAGCTCGGCAACGACGAATGGGCGGTGATGAAGCGCATGCTGGGGGTACCGTTTCAGCCCATGCGGCGAGATCTCGACACCCGACTCCGGCTACGCGCGTCGCGCCGGGGCCGGTTCACGATGTTGCACCGCAACGTGCCAGGCAATCGTAGCAGGCGTATCAAAGCCCCGGCATCCGTGCGACTTGATTCGCCAACCCTGCCACGCGCAGGGCCTTCGCCCATCCCGACGCATCCCCGCTCAGCCCGGCGAGCGCCCCGGCGACTTGCGCACGCGCGCCCCGGCAGCGCCGGATTTCGCGCCCCTGGCCGTCGCCGGCCGCTTGCGCGCCGCGGCGGGCTTGCCCGCGGGCGCAGCCGCCTTCGTCGCCGCGGCCGGCGCGGCGGAGGTCCCGCCCGTGTCCGACGACGGCGCCGCCCCGCCGGGCATGGCCCAGGCGCCTTCGCGCAGCGCCTCGCCCGCCACCTTCGCGAACTGCTCGCTCAAGCTGCTCCACCACTGCACCGGGTCGATCAGCCCGCCGAGTTGCGGCGCCTCCTTCGTGGCTTCGCCCCCGGAGGCCTGGCGCGAGGCACCGCGCCCCCCGCCCGCGGCCTCGGCATCGCCCTGCGCCTGCGACGCCGGCTCGCCGCCCCCCATCTGCGTCGCCGCGCCCATCGCCTCTGCCCCGGCGCGCATGGCCGAGCCCAGATGACTGGCGAGATCTCCGAAGTCCACGTTCATGGTCTTCAGGGTCGACAGGGTCATGCGCTGCACTTCCAGCCCCTGGATGGTGGCCTGGGTCAGACGCACGTTCGCCTCCAGCCACTGCAGCACCACGCGCAGATCGACGATCTTGCGCTCGAGTTCTTCGGGGTCCAGGGTCGGAGCCATCCAGTTGGCGAAGCTCGACGACATGCCGGAACTCTTCAGCAACGACTGAAAGAAATCCATGGCGGGAGAGGATTGGGCTTGCATGGGATGTGCTCCTCGCAGTACGAACAAGATCCGCGGCGGGTACGGAGCCCGCAGCGCGCCCGCGGCATCGATGCGAATCAGCATACCGCCTGCATGCACGAATCGACAGCCCCCTTTTCCAATGCCCTGGCCATCCCCCGCGGGCGCTAGCGCAGCACAATGTGGCCATGAGTCCACCGCGCACCGCTGCCTCACCGCGCACGCCCCCGCCGCCACGACCAGGCGGGCGTTGGCGCGCGGCGTGGTGGCTGCTTCCCGTGCTGGCGCTGCACCTGCTCGCGCTGTGGGCCCTCATCCGCGCCTTTCGCGAGCCGCCCGCGCATTCCCTGCCCGAGGCGCTCTACACGCGCGTGCTGTTGCCAAGCAACCCTCCGCCCGTGGCGGCCGGAGCGCTGGACGCGCAAACAGGGACGCGGGCGCAGGCAGGCGTCGAAAGCGCGACGCGCGCCGGCGCGGATGTCGAGGCTCCGCAACGCCTCGCGCAGGCCTCCACGCCGGCGCCTCGTGGCGCCGAGCCGACGCCGCAGCGACCCGCTCGGCGCGGGGACCAGCCGTCGCCTCACGCCCCGCCTCCCGCAGCGGCGAGGGCCTCGACCCCGGCCGCCTCGGCACCCGCGCCGCGGCAGACGGCACCTGCCGCAAGGGCTCCCGCCGCATCCTCACCCACCACATCCTCACCCGCAGCATCCTCGCCTGGCGCACCCTCACCCGCCGCCTCGCGACCGGCGTCTCGCGCCACGGCTTCGACAAGTTCAGCGCCGGCCGCGCAAGCGCCCACAGCGTCCGCCGACGCATGGCCCCTGCCGACGCGCCTGGACTACGCGCTGACCGGCTATTACCGCGGCCCGCTGCACGGAAACGGAGACCTCGAGTGGCGCCGCCAGGGGCAGCGCTACGAACTGCGCCTGAGCGGCTCGGCGCTGATCGACTTCTCCTACACCAGCACCGGCACGATCGACGGCGACTGGCTGGCACCCGACGAATACGTCGAGCAGGTGCTCATGCGCAGCAAGAGCGTGCGCTTCGATCGCGCCGCCGGCGTGCTGCGCTTCTCGGCCATCGGCTCCTCGATGCCCATTCCCGCGCACCTCATCGACAGCGCCAGCGTGTTCATGCAACTCGCGCAACGCCTTCGCACCCAGCCCGGGCAGTTCCGCGACGGCGCGCATCTGCGCTTCCAGGTGGCGCGCCCCAGCGGCACGACGACCTGGGATTTCCTGGTCGCCGGGCGCGCGCCGGTGAACACGCGTCTCGGACGCCTCGACACCTGGCACCTGGTGTACCAACCGCCGGCGCGTGACGACCTCGGCGCCGAAGTCTGGCTGGCCCCCTCGCTGCAGGGCCTGCCGGTGCAGATCCGGCTGCTGC
>JAKBNS010000037.1 GCA_021830925.1 Pseudomonadota bacterium | reverse complement strand
GGCAACGATGAGGGCGTCCGCCTGGGCATAGCCGGCCGACACATCCAGATTGCGGGCGATGGCGATGACGCGCACCGTGAGGTGCCGGTCCACCAGGCTGTTGCCGCGCGGGTCGATGGCTTCGCCGTGCACGTCCAGCGTGAGCGCGGGCGACTGCTCGCGCGGAATGCCCAGCACGGGCTGGCGGAAGAACTGCGCGCCGCCCGCGGTGGCCACGGTTTGCAGCTTGGCGGCCAGGGCCTGCAGGATCTGCTCACGGATGCTGGCGGCCATGGCTACACCTTCTCCAGCGTGGCGTGGGCGGTGGCGCCGTCGTCCAGGGCGTGGATTTCGCGTACCTGGTAATTCACGCCGGCGATGGACAACTGCGCGCCGCTGGCCAGCCCCGGAAGGTCGGCCGTGGCGTAGAGGATTTCGTACTCGGTGCTGATGACCTGGCCGCCGAGCAGGTCGGCGCCGGGCGCGTTGAGAATGGCCTGCGCCGTGCGCGCGCCGCCGGGCGCGGCGGACCAGGTGCAAGGCTGGCCGAAATCGGCCAGCATCGCGGCGACGTCGAGCGTGGTGTCGATCACGGCAATTGGCCCGATGTGGGGTCGGTCGCCGGGGCGATGCCCAGCACGCGATCGACGGCGTTTTCGACGGCCTGCTCGACGTTTTGCGCCAGGGTCTTGGCCTGCGCGGGCGGGTTGGTGCGTTCGAGCTGGTGCGCGGCCTCGCCGATGGCGGGGTCGAGCCGGATGGTTTCGCCGGAGGCGTAGCGGCGCGGGGTTTCGCCGGAAGTGTCGGTGTAGGTGAACCCGGCGCGCACGGTGAAATTGACGGGTTGGGCCATGGTGCGGTGTCCTGTGGGGTGGGTGGCGAACGGGGCCGCGCGGGTTGGCGCGGCCCCTGCTGCATCAGCCCGTGATGGCGTCGCTCATCACCGCGAAGCTCGCGGCGTGGCGCACGCCGATGTCGATGCTTTGCAGCGCGCGGATCTCGATGCCGCCCTGGCGCGCCACGCTGGCCGCGTAGGGGTTGGGTTGCACCTCGAGCACGCCCCACTCGCCGATGAGCAGCTCGCTCCACGCGCCGAAGAACAGCTCGGAGAGGTTGGTGCCGGTGCCCTTGGTGAGGTTGCTGCGCGCCTGGTTGGAGCGCGCCACGGTGTAGCCGTTGATCTCGCCCGGCGTGCCGGTGCGGCCCATGTCGGCGGTGGTCACCCACAGGTATTCGCCGGTCGTGCTCTTGAGTTTCTTGAGCGCGCCCACGGTGCGGGCGTTGCACAGATACGCCAGCGAGTCCTCGGGCGCGTTGGCGGCCATGACGCCGGTTTCCATGTCGATCAGGTTGTCGATGGTGATGGCGTCGCCGTTGGCGCCGGTGCCCACCGAGGTGATGCCAGCGACGTTGGCGATGCCCAGCGGCTGCGCGGCGGTGCCGCTGCCGCTCAGCGCGGCCAGGTCCAGCCCCAGCGCGAGCTGGGCCACCATGTCGGCGCGGGCCAGCATTTCGATGTCGGGCGTGCCTTGCATGAGCATGTTGCGCGTCATGACCGAGACGGCGCCGATGGTTTTCATGCTGAGCGAAACCTTGTCGAACGTGCCTTCGGCTTCGGTCACGTCGGTGGCCTCGCCGACCCAGTAGGTGGTGGTGGCGGCGCTTCGGCGCGGAATGTCCACGTTGCCGACCAGCCCGGACAGGATGGTGGCGCCAAGGCGCATGACGCGCGCCTTGTTGCGCAGCACCTCGATGAAGCTGCCGGCCAGCAGTTCGGTGGCGACCAGGGCGCCGCCGGTGCCAGGGGCGCTGGTGGCGTAGGGCGCGCGCACCGCGAACGGCAGGTTGGTGGGCATGTAGAAGCCATTGGCCGCCTTGCCGGTGCGCTTGGCGATGTCGTTGCTGATTTCGAGCTCGAAGCCGGCGTCCTTCCAGTTGCCGGAGATGGCCGCGTTGATGGCGCGGATCATGCTGTAGCGGGCTTTTTCCTTGTCCGACAAGTCGGGCGCGTGGCCGTTGGCGGTGAGGGACTGGGCCTGGCCACGCTTGCCAAGCTCCACCAGCACGAGGCCGCGGGCTTCGGGGATGGTGGTGCCGTTGCGGATCATTTCGGCGCGCATGTCGGCCGAGATCTTGTGCGAGGCGCACATGGCCTCGATCTCGGCGATGCGGGCGCGCTCCTGCGCGGCGGCGTCCTGGCGCTGGGCATTGATGTCGATGACGGGGGCGGCGGTTGCTGCGGTGCCCGCCTGGGGGGTGACGACTGGGTCCATGGTGTTTCCTTGGGTGGTTGAAGTGCTACGCACGGCGGGCGCCGGCGCGGTGGGTGAAACGGTGGTGGTGGTGGGTTCGGTTTGCGAAGCCGCGGCGCGGGTGACGCGCACGGGCAGTTCGCCGGTTTCGGGGGCGCGGCCGACACCGACGGTGGGGTCTGCCGGCACGCTGACGATGGAGATCTCCATTGGCGTCCACTGCGTGCCCATGTACTGGTCGTTACCCATGTCCTGGTAGTCCTGGACGCGGTACATGAAGCTGACGTTGCGCAGAATGTTGTCGGCCACGAGCTGCATGACTTCGTTGCCGCGCGGCGTGTTGGCGAAGCGCACGGTGGCGAAGCCCTTGCGCTGGCCGGCGTCGATCTGCGCCTGCTGCACGACGCCGATGACGTCGTCCATGTTGTGGTTGAACAGCAGCGGCGCGCCGTCGTTGAGGCGCGACAGGTCGGCCGCGCCGGGGGCGTGGCTGAGGATTTCGTCGCCGAACCAGCGCTCCACGGGGAATTCGCTGCTCCAGCTCAGTTGCAGGGTGCGGGCCTGGGTGTCGAGCGCGGGCGGCGCGTTGCCGTCGGCCATCATCGGCATGAAGCGGGTGAGCGGCGGCAGCGTGGTGGGCGCGGCCTTGCGCGTGTGATCGGCGCCGGGCGCTGGCGCGACGGCTGGTTTCGCGGCGGCTGTCATGCGGCCTCCTGTTGGTTGGCGTCGGTCGCGTCGGCGCCGGATGCGTCGCCGGTGTTGCTGCCGTCCTGCTGCGCGGACACGTCGGCGTTGATGACGGACACGGGGCTGATGCCGACCTTGGCCGGCGCGGCGTTGGTGGAGAAATGCAGGTCGAGCTCGGCCATGAGGTCCAGCTCGGCGCGGCGCGCCTTGAGCACGTCCTCCAGGTCCTGGCCGTTGCCGGTGGCCGCCACGACATCGGCGACGGTCATGAAGCCCGCCTGCACGGCGGCCTCGAACGCGGCCACTTCCTTGACCGGGTCGATCCAGCTCCAGCCGCGCGGACGGAAGCGCACGGCCTGGTACTTGGCCTTGTTGATGTGGTAGTCGTTGAACGGCAGTTCGCCGCCGATGACCGAGGCCTCCATCCACTCGCGGTGGATGCGGGCGCGAAAATTGCGCACGAACCAGCTTTGCAGCACGCGCCAGAGGTCACGGTCATCCAGCAGCGCCAGGCGGCTGCTGCTGTAGTTACTCTGCGAGTAGTCGCGGCTGAGGCTTTCATAGCTGCAGCCGGTGCCGCTGGCCACGCCGCGCAGCATCAACCGCATGAACGGGTCCATGGCCGGATTCGGGCGGCTGGGGCTGAAGCCCGTGAACTTTTGCCCGGGCAGCAGCTGCTGCACGATGCCGGGCTGCAGGTCGGTGAGGGGAGCCTCGGCGGGCGCGCCGAGGTCGTCGTCGCTGCCCTGCAACTCGGGCGTTTCAACGATGCCCATGATGTTGGCGGCAGCGCGCGCGGCGACGATTTCGGCCTCGGCGTAGCCGCCGATGTCGTGCAGGCGCTTGAGCACGCCGTGCATCCACGGCACGCCGCGCGTCTGCGGCAGGCGGTCCTGCACGTAGAGGTGGATCATGTCCTCGGCCGGGACGCGGATGAAGCGGCTGGGCTCGAAACTCGTGAACTGATAGTCGCCCGGGTGCGTGGGATAGAGCCAGTAGGCTTGCGGGCGGCCCCAGGTGTCGATTTCAACGCCCATGCGGATGGCGTTGCCGTTCGGCGCCGAGCCGGTCTGCCAGGTATCGATGAGGCGATCGGCCTCCATGACCTCGAGCGCGAACCGGGCGCTTGCGCCGCCGAAGGGCTGGCGCACGATGCGCACCAGGGCCTCGCCGGCCTCGAACAGCTCGCCCAGCAGCAGGCGCTCGATGTCGTGGAAATGCAGCGTGCCGCCGGCGTGGCAGATGGAGGCGTCGCACCAGGCGGACCAGGCGTCCTCGATCTGGGTGTTGATGTTGTCCTGGAGGCGCCCGCGCTGGTTGACGACCTGGGCCTGCATGCCGATGCCCTGGCCGATGACGTTGTTTTGCACCAGGCGCTTGGCGCGAAGGGCGTATTCGTTATCGCGCGGGAGCTGGCGGCTTCGGCTGCGCAGGGCGCGCAGGCTGGTGACCAGTTCGCTGTCGCTGCTGGTGTTGAGAGGGTTCCAGTCGGACGTGAGGCGCCCGTACTGGGCGCCGGCATAGGCGCGCTGGCCGCCGCGTTTCGGCGCCCGGGGCGGCGCGATCCACCGCGCCAGGGCGGCGCGCGCGCCGGTGAGGATGCCCGGCTTGCTCACCGGAACCTCACCAGAAGTTTCGAGGGGTCGCCGAGGCCCTGCGCGGCGGCGGCGGCGTGTTTTTCGTTGGCCACGCGCACGCGCCAGTAGCTCACCAGCGAGAGCAGCTCGGCGGCGGTCTCGAACGTCATGCTGCGGCCGCCGATGCTGTAGCTGCGCACGCGGCCGCCCGAGGCCTTGAAGCTGGCGAGCGCGGCCTCGGCGTCGGTCAGGGCCTTTTGCGCCGTGGTGCGGGGATCGTAGCCGGCCGCCGCGAGCGTGAGGTCCGGCTCCACGTCGATGGTGCCGCTGGACAGGGTGGCGCGCACGCCGCTGGCGTCGGTCGCGGTGTAGATCCAGCCGTAGGGCCCGGCGGTGAGCGCGGCGGTCTGCGCGCCGGTGGCGGCAAGCAGCCAGTTGCCGGCGCCGTCAACCTGGGTGGTGTTGGCGGTGAGGTCGAGCGTGCTGGCGCCGCGCAGCGAAAGCTTGAGCGACCAGCCTCCGGCGGCGCTGATGAGGCGTCCGTCGGGAAGGGTGCAGGGCGATACGGTGAGATTCAGCGCATCGCCCTGCACGAAATTGGCGAGGGCTGGCAACATGGCGACCATGCTGCCGGTTTCGGCGGACATTTTTAAGGCAAAACATGTCCGCGCTATAGCGATATTTTTTCAGTGTTTCGATGGGCGATGCGCCACTGGGTTGTCAACTCTTCCTGCAGGGCGTCCGCCGCCGCGTCGCCGCGCGTTTTGCGGATGTCGGCCAGGTATTTGCGGCGCTCGGCGAGTGGCCAGCGCATGAGTTCCCGAGCCTCGCAGGCCCTGCGGTGCGGCTCGGTGGCTGCGTAGGCCTGGTCGGCGATCACACTTTGCAGCGCACGCGGATGGCGCTGACCATCTTGGCGTAGATCTTGGCCATGTCGGGCTGCAGCCCCATGACCGCGGCGAAGTAGATGACGGCGTAGGCGTAGGGCCAGAACCACCAGGCGAGGCGCGCGGAAATTTTGATGGTGGGCTGGACGTGGCTCATGGTTTGTCCTTTGTGGGCGCCTTGTAGCGGCTGATGGCCGCGTGCTTGAGCAGGATGCGGCGCACGTGGCGCTCGGTCAGCGCGTAGCGGTGGGCCAGGCGTTCGATGCCGTGGCCGCTGGCGTATTCCTCGCAAAGGGCGTGGTCGCGCAGGGCGTGGCCGCGCGCGGGGACGTAGGCGCGGTCGCCGCCGAAGATGCCGCGCATTTCGGCGTCGACCTCGCGCAGGACCGGATCGACCTGCTGCGGTGGCACGCCGCGCGCGGCCATGCGCAGCTGGATGGCATGCAGGGTGCGGGCGAGCAGGTCATCGGTCATGGGGCATCTCACCAGGTTCGGGTCTTGAAGCCGCCGGGTGGGCGGCCCACGAAAGGCGGCGGTTTTTTCGCGGGCGGCACGGGCGTGGGCGAAGCCTGCGCCGGCTGCTCGCTTTCGTCCTGGGTTTCGGGCTCGAGCATGGCGGCGCGGCGGTCCCAGTCGGCGGCGCGCCACTTGTGCAGGTACAGCTCGGGGTGGTGACTGGCGGCCTCGGCGTAGACCCAGGTGTCGAGCGCCTCGTTGCGCCGGCCTTTTTTGAGTTCCCAGCGGTTGCGGCGGGGATTGAAGACCTCGGCGGTGAGTTGCTGGTAGAACGTGCTGTCGAGCTGCTGGGAGAAACGCACCTTGCGGTCCTCGGCGGGTTTGTCGGTGTCGAGGTGGAGCAGGTTGTAGAGCAGGTGCTTGACCACGTCGGTGCCCACGGTGTAGAGCGCCACGCCCTTTTTCACGGTTTGTCCTTTCCAGTTCACGTCCTGCAGGCTGGGCTTGCCGAGGATGGCGCGGCCCGGGGAGCTGGCGCCCTTGACGGCGATGCAGCGGCGCACGCGGCGGCTGCGCACGAACTGGTAGACGGCGTGTGTGTGATGGCCGCCGGTATCGATGGCCACGGCGTCGAGTTTCATGCGGCGGCCGTGGGCGTTGACAAACTCGGCGGCGTTGAGGTACTCGGCCAGGCGGTTCCACAGGCCTTCGTCGGCGGGGTTGCCGGGCAGCACGTGGTAATCGATGGTCCAGCGCCGGCCGTGGCGGCCGTGGCCGACGATGTGGACCTCCAGTCTGTCGTCCTGCGTATCCACGCCCGTGGTGAGCGCCAGGCAGCCCTGCGGGATGGTGCGCAGCGGGTAGGGTTCGGCGCGCTGCTCGATGACGCTGGCCTTGATGTCGGCGCTGCGGTCGGCCCAGGTTTCGGCCAGGCGCGTGTTGACGAACACCACCAGCTTCTGCGGGTTGTCCTGCGCGTCCAGCCACTGCTGGGCGAGTTCGGCCCAGGTCTTGCCGAGGCCCAGCGGCGTGTAGAGGGCGTTGATGTGGTAGCTGGGGTAGGGCGCGCCGGGCTCGCCGGCGACCCAGCGCGCCTGGCCGCCGTGGCCCAGTTCGGCCAGCATGCCGGGCTTGTGGTGCTCCTCGATCTCGGCGCCGCATTCGGCGCAGACGTAGTGCGCGGATTGCACGCGGCGCGTGTTGCGCGGGTCCCTGGTCCAGCGCAAGTTGCCCCAGGTCAGCACCTGCAGATGGCCGCAATGCGGGCAGGGCACGTGGTAGCGCCGCTGGTCTCCGCCCTCGAACAGCTCCTCGATGGCGCTGGCCTCGCGCACGGTGGGCGAGCTGGGGGCGTAGACCTTGCCGTCGTGGAAGGTGGTGATGCGCACCTCGAGCAGCCCGAGCACGTCGCCCTGCTTGCCGTCGCGCGGGTATTCGTCCACTTCGTCGGCCAGGGCGTAGCGCAGCGAGGTGCTTTTGAGTTCGGCGGTGCTGCCCGCCGTCTTGGCGTAGAGGATGCCGCCGGCGAAGCGCTTGCGCTGGGCGCTGTTGTTGCCCTCGCTGTTGCTGCGCTTGGCCAGCACGGCGCCGATGGCGGGGGTGTCCGCCGCCATCGGCTCGAATTTCTGCGTCATCCAGTCGCCCAGGCTTTTCTCGGTGGGCATGACGACGGCGACCGGGCCCTTGGCGTGCGCCATGATGTAGCCCAGCCAGTTGGAGCCGACCTCGGTTCCCCCGACTTGCGACGGCTTCATGAACGCCACCAGCTTGGCCGGCGAGGTCTCGGAAAGCTGGTCCATGATCTCGCGCAGGTAGGGCGTGCGCGAGGTTTTCCACGCGCCGGGTTCGGCGCTGCCCATTTCGGACAGGACGCGGTTGGCGTCCGCCCACTCGCTGACCGTGAGCGCCTGCTTGGCGCGCCAGCCGCGGGCGAAGGCGCGCAGGGCGAGGGGCGATGTCATACGGCTCATTGCGCTTCTCCCTGCGTGAGCTGCGTGAGCTGGCGCTGCGCGTCGGCGTGCATTTCGCGCATGAGGGCGGCGATGTCTTCGCGCAGCACGGCGCGGATGGCGTCGAGGTCTTTGCCGTACAGGCGCGGCGCGGTGCGGTGCGGGAAGTTCTCGAGGCCCTGGCGGGCGATGGCCACTACGTCGTCGAGCGCGGCGACGACGTCGGCGCGGGGCAGCAGCTCGCCGATGATGCGTTGATACTCGGCCTGGGCCTGCAGGGCGAGGTATTTTTCCTTCATGGCGCGGGAGGCCTGGAAGCTGGCGCCGATGCTGTCGGTGGCGTCGGGTTCGGCGGCTTGCTGGGGCGGGGCGGCTGCCGAAGCGGCCATGGGCACCGATTCCGGCGGTATGGCGCCGTTTACGGCGTGTTGCGCATGGGGATGTTGCGCAACAGGGTGCGCAACGGCTGCAACGGGCTGTTTTTCCGTTTTTTGTAACCGCGCGGCGGCGTGACGGGCGGCGACGTCGTCGCGCCGGGCGTCGGCGGTGGCGGCGATGAGTTCGAGGCTGGCTGGAACGTCGACCAGGCCGTCGCGGATGACTAGGCGCCCGGCATGGCGCAACCGCGTGACGGTGGAGCGATTCCAGCCCTGTTGACGCGCGAATTCAGCCATTTTGACGAGGATTTGCGCTGTTTCGGTCATATTTCAACCCATCGAGACGTGGAAACCGGGCAAAAGCGCACGGGTATGACAAAGCGCACGGGTGAGCGCACGGGTGAGCGCACGGGTTAAGCCCTTGATATTCCTCATAACGCACGGGCGCACAGGTATGTAGGTACGCACATACGCGAGAAAAAATCTTCGATGCGCCATCCTCGAATGCATACGCGCACGCACACGGGCGCGATAAGCGCAACCCGTGCGCCCGTGCGTTTCCTGCAAAATCAATGACTTAACCCGTGCGCTTGCCCGTGCGCTCACCCGTGCGCCCGTGCGCTTCATGGGCGGACCTGCGCCGCGTTGCGAAACGCGAAAAAACACCGGGTACTCCACTGGGCGACGGTTTCTCCAGGCGGGTGCGGCACGGTGGGCGCGCCGCGCAGCTCGGCCTCGGCGATGTCGCGCGTGGATGGGATCACCATGCGCTGGCGCTTGCGGTCGCCCATGAAGTGCAGGTTCTCGTAGCGGTCGCGATGCTCGGCCGTCCAGCCCTGGCGCTTGGTGAGCGAGCCGATGAACTGGTTTTGCGGCCTGGGCCTGGTTTCGCCCTGCAGCTTGCACCAACGCAGGTAGGCGTCGTAGACCTGCTGGGTGCCGGCGGGGCAGGCAGGGAGCGGCCCGGCTTCGTCGTCGAAACAGATGTTGCCGAGCATCCATTCGGCGGCGAAGCGTTCCTCGCTGTTGGCGCTGACGTCGATGAGTTCGCGCTTGGCCACGGTCATGGGCGGCCAGGTCCAGGGCTTGAAGTCGGTGAGGTCGACGTGCAGCAGGAAGTGGTGCAGGGCGGCGATGCCGCCGGCCTCGATTTCGGCGTCGATGGCGGCGTAGAACTTGGGATCGAGCTTCGGCGGCGTCCAGATGACGCAGTGGCGGCGGTCGTCGCCCTCGAGCACGACGGGCTGCTTGTCGTTGCTGAGGAAAATGAGGTTCATGTGGTTGCGCTCGGTGTGCGCGGCCACGTTTTTCGGGTTGACGCGGATGGTCTCGCCGGTGATGAAAGTCTTGAGCAGGTTCTTGAGGTGGTACTTCTCGGTGTTGGCGACGATTTCGTCGGCCAACACGAACAGCTTGCGGCTGACCCAGTCGGCGTTGAACTTGTCTTCGATGGCGCCCTGATTGAGCACGATGCCGTACTCGCCGTAGATCTTGGCGACGGTCTCGAAAAACCGGCTTTTCCCGGTACCCTGCGGCCCATGGACGACGATGGCGCTGGCCATCTTGGCGCCGGGATGCTGGATGGGATAGGCGAGCCACTGGAGCACCCACATGTACAGCTGCTCGGCGTTGCGCTCGCCGCTGCAGATGTGCTCGAGCAGGGCCAGCAGGTTGTCGCAACTGCCGTACTTGGGCCTGGTGGGCCATCCGCCCCAGAGGTTGCAGCGGATGTTTGGATCTTCGGCGCCCGGGTCGAAGCCGATCTGGTCGATGTAGACGGCGCGGCTTTTCCAGGTTGGGTGATCCTTGACGTCGTCGCCGCGCACCCGGGCCGGGAGCATCCGCAGCACCTTGGCGAGGCGGCAGAGGCTGCGGGTCCAGGTGTCGAACACGTATTCGCCGGTGTCGTCGTCGACGGCGATGAAGCGGTCCACCACCTGCTCCAGCGGCAGGATGGAAACAGCCTCGGGGCGCGACTCGCCGGCATCCCCCGCCCCCCCGTTTTGCGGCGACGCGCGTTCGAGCGGTTCGGCCGCCGCCCAGCCTGCCGAGGCAAGGGCGGCATCGATCTGCGCGCGCACGACGTGCAGGCCGCCTTGTGGGTGGGTGTGCAGGTCGTTGAAGTCGGTCGGGCCCTTGCGGTCGGTGGGCCGTTCTGACGGCCATTGCGGCAAGACCCAGGTGCCGGACACGGCCACCGCGGCGGCCTCGGCGCGCATGGCGCCGGTGTTGGTCTTGCCGTGATCCGCCCCGCAATGCGCGCAGGCCTGCGCGGCCACGGGCGTGAGTTTGCCGCAGTCCGCGCACTTGGCGAGGTAATCGTCATCCGCGCATACCAGGATGCGTGCGCGGCGATAGCGTTTGACGATGTGTTGCGCAACAGGCAACAGGTTGCCGGCGTCGAACGCCACGATGACGGGAAGCCCCGTGGCCTCGTGCAGGCTGGCGCCGGTGGCGAAACCCTCGACCAGCAGGATGATGCGGCCCGCGCGCGGCGCCCCGATCTCGGCCCAGTGGCCTTGCTTGGCGAGGCCGGGCGGCGTGTAGTCCTTGTCGCGCGGCTTGCCGGAGCCTTTGGCCACGGGCTTGTCGTAGATGACCTGCAGGCCGTAGATCCGTCCATCGCCGTCCAGGATGGGCACCACCAGGTTGCCGGATGCCGAGATGCGCGCGCCGTAAAGCTTGCCGGGCGGCAAGCCTTTGCGCGTGAGGTAGCCGGACGCGCCGGCCTCGCCGCATTGCGCCCACCAGCGCGAGGCGCGCGCGGCTGCGCGGTCGATTTCGTGCTGGCGCTCGGCCTCGGCGCGCTTGCGGTCCTCGGCCTGGCGCGCTTTGATGGCGGCGAGCTGGTCCGCATCGAGCGCCTTGCGCTCGGTCTTCGGCAGCAGCACTTTTTTCGCGCCATTGTCGTCGCCCTGCCAGACGCCGAAGCTGCCGGTGATGAGGGTGCGCCCGTCGCCGAGGGTCAGTTCGAAGAGCTTGTACCAGCCACGCTTCTCGCGGTCGCCGTCCACATGGCAGCGCACCGGCCGGCTGGTGCCGACCTGCAGCGCACCGTCCTTGATGATGAGCCCAGCCGCTCGCAGCTGGTCCAGCACGTCGTCGTGGTTGATCCAGCTCATGCGTTCCTCGCCAAGATCATGCGCACGGCGCGCTGCACTTCGATGGGCAGATCGGCGTTGATCTTGTTCAGCACGCGGGTACGGATCTTGCGCGAGCTGAACATCTGCTGGATGTCGATGACCTGCAGGGGACGGATTGGCGACTTGGGATCGTCGGGGTTGATGCGCACGAAGATCGTGCGCCCCTGGTTGCCGATGAAGGCTCCGGGTATGGTGATCAAGGGGCCGCCCTTTTTGACGCGGAAACGCAGTTGCTGCTGCGTGCCGGCTTTCGCGCGCCTGCGCCGCTCGGCCAGCGAGACCTTCGTTTCCAGGAAGTGGATGAGGTTGAGCGATCGCCCGCGCTTGCTCGACGATCCGAAGATGTTGACCCAGGCCGTGAGGCTGCCGTCCGGCTTCGCGCTAGCATTGCGCAGCTCGATGGCATTGCGCACGCGGGCCACATCCACCGCGTATTCCTGCCTCACTGCCCGGCTGATCTCCGCGCGGGCTTTCTGCGCCGTCTTGTTGATGGCCGCCGCCATGGCGCGCCCACGAAGATCTCCATCGAGCCGCGCCAGGCTGGCCTTGACGCCGGCGAGCCCGCGAACCTTGACCGTGATGTGCAGGCTCATGCCGACCACCGAAGGTTCGCCGCGATGCAAAGCCCAAACTGTTGCCTATGTCCAACAATCACACACACCTCCGTTTCCGCGCCGTTTCGTACCAGAT
>JAKBNS010000232.1 GCA_021830925.1 Pseudomonadota bacterium | reverse complement strand
CAACGATTTCGTCACCGGCCCGATCGCCCGGGCCTTCGGCGTGCAGCACCTGATCGCGGTGCAGACCGAGCGCGACGCCCGGGGCCAGTACACCGGCGGCTGGGTGGGCGTGCCCTCCTTCCGCGAAGGCAAGGTGCAGCGCACCACCGAGTGGCTGCGCGAGCAGTCGCTGCAATGGGGCGACGTCGCCCGGTCGTGGTTCTATTCGGACTCGATCAACGACCGGCCCCTGCTTGAACATGTCAGCCACCCCGTCGCGGTGCACCCCGACCCGCTGCTGGCCGAACTGGCGGCGCAGCGCGGTTGGCCCGTCCTGAACCTCTTCCCATGATCCGAAAACTCATCGACCGCATCTTCTCCCCCAGGAAGGCCGCCGGCGCGCTGGGCAGGCGGGTCGAGACCCCGGGCTCCGGCCTGGGCATCGACCCCTCGCGCCTGCCCAACTCGGCCCTGACCGTCGTGCGCACCCTGCAGCAAGCCGGATTCGAGGCCTACATCGTCGGCGGCGCGGTACGCGACATGCTGCTGGGGCTCAAGCCCAAGGACTTCGACGTGGCCACCAACGCCACGCCCGAGCAGGTCAAGCCGCTGTTTCGGCGCGCCCTGCTGATCGGCCGGCGCTTCCGCATCGTGCACGTGCTGTTCGGACGCGAGGTCATCGAGGTGTCGACCTTCCGCGCCAATCCGGATAGTGCGTCGGCCGCGGTCGACGGCGACGAACGCGACGCCCACAAGCTGGCCGGGCGCCACCATGCGGTGGACACCAGCGGGCGCGTGCTGCGCGACAACGTCTGGGGCAGCCAGGACGAGGACGCGGCGCGGCGCGACTTCAGCGTCAATGCGCTGTACTACGACCCGTCGCGCGACATGGTGATCGACTACCACCACGGCCTGCGCGACCTCAAGGCGCGCACCCTGCGCATGATCGGCGAACCCTCGCGGCGCTATCGCGAGGATCCGGTGCGCCTGCTGCGCGTGGCCCGCTTCGCCGCCAAGCTGGGCTTCGACATCGCCCCGGGCACGCTGCACCCGATCGCCTCGCATGCCGAATTGTTGCGAAACGTCCCGTCGGCCCGACTGTTCGACGAAACCATCAAACTGTTGCAGACCGGCCACGCGCTGGCCTCGCTGGACAACCTGCGCCGCCTGGGCCTGCACAAGGGCCTGC
Source organism: Pseudomonadota bacterium (assembly GCA_021830925.1). Classification (GTDB taxonomy): domain Bacteria; phylum Pseudomonadota; class Gammaproteobacteria; order Burkholderiales; family Burkholderiaceae_C; genus Thiomonas_A. Next base: position 10,849 of record JAKBNS010000232.1, on the reverse strand, counting down.
TGCCCTTGATCGACCTGGCGCTGAGCCAGCCGCGCGGCGAGGCCTTCGTGATGGCCGCGCTGGGCGACACCGATGCGCGCATCGGCGCCGGCAAGACGGCCAGCCCGGCGTTCCTGTTCGCCTGCCTGCTGTGGCCCCAGGTGGGACAGCGCTGGACCCAGCTGCAGGTCGAGGGCGTGCCGCTGATCGCGGCGCTGGACCAGGCCGCCGACGAGGTGCTGGCGGCGCAGGCCGAGCGCCTGGCCATCCAGCGGCGCATCAGCGTGGACATGCGGGAAATCTGGGCGCTGCAGCCGCGCCTGGCACGGCGCAGCTCGCGCTATGCCTTCGGCGCGCTCGAACACCCGCGTTTCCGCGCGGGCTTCGATTTCCTGCTGTTGCGCGCGCGCACCGGCGAAGCGGCGCCCGAACTGGCCCAATGGTGGCAGGATTTCCAGGACGCCGACGAGGCCGGCCGCGCCGAACTGCTGGAACAGGCGGCCCGCGGCGGGCCGGCGGAGGCCCCGAAGAAGCGCCGCCGGCGCCGGCGCAAGCCGGCCGCGGGCGCAGAAGCGTCCGCAGGCGAGTCCGCGGCGTCGGACGACACCGGCGACATCGAGACGCAGCATTGAACGTCCCCGTGGCCGATCCCGCCATGACGGCGCCAGGGGCAGGCATGGCCGCCGACCTGCCGACCGCGCTGATCGGCCTGGGCGCCAACCTGGGAGACGCCGCGCAGGCCCTGCGCGCGGCGCTGCGCGACCTGGCCGACTGCCCCGGCTGCGAGCTGCTGGGCTGTTCCGGCCTGTGGAACAGCGCCCCGGTCGACGCGCAGGGCCCCGACTACTGCAACGCGGTGGCGGAGCTGCGCTGCGAACTCGCTCCCCACGAACTGTTGCGGGAGCTGCAAAGGGTGGAGCAGCGCCACGGACGGGTGCGCCCGCGCGGCGTGCGCAATGCCCCCCGCACCCTCGACCTGGATCTGCTGTGCTTCGGCGATCTGCGGCTGCACACGCCCGAGCTCAGCCTGCCCCACCCGCGCATGCACCTGCGCGCTTTCGTGCTGGCCCCGCTGGCCGAACTGCACCCGCGGTGGCACCTGCCGGACGGCGAGCCCATCGCCGAGGCATTGCGCCGCCTGCGAGCCGAAGGGCAGCAACTGCGGCGCATCGGCCCCCTGGCGCCCTGATCCGCGGCCGCGACGCCGCGCCTGGCCCTGAACGGCGGCCCTGAACGCCGAATTCGGAGACCGCCGCGGCTTGGGGCTATAATGAAATGTTTCCCGGCGACCCTCGCCTGCACGCAAGGCGCGAGTGTTCCGTGGAGTGTGGTTCCCTGAACGGGCTGGTCGAACCGAGCCGCCGGGGCTACCGATTTCTCGCAGCAACCGATTCGAAGCAATCGCAGGAATTCCGATCATGGTCGTCATTCGTCTGTCCCGCGCCGGCGCCAAGGGCCGCCCCTTCTACCACATCGTGGCCACCGACTCGCGCAACCGCCGCGATGGGCGCTACATCGAGCGCCTGGGCTTCTACAACCCGGTGGCCCGTGGCCAGGAGGAAGGCCTGCGCGTGTCGCTGGAGCGCCTGCAGTACTGGACCGGCGTCGGCGCCCAGCTGTCCGACACGGTGCAGCGCCTGGTCAAGCAACAGGCCCAGCAACCGGCCCAGCAACCGGCCCAGCAAGCGGCCGCCGCCGCGGCCTGATGCCCGACCGGTCGCGGCCGCGCTCCGGCGCGGCCGTGCAGCAGCGCGCGATGAAACCCGACACGCGCGGCAAGGCGTCGCCCCCCCCGGCGCCCGCTGCCGAGGCAACGCCCGAAGGCCTGATCGAAGTAGGCCACGTGCTCGACGCCTGGGGCACGCGCGGCTGGATCAAGGTCGCGCCCGACGCGGCCGAGCCCGCGGCACTGCTCAAGGCCCCCGTCTGGTGGTTGCGCAGTCCCTCCGCCGCTGGTGCCGTGCGGCACCTGGAACTGCCTCGGCGCCTGGCGCGCCGTCACGCCCAGAGCGTGGTGGCCCTGCTCGATGGCATCGCCGAGCGCGACCAGGCGGAGGCCCTGAAGGGCTGGAGCATCCATCTGCGCCGAGAGGACTTTCCGCCTCCGGCAGGCGACGAGTTCTACTGGGTCGATCTGATCGGTTGCGAGGTGAGCAACCGCGAGGGCGTGCCCCTGGGGCGCGTGGTCGGCCTGCTCGCCAGCGGCGCGCAATCCGTGCTGCGCCTGCGGCGCCCCGAGTCCGAGGCGCCGGAGCAGGCGGCCGAGCGCCTGATCCCCTTCGTCGACGCCTACATCGTCTCGGTCGAGCTGGACGCGCGACGCATCGTCGCCGACTGGCAGCCCGACTACGACTGAGTCGCCCCGTCGATGCCGCGCTTCGACGTTCTCACCCTGTTCGCGGGCTACTTCGAGCCGCTGCGCAACCAGGGCATCTGCCGGCGCGCCTTCGACAGCGGCGCCGTGCAATTGCACGCCTGGAACCCGCGCGACCACGCCAGCGGCGCGCATCGCAGCGTGGACGACCGCCCCTACGGAGGCGGTCCCGGCATGGTGATGCTGGCCGAGCCCCTGCTGGGAGCGCTGCGCGCCGCGCAGGCTGCGCGGGTCGCGACCGGACTGGGCGCAGCACCGGTGCTGCTGTTCAGCCCCGCCGGACGCCCGCTGCGCCAGGCCGACGTGCAGCACCTGGCCGCATCCGAAGGCGCGGTGCTGGTGTGTGGGCGCTACGAAGGCGTGGACCAGCGCTTCATCGATCATTACGTGGACCAGGAGATCAGCCTGGGCGACTTCGTGCTGTCCGGCGGCGAGATCCCGGCGATGGCCCTGATCGACGCGGTGGCCCGTCTGCAGCCCGGCGTGCTGGGCGACGAACTGTCGGCGCAGCAGGACAGTTTCTCCGACGGCCTGCTGGACTGCCCGCACTACACGCGCCCGCCGAGCTTCGAGGACAGCGAGGTGCCGCAGGTGCTGCAAAGCGGCGACCACGCGCGCATCGCGCGCTGGCGCCGGGACCGCATGATCGAGCTGAGCTGGCGCAGGCGCCCCGAGCTGGTGCTGGAACTCGAGCGCGCAGGGCGCCTGGACCGCCAGGATCTGCGCATGCTGGCGACGTTGCGCGCGCGGGACGCGCAGCCCCCCGAGGAGCCGGCCGGAACGCCCTGAGCGGCTTTCCCGCGGAGCATTGCGGTATACTCGAGCGTTTTTCGCGATCCTCTGCCCGGCACAATCCTCCTACAACCCGCGCGGCGCAAGATCCCAGGAGTCCTCCATGAGCAGTCATCTGATCCAGCAACTCGAGCAGGAAGAAATCCAGCGCCTGACCCAGGGCAAGGAGATCCCCGACTTCGCCCCCGGCGACACCGTGGTGGTCAGCGTCAACGTGGTCGAAGGCTCGCGCAAGCGCGCGCAGGCCTACGAAGGCGTGGTGATCGCGCGCAGCAACCGCGGGCTGAACTCCAGCTTCATCGTGCGCAAGATCTCCTCCGGCGAAGGCGTCGAGCGTACCTTCCAGCTGTACTCGCCGATGATCGCGTCCATCCAGGTCAAGCGCCGCGGCGACGTGCGCCGCGCCAAGCTGTACTACCTGCGCGGACGCACCGGCAAGTCGGCCCGCATCAAGGAAAAGCTGGCCTGACCATCGACGCGAAGATGCCCCCGGCATCCCGCCCGATGCGCAGCCGACCCTCGGGTCGGCTGTTTGCTTTTGGGCATGCGCCGGACGATGCAAGGCCCGTAGGCCCCATGAGCGCCGCGCGCGGCCGCTCCGAAGCGGCGCTCCACTCCCTCGGGGAGTCGAGCTTAGCGAGGAGGGTCGTCACATGACCACGCCAGGACCCCTTCCCACCCAGCAGGCCGAACAGGCGCCGGTGCTGGAGCGCCACGACCAGTTGCCCGCGGTGCCGCCGCAGCGCCTGCAGCCGCAGGCCCTGCGCGAGACCTTCGCGCGCTGGCATGGCGCCGGCGCGGCCGACAACGCCGCGGTCTGGCTGCCCGAGCGCGCCGGCGACCTGGCGCCCCATGCGCCGCGCGCACTGCGCCAGGCCTCGGTACTGGTGCCGCTGGTGGTGCGCGAAGGCGGCCTGCAAGTGCTGCTGACCCGGCGCGACGCGCGGCTTTCGGTGCATGCGGGGCAGATCAGCTTTCCCGGCGGAGGCCGCGACCCGGACGATCGCGACGCGGTGCACACGGCGCTGCGCGAGGCCGAGGAGGAGATCGGACTGGCCCCGGCGGCGGTGGAGACCCTGGGCTGCATGCCGCTGTACACCACGGTCACCGGCTTCGCCGTGACCCCGGTGGTGGCGCTGGTCGACCCGCGCGCGCCCTGGCGTCCGCAGCAGAGCGAAGTCGCCGAGGTGTTCGAGGTGCCGCTGGCCTTCCTGATGAACCCGGCGCATCACGAGCTGCGCGGCTGGGACACGCCGGAAGCCGCCGCGGGGGTTCCCGGCGCGGGCCCGGGGCGGCGCGTGTTCTTCGCCATGCCCTGGCGCGACGGGCACAACGGACACCAGTACTTCATCTGGGGCGCCACCGCGGCCATGATCCGCAACCTGTACCGGCTGCTCATCGCTTAGCATGCGCACATGGCGTTCTTCTCCGTCCTGCTCTCCTTGCTGCTGGAACAGATCAAGCCCCTCGGGCGCCTGAGCCTGGTCTATGCATTGCGTACCTGGGTCGCCGACTTCGCGTCGCGCAATTTCGACGCCGGCGAACGCCGACACGGCCTGGCCGCATGGTTCATCGCGGTGGTGTTGCCGTCGCTGTTGGCCCTGGGGGTGTACTGGGCGGCATTGCGCGTGAACGTGCTGCTGGCCTTCGCCTGGAATGTGGCGGTGCTGTATTTCACGCTGGGTTTCCGGCAGTTCTCTCACTATTTCACCGACATCAGCGACGCGTTGAACCGTGGGGACATTCCCGGTGCGCGCGCCATCCTGCGCCAGTGGAAATCCCTGGACACGCTGGAGATGTCGGCCGACGACGTGATCCAGCAGACCATCGAGCACGCGCTGGTGGCCGCGCAGCGCTACGTGCTGGGCGTGTTCTTCTGGTTCCTGCTGCCGCTGGGCCCGGCCGGCGCGGTGCTCTACCGCATGGCCGAGTTCACCGCCGGCAAGTGGAACTCCAGCGGATCCGAGGCCAGTCCCTGGCTGCGCGAGTTCGCCAGCCGCGCCTTTTTCGTGCTCGACTGGTTGCCGGCGCGCCTGACCGCGGTGGGCTACGCGGTGGTGGGCAACTTCGAGGAAGCGGCCGACATGTGGCGCAACTACGCGCGCCTGTGGCCGGACAGCAATACCGGGGCCATGCTGGCCTCGGCGGCCGGCGCGGTGGGCATCCGTCTGGGCGCCACCGCCAGCCCGGTGGCCCCCGAGGGCCCGGAGCCCGGCGAGCACACCTGGGGCGAGGCGATCGACGCCGAACCCTTGATGGCGCCGCAGATGCCCGGCGCGGTGCCCCAGCCGGGGCACCTGCGCAGCGTGGTCGGACTGGTGTGGCGCTCGGTGCTGCTGTGGATGCTGCTGCTGGCCGTGGTCACCATCACCATGTGGGTGTCCTGAGCCCGCGCCCGGGACACCCGGTGCCGAGCGCCTTCAGTCCACCGCGCGCAGCAGCCAGCGGTTGACCCGCTGCACGTAGGCGGCGGGATCCTCCGGCATACCGCCCTCGGCCAGCAGGGCCTGGTCGAACAGAATGCGGCTGAGCTCGGCGAAGGCCTCGGCCTGACCCTCCCCGGCCGCCGCCTGGCCCTGCAGCCGCTTGACCAGCTCGTGCTCGGGGTTGATTTCCAGGATCGGCTCGGAGCGCGGAGCCTCCTGCCCCGCCTGGCGCAGCAGGCGCGTCAGATGCGAGCTGAGCTCGCCCTCGTCGGCCACCAGACACGCCGGCGACTCGACCAGGCGCGAGCTGATGCGCACGTCCTTGGCCAGCCCCTGCAGCGCCGCCTTCATGCGCTCGAGCAGTTCCTTGTGGGTCTGCGCGGCCTGCTCGGCCTGGAGCTTGTCCTGTTCGTCCTGCAGCGCGCCCAGGTCGGCACCGCCGCGCGCCACCGACTGCAGCGGCTTGCCGCCGAACTCGTGCAGCGAGCCCAGCATCCACTCGTCCACGCGGTCGGTCAGCAGCAGCACCTCGACACCCTTGCTGCGGAACATCTCCAGCTGCGGGCTGGAGCGGGCGGCGCGCGGGTTGTCGGCGGTGACGTAGTAGATCGCCGTCTGCTCCGGTTTCATGCGCGTCACGTAGTCGGCCAGCGAGACGTCCTGCGCGTCGGCGTCGTTGTGGGTGGAGGCGAAGCGCAGCAGCCCTGCCAGACGCTCCCGGTTGGCGAAGTCCTCGCCCACCCCTTCCTTGAGCACCTGGCCGAACTCGTTCCAGAACAGCGCGTACTTGTCGCGCTGGGCCTGGTCCTCGCTGCCGGCCATGTCCTCGAGCATCTGCAGCACGCGGCGCGTGCTGCCATCGCGGATGGCGCGCATGTCGCGGCTTTCCTGCAGCAGCTCCCGCGACACGTTCAGCGGCAGATCGGCGCTGTCGATCACCCCGCGCACGAAGCGCAGGTACCCCGGCAGCAGGCTGCCGGCGTCGTCCAGGATGAACACGCGCTTGACGTAGAGCTTGACCCCGGCCTGGGTGTCGCGGTTGTACAGGTCGAACGGCGCCTTGGCCGGCACGTACAGCAGTTGCGTGTACTCGCTGCGGCCCTCCACGCGGTTGTGGGTCCAGGCCAGCGGCGCCTGGTCGTCGTGTGCGATCTGCTTGTAGAAGTCGACGTACTGCTGCTCGTCGAGCTCGGACTTGGGCCGCGCCCACAGGGCCGCGGCCTTGTTCACCTGCTCCCACTCGTCGCGCACCACGTCCTGCTTGCTCTCGGCGTCCCACTCGCGCTTGCGCATCTCGATGGGCAGGGAGATATGGTCGGAGTAGCGACCGACGATGCTCTTGAGTTTCCACTGCGCCAGCAAATCGCCGAACTGCTGCTCCTCCGCGTCGGCACGCAGGTGCAGGATCACGTCGGTGCCGCGCCCAGCGCGCTCGATGGCCTCGACGCTGAACTCGCCGGTGCCGTCGGAGGACCAGCGCACGCCCTGCGAGGCGGGAAGCCCGGCGCGGCGGCTTTCCACGACGATGCGATCGGCGACGATGAAGCCGGAGTAGAAGCCCACGCCGAACTGGCCGATCAGGCTGGCGTCGCCCTTGCGGTCCTCACCCATGCGCTGCATGAACTCGCGCGTGCCCGACTTGGCGATCGTGCCCAGATGCTCGATCGCATCCTCCATGGACAGCCCGATGCCGTTGTCGCCGACCGTGACCGTGCGGGCCTCGGGGTCGAAGTCGATGCGGATGCGCAGCCCCGAATCGCCCTCCCACAGCGCGCTGTCGTCGATGGCCAGGTAGCGCAGCTTGTCGCAGGCGTCCGAGGCGTTGGAGATCAGCTCGCGCAGGAAGATGTCCCGATTGGAGTACAGGGAGTGCGCGACCAGATGCAGCAGTTGCCGCACCTCGGCCTGGAAAGCATGGGTATGCGGCGCGCCGGCCTGCGGCGGATTCGAGGTGGATGTGCTCATGTCGGTCGGGTGTGGAACGGAAAAGCGGGATCGGACAGGCGGTCGCGACGCGGCCGGGGCCCACAAGGGGCTACGGTGGTCGCAGCGCGCCCTCGCTGCCCACCAGATGGGGCCTGCCAGCCGGACTTCAAGCCCGCGCCGGCGCGGTGCCCTCGCCCGCGAGCAGCGTGCGCAGGCGAGGCAGGGCACGCATCGCGTTGGCCGCCGTCACCGTCGCCGTGTGCTGCGGGGTCCAGCCGCGCAGACCGGCCAGCACCGCACCGATGCGCGGCAGTTCGGACGGCTCGTTGGGTCGTGGCTCCGGGCCCTGGGCGATCCACTGCGGGGCCATGTCGGGTGCATCGGTCTCCAGCACCAGCGCCTCCTCCGGCAGGCCCTGCGCCAGCCGGCGGATGTTGCGCGAGCGCTCGAAACTCAGCGTGCCGCCGAAACCCAGGCACAGGCCCTGGGCCAGGAAGGCCCGCGCCTGCTGCTCGCTGCCGTTGAAGGCATGCGCGATGCCGCCGCGCTCGCGCGTCCCCCAGGCGCGTCGGCGCAGCGCCGCGGCGACCGCGTCCTGCGCCCGGCGCACGTGCAGCAGCACCGGCAGCGCGAACTCGGCGGCCAGCTCCAGCTGGCGCTCCAGCCACCACGCCTGCTCGTCGCGCTCGGCGGGCTGCTGCGCGACCAGGTGGTCCAGGCCGATCTCGCCCACCGCCACCAGGCGCGGGTCGTCGAGACGCCGCCGCAGCTCCTCGCGCAGCAGATCCAGGTGCTCCCGGCGCAGGCGCGGCACGTACAGCGGATGCACCCCCAGCGCGTAGGCGTGGCCGTGGTCGTGGGCCAGCCCGCGCACGGCGGCGAAATTCGCCGGCTCCACCGCCGGGATCACCACGCAGCCCACCCCCGCCCGGGCCGCGCGCTGCAGCACGGCGGCGCGCTGGGCATCGAGCTCGGCGGCGTCGAGATGGGCGTGGGTGTCGATCCACATGGGTGGGAAGATTCGGCAGGTGTGCAATAATGGATGGCTGTATTGTGCGGCAGGCGCCAAGCTTGGGCACGGCTCGCGGGAATGTGCGCGAGGCCGGGCCCGGAACGAAGCCGGCGCACGTACATGGAGACGTGACCGAGAGGCCGAAGGTGCTCCCCTGCTAAGGGAGTATGCGGTGTAGAGCCGCATCGTGGGTTCGAATCCCACCGTCTCCGCCAGACACGAAGCCCGAGCCCGCCATGGGCTCGGGCTTTTTCGTGTGCGCTGCGGCTACGGGAGCGTCCCCGGGCGCGCCCATGCGGCCAGTTCGCGCGCCACCTCGGCCACCGTGGGCTGCCAGTCGCCGGCCTGGCGCTGACGGAACAGGCGCATGGTGCGCGGGTACCAGGGGGTATCGGCGCGCTCGCTCAGCCAGCGCCAGTCGGTGCGATGCGCCGGCAGCAGGGCCCAGCAGGGCTTGCCCAGCGCACCCGCGAGATGGGCTACCGCGGTATCCACGCAGATCACCAGGTCGAGCTGCTCGACGATGGCCGCGGTGTCGGCGAAATTGTCGATGTCCGAACCCAGGTGCACCAGACGACCAAGGGCCTGGGCGCGCAGCGCCTGCTCCTCGCCCTGGCCTTTTTGCAGGCTGACGAAGGCGATGCCGGGGATCTCCCACAGCGCGTCGAGCGCCTCCAGTCCGGCCAGGGAGCGCATCGCGTCGTTGGCGTGCAGGCTGGAGCCCTTCCAGACCAGGCCCACTCGCCTGGGCGCGTCGGGAAGGCGCTGCGCCCAGCGGCGAACCCGCTGCGGATCGGCCTTCAGGTAGGGAATCGGCGCCGGGATGGTGTCGAGCGTGGTGTCGAACAGGCCCGGCAGGCTCATGCCGAACACCCAGTAGTCATGCGCGACCAGGGCCTCGCCGTGCTCCAGCACCGCGTCCACGCCCTGCAGCGAGCGCATCAGATCGACCAGCGCGGGCTTGCACGACAAGGTCACGCGCGCCGCGCCGCGCGCCTTGAGCATAGTCGCGTAGCGGGCGAACTGGATGTCGTCCCCGCTGCCCTGCTCGGGCACCACGACGATCGAGCGTCCCTGCAGCGACTGCCCGGTCCAGCGCGGCCAGGGCCACGGCGGTGGAGCGGTGACGGCGCGCAGCAGGCCCGCCTCGTAGCGTGCCTCGTGCAAGGGCCAGGCCTCGCGCATGCGCCCCAGGCGCAGCAGCAACAGGCCGAGATTGAAACGGGCGGTCGGGTCCCCGGGTTGCAGCTGCAGCGCCTGTCGGAACGCCTGCTGCGCCTCGTCGGGACGACCGAGTTCCTGCAGCACGATGCCCAGGTTCATGCGTGGCAATGCGGCATCCGCGCGCAGCGCCGCCGCGCGTCGAAAAGCCTGCTCCGCCTCGTCGAGGCGCCGTTGCGCCTGCAGCAGGTTGCCCATGTTGAGCTCGTAGCCGTAGGCTTCGCCGCCGGCGTCGCGCGCCCGCGCGAACAGCCGTGCCGCCTCCTCGTGGCGCCCCAGTTCGAGCAGCAGGGATCCCAGCTGGTTGCACGCGTCCACGCGCGCCGCTTCGATGGCCAGGGTCTGGCGCAAGGCCTGTTCCGCGGGCTCCAGCCGGCGCAGGTCCCACAATGTCAGCGCGCGCTGGTAATGGGCCTCGGCCATCTCGGGGTCGAGTTGCGCCGCCTGCTCGAAACTGGCCAGCGCCTGCTCCTGGCGCCCCAGCGCACGCAGCGCCAGCCCCAGGTTCAGGTGCAGACCGGGGAAATCGGCGGACAGCGCATGGGCGCGCTGGTAGCAAGCCACGGCCTGCTCGTGCCGCCCCTCGGACTGGAACAGCGCGCCGCGATAGAACAGCAATTCCTCGGCGTCGCCGTCCAGCGCCAGGCCCTGGTCGGCCGCGCGGGCGGCACGCGCCGCATCGCCGGCGCCCAGACACATGCGGCACAGTTCCCGCAGGCCCGGCAGGAAATCGGGCTTGCGCTCGATGGCCGATTGCACGAGCTCGATGGCCCGGGGCAGATCGCCCCGCATCTCCGCGATCTGCCCGAGCAGCAGCCAGGGATCGGCAAGACCGGCGTCGAGCGCCGCGGCCCGCGTCAGGCTCTCGCCCGCCTCGGCCAGGCGCCCGGCCTGCTTGTACGCGAAGCCCAGGTTGAGAAAGGCCGCGGCGTTGGTCGGATCGATCCGGCAGGCCCGCGCGTACGCCTCGGCCGCCTCGTCGGGGTGCCCCTCGGCAAGTCGGGCGTTGCCCTGGCGCATCAGCGCCGCCGGCGTCTGGTCGGAATCCTTGCTGCTCGCCTCGCGGCGCCTGAACCACTGTGAGATTGCCAAGGCCCCTCCCCCGTTCGACTTCGCCCC
>JAKBNS010000156.1 GCA_021830925.1 Pseudomonadota bacterium | reverse complement strand
CCTCAGGCCGAGGCCGCCATCTCGAGCCGGTCCTTGCCCGCGGCCTTGGCCGCGTACAGCGCCTGGTCGGCCAGCCGCAGCGCCTGGGTCAGTTCGGCCTGGCTGCCCTGCATGATGGTCAGCCCCACGCTGACGGACAGCTTCAGGCGCGCGCCCTGCAGGCGCAGTTCCAGTTCGCGCACCCCCGCCAGCAGGCGCGTGCCAATCTCGCGCGCGAGATCGGCCGTGCCGTCGGGGAACAGGAAGGCGAACTCCTCGCCACCGATGCGCGCGGCCACGTCGGTCTCGCGCACGGCCTGGCGACAGGCGTCGGCGATGTGCCGCAGCACCATGTCGCCCGCCGGATGGCCGTAGCCGTCGTTGATGTCCTTGAAGTTGTCCACGTCCACCAGCGCCAGCGCGAAGCGACTGCCGTCCCGCCGCGCGCGCTCCACCTCGCGCTGCAGCGCCTGCATGAAATAGCGCCGGTTGCGCAAGGCCGTCAGCTCGTCGACGTGGATCACCTCGTTGAGGGTCTCCTGCAGCCGGTCCAGGCGCTGCACCAGGTGCAGGGTCAAGGCGCTGGGCAGCGGCGCGATCAGCGCGGGCGCCAGCAGCGTGACCGTCCACGCGTGCGGGGTCATGCCGCTGCCGAAGCCCCAGCTGGTCACCGCGGCGACGATCGCCGCCGATGCGCACACCGAAAGCGCCGTGAGGGCCAGCACCATCGGCCACAGCCCGAAGCGGCGCAGCGCCGCGTGCAGCCCGAATCGGTCGACGTGAAGTGGGCTTGGCGGCGCGTCCATGCGGCGATCATACGTCGCCACCGCGCGCCTTCCGGGCTCGGGTGGGAGTTCGCCCGTGCCCCCCATGCCGCCCGGCTGCGGCCCGCGCCGGGTTCCGCCGACGCGGCGGCCGGGGCTACTGCACCTTGACCTCGAGCACCTTCGGCCTGGCCTCGGCGGCCTTCGGAATGCTCAGGCTGAGCACGCCGTCCTTGAACTCGGCCTTGGCGGCCGGCTCGTCGACGTTGCCGGGCAGCGAGAAACTGCGGCTGAAGCTTCCGTAGTAGCGCTCCACGCGGTGATACTTGGTGTCTTTCTGCTCGGTCTCCTGGCGCCGCTCGCCGGAGATGGTCACCAGACCGGCGTCGATCGTGATCTTCACGTCTTCCTTCTTCACCTCGGGAATCTCGGCCTTGATCACATAGGCGGCGGGCGTTTCCGAGATGTCCACGCGCGGCGACCAGTCCGCCACCGCGACCGACTCCGCGCCCTGGGCGCGTCGCCCCCAGGCGCCCGTGCGGGGCAGGCCGACCGCGCGCGTGTAGCGGTCGAACAGATCCTCGATCTCGTGCCAGGGATCCCACGGAACCATTGCCATGATGCATTCTCCTTCGCGGGGAAGGACCGGATCTCGACGACCGCCCCGCTCACGGACGCGAGCCGCCGACCAGGGCGCCCGCGCCGCGCGCATGCGCCCACGGCTGCGGGCGCGGCGCGCGGCGGCGCCGGTCGGCGGGAACGCAGGCAGTATGGACGCGCGCGTCGGCGGCGTCCCTGATGTGCGTCAAGCGGGTCGTGGCGACCGTGCGGGCGCCGCCACGGGCCGGCTCAATCCAGGAAGTCGCAGTGGGCCTCGACGTACTTCGCCAGGCCCAGCGAATGCTCGCGCACCAGGCTTTCCGCCAGTTCGGTGTCGCGCCGCTCCAGCGCCTCGATGATGCGCAGGTGGTCCTCGATCGAGCGCGCGGCGCGGTCGTCCTGGGAAATGGTCATCCTGCGGATGGCGCGCACGTGGATGAAGATGTTCTTGATCGTGTCGCCGATGATCCGCGACTTGGACAAGTCGACGATGCCCTGGTGGAAGGCGATGTTGGCGTCCGAGTATTCGTCGATGTGCTCGGCCGGCGTGGAGTCGCGAAAGTTGTCGAACATGTGACGCAGCGCGGCGATGTCCTCGTCGCTGGCCATCTGGGTGGCCAGGCGCGCGGCCATGCTCTCCAGCGCGGCCCACATCTGGATCATCTCCACGATCTCGCGCTTGGTCTTGCGCACGATGTAGATGCCGCGGCGCGGCACCATGCGCAGGAAGCCCTCCTGCTCCAGCAGGGTCATGGCCTCGCGGATCGGCGTGCGGCTGACCCCCAGCGCCTCGCTGAGCACTCGCTCGTCCAGCCGGATCTCCTCGCGGCTCTGGTAGATGTCCGCGTTCGCGATGGCCTGGCGCAGCGTGGCGTAGGCCTGATCGCGCAGGCTCATCCCCGCGTGGATCGGCCGCAGATCCGGTGCCCAGGTGCTGGCCTTGGCGTCGCCCGTGGTGGTCGCTGACATCGGATGTCCTGGCCTGGCGGCCTCAGGTGGTGAGGTGCGTGGAACCGCCCAGTTGGCGGCTGTCGGGCCCCGCGTCCTGCGCGGTGCCGGAGACGGGTTCATCGGCGATCGCGGGAATGCTGTCCGCGATCAGGAAGGTGGCGACCGAACCGGCAGCGATCAGCTCGAGAGCCCATCCGAGCAATGTGCTTGCACTCATGTGTACTCCTGAAGACCCGGTCGGGGCGAATCCCCCGACCGACAGCCTCAGTGTACGCTGCACTGCAACATTGTTCAACGTATATTTTGTTCAAAATACAAAAAACATTGACCGGGATCGAATTCCGCGGCGGGCGCGCCGGCCCGACCGCGGAAGGTCTCCACCCGGCCTATTTGCCGGAGGCCTGCACCTGCATGTCCTCGAAGCCCGCCGACGTGGCGCTGATCGCCGCCTGCTGCAACACCCACTGGCGACGCATCGGAGCGAGCACGAACCTGGCCAGCAACCCGGCGCCGATCGACGCCACGGCCGCCACGCCGAACACCGCACCCCATCCGGCGGTGGCCGCCAGCACGCTGGCCAGGGGCACCAGCAGGGACGCCGTGCCCTTCGCGGTGTAGAGCACGCCGGCGTTGGTGGTGGCGTACTTCGAGCCGAAGGTGTCGCCGCACAGCGCCGGGAAGATCGAGAAGATCTCGCCCCAGCACAGGAAGATCAGCGGCGCGAAGATCATGAACGCCACCGGGTCGTGCCCGAAGGCCCGCAGCCCCAGCATGGCGACGCCCTCGCCGCAGAAGATCACCAGCATCGTGTTCTCACGCCCGAGCCTGTCCGAGATGAATCCGGTGAGCGGACGCGTGAAGCCGTTGGCCAGGTTGTCGATGGTCAGGGTCATGGTCAGCAGCGGAAGGCTCAGCCCGAAGATGCTCATGGGCGTCGCCGCCAGGTTGAACTGATGCGCGATGGGACCGATCTGGGCCGTCGTGATCAACCCGCCCGCGCCGACCGCGACGAAGCACAGGTACATGATCCAGAACACCGGCGTGCGCACCATCTGGCCCGGGGTCGAGTCGCGCTTGGCGGCCACGGCGGCCTTGGGCATCACGAAGCCCACGGGCGGGCGAGGACGCAGCATCAGCAGGGACAGCACGAGAATGGCCGCGCCCTGCAAGATGCCGAAGAAGAAGAACGCGTGCTCGTAGCCGCTGGCGTGGATCATGTGGGCGATCGGCACCACGGTCACCGCGGCGCCGGCGCCGAAGCCTGCCGCCGCCAGGCCCGCGGCCAGGCCGCGACGATCCGGGAACCACTTCAGCGCCATGCCGACGCTGGTGCCGTACACGCAGCCCACGCCCAGCCCGGCGACCAGCGCCGCGACGTACAGGGTGGACAGCGACTGGGCGTAGGAGTCCAGCACCCAGGCCAGGCCCACGCACACGGCGCCGAAGGACACCACCGGCTGGGGGCCGAAGCGGTCCACGAGCCAGCCCTCCAGCGGAATCAGCCAGGTCTCGGTGAGCACGAAGATCGAGAACGCGATCTGGATGTCGGCCACGCTCCACTGGTGCTTGAGATGCATCGGCGTGACGAACAGGGTCCACGCGTACTGCAGGTTGGCCACGAGGCCCATGCAAAGAATCGCCAATACCAACTGGGTCCATCGGTTGCCGAAGAACCCAGGTTCCCGCTGGGCTTGCAGCCCGTCCGAACCTGATTGAGCCATGACGTCGTCTCCTGGTTTCATGCGCCGCGATCTGCGGCCTTCTTCAGACCGCCTGCGCTGCGCGCAGGCAGGCGATTTCCTCGGGTGCGAAGCCGAGCTCGGCCAGCACCTCGTCCGTGTGCTCGCCCAGCAGCGGCGAGCGACGAACCTCGGTCGGGCTGTCCGACAGCTTGATCGGGTTGCCCACGGTGAGATAGCTGCCGCGCACCGGATGCTCCACCTGCACCACGGTGCCGCTGGCACGCAGCGCCGGATCCTCCGCGATTTCCTTCATCGACAGCACCGGGCCGCAGGGAATGTCGTACTGGTTGAGGATTTCCATGGCCTCGAACTTGGTCTTGGTCATGGTCCAGCGCTCGATGCGCTCGAAGATCGGCCTCAGGTGCAGCAGGCGCGCCGCCGGGGTCGCGTAGGCCTCGTCGTCGATCCAGGACTCCTCGCCGATCACCCGGCAGATGGCCGGCCAGGCCGCCGCCTGGGTGATGAAATAGATGTAGGCGTTGGGATCGCTCTCCCAGCCCTTGCACTTGAGGATCGAGCCGGGTTGCCCGCCCCCGCTGGCGTTGCCGGCGCGCGGAACCGCGTCGCCGAAGCTGCCGTCCGGATACTGCGGGTACTCGTGCATCGTGCCGGTGCGCTGCAGGCGTTGCTGGTCGCGCAGTTTCACGCGACACAGGTTCAGCACCGCGTCCTGCATGGGCGCCAGCACCCTCTGCCCGCGCCCGGAATGCGTGCGCTGGTACAAGGCCGCCACGATGCCCAGCGCCAGGTGCAGGCCGGTGCCGCTGTCGCCGATCTGCGCGCCGCTGATGGTCGGCGGCCCATCGTCGAAGCCGGTGGTCGACGCGCTGCCACCAGCGCACTGCGCGACGTTCTCGTAGACCTTGCATTGCTCGTAGCGCCCGGGCCCGAAGCCCTTGACCGAGGCGAGGATCATGCGCGGATTGAGCTCGTGCACCCGCTCCCAGCTCAAGCCCATGCGATCGAGCGCGCCGGGGGCGAAGTTCTCCACCAGCACGTCGCAACCGCGGATCAGCCGCTCCAGCACGGCCTTGCCTTCGGGCTTCTTGGCGTCCAGCGTGACCGAGCGCTTGTTGTGGTTCAGCATGGTGAAGTACAGGCTGTCCGCGCCGGGCAGGTCGCGCAGCTGGCTGCGCGTGGCATCGCCGGAGCCGGGGCGCTCGATCTTGATCACGTCGGCGCCGAACCAGGCCAGAAGCTGCGTGCAGGTGGGCCCCGACTGCACGTGGGTGAAATCCAGCACCCGCACCCCGTCCAGCGCCTTCGCGCTCATGATTGCGCGCTCCCGGCCAGACGCTGCTCGAGTTCCACCAGGCGGGCGCGCAGCTTGCGGTCCTCGGCGAAGCGGGCGGTCTCGTCGCGCACGATGGCCACGATGCCGCTCACGCTGCCGTCGGCCCCCTTGAGCAGGGACACGGTGAAGGCGATCGACAGGGTGCGGCCCTCCTTGTGCAGCGCCGGCACGCGCAGCAGGTCGGCGCCGTACTTGGTGATGCCCGTGGCCATGGTCTGGTGATAGCCCTGCCAGTGGCGCCCGCGCTGGCGCTCGGGAATGATCAGGTCCAGCGACCGGCCCGTCACGTCGGCGGCACTGAAGCCGAAGATGCGCTCGGCCGCCGCGTTCCAGTAACGGATCGCGCCCTGTGCGTCGCAGATCATGATGGCGTCGGCCGCGTCGGCGACCAGCCTGCTGAAGTCGATGTCCGGATGCATGGTGCCACCCTCGGTTGTCGAGGCCCCGTGCGGGACGCACGGGGCCTTGCTGGCTCAGACCACGCCGCCCTTGTGCAATTCGGCGATCTGCTCGCTCGAGTAGCCCATCTCGCCCAGGATCTGGTCCGTGTGCTCGCCCAGCAGCGGCGAGGCGGTGACCTCGGGCTTGAGGTCGGAGAACTTGATCGGGCTGCCGATGGTCCAGTAGCTGCCGCGCACCTTGTGCGGCACCTCGACGATGGAGCCGCTCTTGCGCAGGGATTCGTCGCGCAGCAATTCATACATCGACAGCACGGGCGAGCAGGGAATGTCGTACTTGCGGAACACGTCCACCGCCTCGTACTTGGTCTTGTCCTTGATGAAATCCTCGATGGTGGCGAAGATCTCCTCGATGTGCGGCTGGCGCGCCTTGGCCGTCGTGTAGGCCGGGTCGGTCTTCCACTCCGGCTTGCCGATGGCGTCGCAGATGGGCTCCCAGGCGTGGCCCTGCACGGTGAAGTAGATGTAGGCGTTGGGGTCGGTCTCCCAGCCCTTGCACTTGAGGATCCAGCCCGGCTGGCCGCCCCCGCCGGCGTTGCCTCCGCGCGGGGTCACGCGGCTCTTGAAGGCATCCATCTCGTGCGGATACTGCGGGTACTCCTCCAGATAGCCCACGCGCTCCAGACGCTGCTGGTCACGCATTTTCACGCGACACAGGTTGAGCACCGCGTCCTGCATCGACACCGCCACCTTCTGACCCTTGCCGGTCTGCTGGCGCCCGATGATGGCGGTAAGGATGCCGATGGCCAGGTGCATGCCGGTGTTGGAGTCGCCCAGCGCGGCGGCCGAGATCGTGGGCTCGGAGTTCTCACCCTTCCACCAGCCGGTGGTGGAGGCCGCGCCGCCTGCGCATTGGGCCACGTTCTCGTAGACCTTCAGGTCCTCGTAATGGTGGCCTTCGCTGAAGCCCTTGACCGAGGCCAGGACCATGCGCGGGTTGAGTTCCTGGATACGCTCCCAGCTGAATCCCATGCGATCCAGCGCACCGGGACCGAAGTTCTCCACCATCACGTCGGAATCGCGGATCATCTGTTCCAGGATCTTCTTGCCCTCGGCGGCCTTGGTGTTCAGGGTCAGCGAGCGCTTGTTGCTGTTGAGCATGGTGAAGTACAGCGCATCGGCGTCGGGCATGTCGCGCAGCTGGCTGCGCGTGACGTCGCCCGCCCCGGGGCGCTCGACCTTGGTCACGCTGGCGCCGAACCACGCCAGCATCTGCGTGCAGGCCGGCCCCGCCTGAACGTGGGTGAAGTCGATGATCTTGATTCCCTGCAGAGGAAGATTCCCGGACATTTGCAGTGCTCCTGATGGGGTCGTTTGAGAAGAAAAGGCTCGCGCCGGCCAGTGCGGGCCGGACTCGTGGGTCTACTTCTTGGCCGCGGTGGGGTTCAGGCTGGTGATGCGCCCGCTCTCGGTGCCCGCCGTCTCGTCGATCACCGCGTTGATCAGCGTGGGCCGCCCCGAGGCCAGCGCCTGGCGAATGCCCTGCTCCAGTTCGGCCGGCGTGGTCGCGTGCACGCCGACGCCTCCGAAGGCTTCGATCATCCTGTCGTAGCGCGCGCCCTTGACGAACACCGTGGGGGCCACGTCCTTGCCCCCGCCCAGGTTCTTGTCGGTGCCCCGGTACACGCCGTTGTTGTTGAACACGACCACGCACACCGGCAGTTCGTAGCGGCAGATGGTCTCGACCTCCATGCCGCTGAAGCCGAAGGCGCTGTCGCCCTCGACGGCGATCACCGGCTTGCCCGTGGTCACCGCGGCGGCCACGGCGAAGCCCATGCCGATGCCCATGATTCCCCAGGTGCCCACGTCCAGGCGCTTGCGCGGCTGGTACATGTCGACGATGCTGCGCGCGAAGTCCAGGGTGTTCGCGCCCTCGTTGACCAGGACGATGTCCGGGCGCTCGCGCACGATGTTGCGCACCACCCCGAGCGCGCCGTGGAAGTTCATCGGGACCGCGTCGGCGGCCAGCGTGGCGGCCATCTTCGCCAGGTTCTTGTCCCGGCGTTCGGCGATCGCGCCCAGCCATTCGGCCGAAGGGCGTGTCCAGTTCGCCTCCATGCCCTCGAGCAGGGCCTGCACGCAGGAGCCGACGTCACCCACCAGGGGCGCGCCGATGGCCACGTTGCTGTCCATCTCGGTGGGCGAGATGTCGATCTGCACGAACTTCTTGGGCGCGCCGCCCCAGGTCTTGCCCTTGCCGTGGGACAGCAGCCAGTTCAGGCGCGCGCCCACCAGCAACACCACGTCGGCCTCCTGCAGCACGTAGGAGCGTGCCGCGGCCGCCGATTGCGGATGGTCGTCCGGCAGCAGCCCCTTGGCCATGGACATGGGCAGGTAGGGCATGCCGGTCTTCTCGATCAGCTCGCGGATATGCGCGTCGACCTGCGCGTAGGCCGCTCCCTTGCCCAGGATGACCAGCGGACGCCGGGCCGAGCGCAGCACGTCCAGCGCGCGCACGACGGCCTCCGGGGCCGGGCGCTGAGCGGGAGCCGGGTCGACCACCTTGACCAGCGAGCGGCGCCCGGCCTCGGCTTCCATGGTCTGCGCGAACAGCTTGGCCGGCAGGTCGAGGTACACGCCGCCAGGACGCCCCGAGAGCGCCGAGCGAATCGCGCGCGCCACGCCGATGCCGATGTCCTGCGCGTGCAGCACGCGATAGGCCGCCTTGCACAAGGGCTTGGCCACGGCCAGCTGGTCCATTTCCTCGTAGTCGCCTTGCTGCAGATCCACGATCTCGCGTTCCGACGAGCCGCTGATCAGGATCATCGGAAAGCAGTTGGTGGTGGCGTTGGCCAGCGCGGTCAGCCCGTTGAGAAAGCCGGGCGCCGACACGGTCAGGCACACCCCCGGCTTGCGGGTCAGGAAACCCGCGGCGGCGGCGGCGTTGCCGGCATGTTGCTCGTGCCGGAACGAGATCACCCGCAGGCCCTCGCCCTGGGCCATGCGCGTGAGGTCGGTGATGGGAATGCCCGGCAGCGCGAACAAGGTGTCGATGCCGTTGAGCTTCAGCGCCTCCAGCACCAGGTGAAAACCATCGATCGTTGCGGCCGGGGCCTGCGCTCCCGCCTGCTCTTCGGGCGCTTGGGCCCGCTGCGCCACCACTGCAGATGCCATGAGGGTCTCCTGAACGAATGGGTGATTCCGGTGTGTGTCGCGGCGCCTTCCGACGCCATCGCAATACGACACACCATATGTGATATATCAGTGACAAGCAAGCGCAGGACCCCTCGAATGGCGTAGGTGCTTTCCCGAGGTGCCCCCTCGACCGGATTAAGGACTTACCCGGACTGCCTGCCGCGCACCGGACACGGGAAACGGGACACTCACGTTCGACCATCCGCGCATGACGCGAAATTTCCTGCTGCAGTCGCCGATCTTTTGTCGCACAAATGCCGCGAACCGTCCGATGCTCGCCGGCTTGAGTGCGTGGGCCGATTGTGTGTCTCCAACAGCTTGCCTATGCTGGCTCGAAACACAACTCACCACACGGAGACTTTCCATGGCGCATCAGCGGCGTTTTTCCCTGGACCTGCGCGGCAGCCTCGTCGCCCTGATCGTCGTGGCCGTGCTGGGCATGGCCACCATGGCCTGGCAAAACGTGCGCGCGGTGCATCAGTCGATCCTCGGCGAACGCGAGACCATGCTGCGCGACGCCACCGAGACCGCGCTGGGAACCCTGCGCTATTTCCAGGCCCAGGCAGCGGCCGGGAAGCTGAGCGAGGCCGCGGCGCGAACCCAGGCGATGGCCGCGCTGCGCGAGATGCGCTATGGCAAGAGTGGCTACTTCATCGTCACCACCGACAGCTATCCGGTTCCGACCATGGTGATGCACGCGACCGTGCCGAAAATGGACGGCAAGCTGCTCGACTCGCCCAAGAACGACGACGCCACCTCGTACCAGGAAGTCGGCGGCGCGCTGCACGAGACCGACGGCAAGTTCAACCACTACACCGCCTTCGCGCTGGCCGCACGCGGGGCCGACGGCGGCTATGTCCAGTACGCCTTTCCGAAGCCCAAGCCGGGCGGCGGGGTGACCACGGAAAAGTTCCCCAAGCTCACCTACGTGCGTGACTTCGCGCCCTGGCACCTGCTGGTGTCGACCGGCGCCTACATCGACGACATCGACGCCACCTCGTGGTCGCGCAGCCTGCGCGGCCTGGCGGTGTCGGGTGTCGCGGTGCTCATCCTGCTGCTTTCGGGCACGCTGGTGATCCGGCGCGCCAACCGCGGCCTGTCCTCGGCACTGGACACCTTCGGACGCCTCGAGGGCGGCGATCTGACGGTGCGCTTCGGCCACACCGCGGGTGACGAGATCGGGCGCATCATGCGTTCGGCGCAGGCCATGGTGGGGCGCTTCGGCGAAGCCATCGGACAGATCCGCGACGCGGCCACCGAGATCGCCTCGTCGTCAAAGCAGGTGTCGGCGACCTCGCAGAGCCTGTCGCAGGCCACCTCGGAGCAGGCGGCGTCGGTGGAACAGACCTCGGCCACGCTGGAGCAGGCCAGCGCCTCGATCCGCCAGAACTCCGACAACGCGAACCTCACCGACACGATGGCCCGCCAGGCCGCCGAGCAGGCCGGCCAGGGCGGCGGCGCGGTGCGCCAGACGGTGTCGGCGATGCAACGCATCGCCGAGCGCGTGTCGGTGATCGACGACATCGCCTACCAGACCAACATGCTGGCGCTGAACGCGGCCATCGAGGCCGCGCGCGCGGGCGACCACGGCAAGGGTTTCGCGGTGGTCGCCGCCGAGGTGCGCAAACTGGCGGAAAAGAGCCAGGCCGCCGCCAAGGAGATCGGCGAACTCGCCGCTTCGTCGGTGGGCCAGGCCGAGTCGGCCGGGCAGTTGCTGGAACAGGTCGTGCCGGCGATCAGCCGCACTTCCGAACTGGTGCAGGAGATCCACGCGGCCAGCGAGGAGCAGTCCACCGGAATCCAGCAGATCAACCAGGCGGTGGCCCAGCTTTCCTCGGTCACGCAGCAAAATGCCTCGGCATCCGAGCAGCTGGCGGCCACCGCCGAGCAGATGAACTCGCAGGCCACCGCGCTGCAGCACACGGTCGCCCGCTTCCGCACCTGAGCAGGGGCCGGGGCCGCGGGGCCTTCGGTACGATGACGCATCGGGCGCAGCGGTCGCCACAGGCCGCTCCTGCCCGGGCGCCCGCGTCGCGCCGCCCCCCCGATCCATCGCCCCGTTCCCCTCATGGCCCGTCCCGCCCGCGTTCCCGACCAGGTGCTCGAACTGCTGCGCCAGGGAAGCCGCCATGCGTGGACCATGGAGCAGATCGCCAGCGGTCTGCAGGAGGCCGGCCACCAGGCCGACTTCTCCACCGTCTATCGGGCGGTGGAACGGCTCCTGGGCTCCAACAGCCTGGAACGCGTGCCGCTGGGAGACGGAGCCACGCAGTACGAATTGGCGGGCAAGCACCACGACCACGTACGTTGCGTGCGCTGCAAGTCCCTGGCGGCGCTGGACTGCGTGCTGCACGAAAGCGAACTTCGCGCCGCCGAACGCGCCAGCGGCTGGACCATCCTGGAGCACCGCGTGGTCCTCGACGGCCTCTGCCCCGATTGCCGGGAACAGGCCGCCGCAGCCGCACGACGCCCCTCCACCGGACGGCGCCGCCCCTGAACTCCAGCCGGTCAGGCCGGCCTGATCACTTTCGCGCGTACTCGACCATGGCGGCCGGGATCTCGGTGAGTCCCAGCACCCGCTCGGCGCCGCCCATGCGGATGGCCTCGCGCGGCATGCCGAACACCACGCTGCTGGCCTCGTCCTGGGCGATGGTGCGGGCTCCCGCCTCGCGCATCTGCACCAGGCCGCGCGCGCCGTCGTCACCCATGCCGGTCATCAGGATGCCCAGGGCATTGCGCCCGGCGCACTGCGCCACGGATCGAAACAGCACGTCCACCGAAGGTCGGTGACGATTCACCGGCGGGCCGTCGCGCACTTCGGCCTGGTACTGGGCCCCGCTGCGCCGCACCTGCAGATGGCGCCCGCCCGGCGCGATCAGCACCGTTCCCGGCAGCAGGCGATCGCCGTCGCGCGCCTCGCGCACCTGCAATGCGCACAGGCGATCGAGACGCTCGGCGAAGGCGGCGGTGAACTTCTCCGGCATGTGCTGCACCACGGCGATCGCCGGCAGCGTGGCCGGCAGTTCCACCAGCACGCGCTCCAGCGCCGTGGTACCGCCGGTGGACATGCCCATGGCGATGATCTTCTCCGTGCTCTCGTGCAGCGCCA
>JAKBNS010000280.1 GCA_021830925.1 Pseudomonadota bacterium | reverse complement strand
CTGGTGGGGGTAGCCCTGCTGGGGGTAGCCCTGCTGCGGATAGCCCTGCTGCTGCGGGTAGCCGGGCGCGTAGGCAGGCGCCTGCTGCACGGCCTGCACGGGGGCCTGCGTGCCGGCCGCCTGCATGCGCTCGTGCTCGGCCTGCCACATGGCGTGGATGGCCTGCAGCAGCGCGTTCATCTGCTGCTGCTGGGCCTGCACCGCCAGCGCCAGTTCGCGCAGGTCCAGCTGCCACTCGCGCGCGTCGGCGTTGCCACCCTGCGCGGCGGTCTGCAGCTTGCCGGCCAGGGTCTGGAGTTCCTGCACGATGGTCTGGTCCTGCGCCTGCAACTGGGCATAGGCCTGATCGATGGTCGGCACGTCCATGTCATCACTCCTTCGCGTGGTTGATCGAATACCTGGGAATCTCGATGGTCACGTCCTCGCCATCCAGAATGGCCTGGCAGGACAGGCGCGAGCTCGGCTCCAGGCCCCAGGCGCGGTCGAGCAGGTCCTCCTCGCTCTCGTCGGCCTCGCCCAGCGAGTCGAAGCCCTTGCGCACGATGACGTGGCAGGTGGTGCAGGCACAAGACATCTCGCAGGCATGCTCGATGGGAATGCCGTGCTCGAGCAGGGCCTCGCAGATCGAGGTTCCGCGCTCGGCCTCGACGGTGGCCCCCTGCGGGCAGTATTCCTGGTGCGGCAAAATGGTAATCACGGGCATGGGGTCATTCTCCGTCGGCGGTGCCGTTTCCGGCCAGGCTGTCGATGCTGCGCCCGGACAGCGCACGCTGGATGCTTCGGTTCATGCGCTGCGCGGCGAAGGGCTCGGTCGCCCGTGCCAGTTGCCCGATGGCGTCGCGTATGGCCAGGTGGTCCCCGCCGCGCGCGGCCTGCGCCAGACCCGCCATGGCGGCGTGGATGGCGTCGCGCTCGTCGGCCTCCAGCAGGTCGGAATCGGCCTGCATGGCCGTGCGCGTGGCGTCGAGCAGGCGCTCGGCCTCGACCTGCTCCTCGCGCAGCGCGCGCGAGGCGGCATCGGTGTCGGCATGGCTGAAGGCCGAGCGCAGCATGTCGGCGATCTGGGCGTCGTCCAGGCCGTAGCTGGGGCGCACTTCCACGTGGGCCTGCACGCCGCTGCTGGCTTCGCGCGCGCTGACTTCCAGCAGGCCGTCGGCGTCCACCTGGAAGGTCACCAGCACGCGGGCCGCGCCGGCCGGCATGGGAGGGATTCCGCGCAGTTCGAAGCGCGCCAGCGAGCGGCAGTCGGAGACCAGCTCGCGCTCGCCCTGCACCACGTGGATGGACATGGCCGTCTGGCCGTCCTTGTAGGTGGTGAATTCCTGCGCGCGCGCGGTGGGAATGGTGCTGTTGCGCGGGATCACCCGCTCGACCAGCCCGCCCATGGTCTCCAGTCCCAGGGACAAGGCGATCACGTCGAGCAGCAAGGTGTCGTCGTCGGTGTTGCCGGCCAGCGCGTGCGCCTGGCGCGCGGCGCCGATGGCCACCACCTCGTCGGGGTCGAGGTCGGTCATGGGCGCGCGCCCGAAGAACTCCCGCACCGCCTCGCGCACCACGGGCATGCGGGTGGCGCCTCCCACCAGGATGATGCCCGACATGTCCTGCGCCGCCACGTCAGCGTCCTCCAGCACGCCGCCGAGCAGTTCCACGGTACGCAGGGTCAGGTCGCGGGTGCAGGCTTCGAATTCCTCGCGGCTCAGCTCGGTGTCGACGCTGCCGGCGGCGCCCAGGTCCAGGCGCACCGGCGCGCGTTGTTGCGCGCTGAGGCTTTCCTTGGCCTGGCGCGCCGCGCGGCGAAGCGCGGCCTGCGCGGCGGCGTCCAGTTCGCCCAGCCCGGCGCGGCGGGCCAGTTCGGCGGCCACGCACTGGTCGTAGTCGTCGCCGCCCAGCGCGGTGTCGCCGCCGGTGGCCATGACCTCGAACACGCCGCGGCTCAGGCGCAGCACCGAGACGTCGAAGGTGCCGCCGCCGAGGTCGTACACCGCCCACACGCCGGAGGCCGCGCGGTCCAGGCCGTAGGCCAGCGCGGCTGCCGTGGGCTCGTTGATCAGGCGCAGCACCGGCAGGCCGGCCAGGCGCGCGGCGTCCTTCGTGGCCTGGCGCTGGGCGTCGTCGAAATAGGCGGGCACGGTGATCACGGCCCCCACCGGCTCGACGCCCAGCGCCGCCCGGGCGCGCTCGCCCAGCTCGCGCAGGATGTCGGCCGACACCTCCACCGGGGTCTTCACGCCGGCCGCGGTGCGCAGCGCCACCATGCCGGGGCGAGGTTCGAAGTCGTAGGACGCCCGCTGGTGCGCATCGAGGTCATCCAGGCCGCGCCCCATGAATCGCTTCACCGACACCACGGTGTTGTGGGGATCGGCGACCTTCGCGGCCAGCGCGTCCCAGCCGATGCTGGGTTGGGATCGCGCCGCGTAGCGCACCACGGACGGCAGCAGCACGCGGCCCTGCGCATCGGGCAGACATTCGGCCACGCCGCTGCGCACGACCGCGACCAGCGAATGCGTGGTGCCGAGGTCGATGCCGATGGCGACGCGGCGTTGATGGGGGTCGGGAGACTGACCGGGTTCGGAAATCTGGAGCAAGGCCATGCTGGCTGTCCTCGCGCGGCGGTACGCGCGGCAGGTATGGGTGAAAACGCGGGAAGGAGGAGACCGAGGGGTGCTCGCGCCGCCGTCAGCCCGTCTCGGGCCTGCGCGCGCGCGGCGCGAGGTCGCGCCGGAAACGCTCGATGAACATCAGCACCCGCACCTCGGCCGCGGCGTCGCGCGTCGCGCGCGCGCGCGCGTCGGACTCGACCGGCGCCTCGTCCAGCTGGCGCGCGATGGTCCTCAGCACGTCCTGGCGCCGCTGCTCCACGCGCGCCGCCAGGGCCTGCAGCGCCTGCGCATCGCCGTCGGCGCGCGCCTTGTCGAGATCCTCGCGCCACTGCATCTGCTCGT
>JAKBNS010000177.1 GCA_021830925.1 Pseudomonadota bacterium | reverse complement strand
GCCATTGTAGGAAGCGGGGCCGATTCTCGCGGCCCGCTTGATCGGCGGCCCCGCCGCCCGGACTCAGTCCGGGGTCGTGGCGGGGGTCGACCCCGGGTGCGCCGCCGCGTTGCTCTTGCGCACGACGAAGGATGCGGTCAGGTCCCGTCCGTCGGCGAAGCGCAGGGTGATGGGCACGTGCATGCCCGGCTTGATGGTGCGCTTCGGGTTCAGCAGCATGATGTGGTAGCCCCCGGGCGCCAGGCGCACGTCGCCATGCGCGGGCACGGGGATGCGTTCCACCTCCTCCATGCGCGAGACGCCGGCCCGGGTGGTCGTGCGGTGGAGCATCACGCTGCTGTAGTAGCCGGGACTGTCGGCGTTGACCAGTTCCACGGGCTTGTCGCTGCGGTTGCTCAGTTGCAGGTAGCCGGCCGCTGGGAGCCCCGCCGGCAGCCAGCGGATCCACGCGTGGCTGACGCTCAGCTCGGGCGGCGCGCGGCGCGCGGCCAGCGCCGGCGATGCCAGCGCCGCGCACAGCGCGGCGGCGCCCAGCAGCGACGCGCACGCGCGCAGGCTGGGGCGGGAGAATCGTGGGACGGTGGGGACGGATCGGGCGCCGGGGCCGGCGGCGGACCGGACGCGCAAGGCACGAGAAAGGGTCGAAGGATTCATCGGAGCGACTCCTGCTGTGGTTTCGCATCGCACGCGGCGAGCACCGACCCATGCTAGGCGGCCTCCGATACCCCTTTTGCACGTTGGGGGAGGCGGCATTTTAGAATGAGCATATGAGCAAGAACACTGTTGCCACGCCGCGGGAGTTCACGCGTGCGCGCGAACTGCCCGAGCTGCTGCGTCAGCGCATCCTGATCCTCGACGGCGCCATGGGCACGATGATCCAGCGCCTGCGCCTGGGCGAGGAGCAGTACCGCGGCGAGCGCTTCAAGGACTGGCCGCGCGACCTGAAGGGCGACAACGAGCTGCTCAGCCTGACCCAGCCGCGGGTGATCCGCGACATCCACGACAGCTATTTCGCCGCCGGCGCCGATATCGTGGAGACCAACACTTTCGGTGCCACCCGCGTCGCGCAGGACGACTACGGGCTGGCCGACCTGGCCGACGAGATGAACCGCGCCTCGGCCGCGCTGGCGCTGGACAGCGCGCGGCGCCACGCCACGCCCGACAAGCCGCGGTTCGTGGCCGGCGCCATCGGCCCGACGCCCAAGACCGCCAGCATCAGCCCGGACGTCAACGACCCCGGCGCGCGCAACGTGGACTTCGAGCAACTGCGCAAGTCCTACTACGAGCAGGCGCGTGCGCTGGGCGAGGCCGGCGTCGACCTGTTCCTGGTGGAGACCATCTTCGACACCCTGAACGCCAAGGCCGCGCTGTTCGCCATCGACGAATGGTTCGAGGCCAGCGGCGAACGCCTGCCGCTGATCATCAGCGGCACCGTCACCGACGCCTCGGGACGCATCCTGTCGGGCCAGACGGTGCCGGCCTTCTGGGCCAGCGTGCGCCACGCGCGGCCCCTGGCGGTGGGCCTGAACTGCGCGCTGGGAGCGGCGCTGATGCGACCTTACCTGCAGGAGCTGGCGCGCCAGGCGGGCGACACCTTCATCAGCTGTTATCCCAACGCCGGCTTGCCCAACCCGATGAGCGACACCGGTTTCGACGAGACTCCCGAGGTCACGTCGCGCCTGTTGCACGAATTCGCCGTCGAAGGTCTGGTCAACATCGTCGGCGGCTGCTGCGGCACCACGCCGCAGCACATCGCCGCGATCACCGACGCGGTGCACCATCAAAGCCCGCGCGCGACCGCGCGCACAGGAGTGTTCCATGCCGATGTCGAATGAGTCGCGTGCGGCCGCTGCGCGCGCGCGCAGCGCGCCCCCGCCGCGCGGCGCCGCCGTGCTCGATGCCCCCGAGGGCGAGGCCGAGCGCGTGTTCGCCGCGGCCGCCGAGTTGTTCGGCGTGTTGTCGACCCCGCTGCGCCTGCGCATTCTCAACGCCATCTGCGACCGCGAGAAGGGGGTCAACGAGATCGTCGCCGACGTGCAGTCGACCCAGCCCAACGTCTCGCAGCACCTGAAGGTGCTGTACCTGGCCGGCATCGTGTCGCGCCGGCGCACCGGCAACAGCATCCTGTACCGGGTGCAAAGCCAGCAGGCGATGCAGTTGTGCCGCGTGGTGTGCACGCAGATCGCCATCGAGCTGGCCGACCCGCACGCGGTGGACCAGACCGAACGCCTGGCGCTGCGGCGCAACGATTAGGGCCTGCCCATCGCGTGAACGGGCCCCTCGGGCGCGCTCAGCGCACGCTGCCGCGCTGGCGCCGCGCGGCGCCGGTCAGCGAGGCGGCGTCCAGGGTCGGGTGCATCGCGGCGGTGACCGCCGACAGTGTGGACAGCTTGTTCGAGGTCGAGCGCAGCTGTTCGGCCAGGCGCGAGGCGATGCCCAGCGCCAGTTTGGCGGCCGCCTGCGGCGACTGCTCCACCAGGTCCTTCAGCGCCTGGCTGCTCAGCAGCCCCAGCACCACGTCGGTGCTGGCCACGCAAGAAGCCGAGCGCGGCGCGTCGTTGAGAATGCCCATTTCCCCGAGCAGTGCCCCGGGTCGCGCCAGCGACACCACCAGGCTGTCGCCCTGCGGGCCCGAGCCCTTTTTCTCGATCGCCACCTCGCCGTCGAGCAGCAGCATCATGCCGCTGCCCGGCGCCGGGTCGCCCTGGCGGATGAAGGCCGAGCCGGCCGGCATGGTGCGCACCTGCATGCGCTCGGCCACGGCCCGTGCCTCGGCGCGCGACAGCGGCAGCCAGGCCGGCATCTGCAGCAGGGCGTCGACGATGCGCTCGGTCCAGGCGGCGCTCGCCGGCGCGGGCTTGCGGGCACGGAAACTGCTCAACAGGGACATGGAGGCCTTGCCTAGAATGCGCGTTTGCCCCATTGTCGCACCCCACGAACCGGGACCCGCCGCCCGCGCCCGCCGATGAACCAAGCCGCTTCCACGCCTTCCACGCCTCGCGCGCCGCGGGCCCCCGTTCCCCCGCTGGTGCTGTCGGGCCTGGAGCCGCTGGTCATCGGGCCGGGCTCGCTGTTCGTCAATATCGGCGAGCGTACCAACGTCACCGGCTCCAAGGCCTTCGCCCGCATGATCCTCGCCGGCGAATTCGACAAGGCGCTGGCGGTGGCGCGCCAGCAGGTCGAGAACGGCGCGCAGATCGTCGACGTCAACATGGACGAGGCGATGCTGGACAGCCGCGCGGCCATGGTGCGCTTCCTCAACCTGATGGCCTCCGAGCCGGACATCGCCCGCGTGCCGGTGATGATCGACTCGTCCAAGTGGGAGGTCATCGAGGCCGGCCTGCGCTGCGTGCAGGGCAAGGCGGTGGTGAACTCCATCTCCCTCAAGTCGGGCCCCGAGGAGTTCGTCCGCCAGGCGCGCCTGGTGCGGCGTTACGGCGCGGCGGCCGTGGTCATGGCCTTCGACGAGAAGGGCCAGGCCGACAGCTACCAGCGGCGGATCGACATCTGCACCCGCGCCTATCGCGTCCTGGTCGACGAGGTGGGTTTCGAGCCGCAGGACATCATCTTCGACCCCAACATCTTCGCCATCGCCACGGGCATCGAGGAGCACAACCACTACGCGGTGGACTTCATCGAGGCCACGCGCTGGATCAAGGCCCATCTGCCCGGCGCGAAGGTGTCCGGCGGGGTCAGCAACGTGAGCTTCTCCTTCCGCGGCAACGACGCCGTGCGCGAGGCCATCCACACGGTGTTCCTGTACCACGCGATCCGCGCCGGCATGGACATGGGTATCGTCAACGCCGGCCAGGTCGGCGTCTACGACGAGCTCGACCCGGCCTTGCGCGAGGCGGTGGAGGACGTGGTGCTGGACCGCCGGCCCGATGCCGGCGAACGCCTGGTGGCCATGGCCGAGCAGGTGCGCGGCAGCGCGCGCGACGAAGGCACGCGCAACGCCTGGCGCGAACTGCCCGTGGAGCAGCGTCTGAGCCACGCGCTGGTGCACGGCATCACCGATTTCATCGTCGAGGACACCGAGGAACTGCGCGCCGGCTTCGAGGCCGCCGGCAAGCCGCCGCTGTCGGTGATCGAGGGCCCGCTGATGGACGGCATGAACGTCGTCGGCGACCTGTTCGGCCAGGGCAAGATGTTCCTGCCCCAGGTGGTCAAGAGCGCGCGGGTGATGAAGCAGTCGGTGTCCCACCTCATTCCCTACATCGAGGAACAGAAGAGGCGCGACCAGGCGGCCGGGGGCAGCGCGCGCCCGCGCGGCAGGATCGTCATCGCCACCGTCAAGGGGGACGTGCACGACATCGGCAAGAACATCGTCACCGTGGTCCTGCAGTGCAACAACTTCGAGGTCGTGAACATGGGCGTGATGGTGCCCTGTCAGGACATCCTGGCGCGCGCCCGCGAGGAGCAGGCCGACATCGTCGGCCTGTCCGGGCTGATCACGCCCAGCCTGGAGGAGATGCAGTACGTGGCCTCCGAGATGCAGCGAGATCCCTATTTCCGCGAGCGCTCGGTGCCGCTGCTCATCGGCGGAGCCACCACCAGCCGGGTGCATACCGCGGTGAAGATCGCACCCCATTACGCGGGTCCGGTGGTCTACGTGCCCGACGCCTCGCGCAGCGTGGGCGTCGCGCAGGGCCTGCTGTCGGACTCGCGGGACAAGTTCCTGCGCGAGCTGGCGGCCGACTACGAGCGCATTCGCACCCAGCACGCGAACAAGCGCCAGGTGCCGCTGCTGAGCCTGGAGCAGGCGCGCGCCAACCGCCTGCGCCTGGACTGGCCGGCCGGCATCGCGCCGGCGCCGCGCGCGCCCGGGCGGCGCGAGTTCCGCAACGTCGACCTGGCCGAGGTCGCGCGCTGCATCGACTGGGGCCCGTATTTCCAGACCTGGGACCTGGCCGGCCCTTTCCCGGCCATCCTGGACGACGAGGTGGTGGGCGAGCAGGCGCGCCAGGTCTACGCCGACGCGCAGGCCATGCTCAAGCGCGCGATCGACGGGCGCTGGCTGCAGGCCAACGCCGTGGTGGGCCTGTATCCGGCGAACAGCGTGGACGGCGAGGACATCGAGATCTACGCCGACGAGTCGCGCGAACGCGTGCTGATGACCTGGCGCGGGCTGCGCCAGCAGACCGAGCGCCCGGTGGTGGACGGCGTGCGCAGGCCCAACCTGGCGCTGGCCGACTTCATCGCGCCGAAGGGGCAGGGCGCGGACCACATCGGGCTGTTCGCGGTCACCGCCGGGCTCGGCGCCGACGAGCACGTACGCCGCTTCCAGGAGGCCAACGACGACTACTCGGCCATCCTGCTCAAGGCCCTGGCCGATCGCCTGGCCGAGGCGCTGGCGGAGTGGCTGCACCTGCGCGTGCGCACCGACCTGTGGGGCTACGCCGCGCAGGAGGGGCTGAGCCTGGAGCAGCTGATCCGCGAGGAATACGTGGGCATCCGTCCGGCGCCGGGCTATCCGGCCTGCCCCGAGCACTCGGTGAAGGAAGGTCTGTTCGCGGTGCTGGGCGCCGAGCAGCTGGGCATGTCCCTGAGCGAGAGCTGGGCCATGCTGCCGGCGGCCAGCGTCAGCGGCTTCTATTTCGCGCACCCGCAGGCGCGCTATTTCCAGGTCGGCCCGGTGGGCGAGGACCAGGCGGCCGACTGGGAGGCCCGCAGCGGCCGGCGCCTGCAGGCCGTGCAACGCGCCGCCGACCGGCTGGTCTGAGCGGGCGGTCCGCGCGGGCGATCCATACGGGCGATTCGCCCCGCGCAAACGAAAAGGGCGGCCCGAGGGCCGCCCTTTTCATTGCACCGCGTCCGGGGATCAGGCGCCGTGCGGTCCTTCGTGACGCATCGCGCGCTCGGCTTCCTCGGCCTCGCGCAGGGCTTGCGCGCGGGCCTCGTGGCTGTGGTCGGCGGCCAGCATCATGTACACCGCCGGCACGACGAACAGCGTGAACATGGTGCCGATGGCCAGGCCGGAGGCGATCACCAGGCCCATGTTGAAGCGGCTGGCGGCGCCGGCGCCGGTGGCGGTGATCAGCGGCACCACGCCCAGCACCATGGCCGCGGTGGTCATCAGGATCGGGCGCAGGCGCATGCCGGCGGCGTGCTCGATGGACTCGCGCTTGCTGCGGCCTTCACGCTGCAGGTTGTTGGCGAATTCCACGATCAGGATGCCGTGCTTGGACACCAGGCCGATCAGGGTCACCAGCCCGACCTCGCTGTAGATATTCAGCGTGGCCCCTCCGATGCCCAGGTTGATGAACAGCAACGCGCCCGAGATGGCCATCGGCACCGACACCAGGATGATGATCGGGTCGCGGAAGCTCTCGAACTGGGCCGCCAGGGCCAGGAAGATGATCACCAGCGCGAAGCCGAAGGTCAGCAGCAGCCCGCCGGATTCCTGCACGTACTGGCGCGACTGGCCGGCGTAGTCGAAGCTGTAGCCGGACGGCAGCGTGCGCTGCGCCAGCTCCTTCAGGTCCTGCAGCGCCTTGCCCTGCGAGACGAAGGGCATGGGCACCGCGTTCATGGTGGCCGAGTTGGCCTGCTGGAAGTGGTTGATGGTCTCCGGCTGCGCCGAGGTCTTCAGGTGCACCACCGTGGACAGCGGCACCATGGCGCCGTTGCTGGCGCGGATCTGGTAGTTCAGCAGCTGCTCGGTGGTCAGGCGGAAGCGCCGCTGCACCTGCGGAATCACCTTGTAGGACCGGCCGTCCAGGTTGAAGAAGTTGACGTAGCCGCCGCCCAGCATGGCCGACAGCGCCGAGCCGATCTGCTGCATGCTCAGGCCCAGCTGGGCGGCCATGTTGCGGTCCACCAGAATGGTGGTCTGCGGCAGGTCGATGCGCAGGTCGGACTGCATGAAGATGAAGTCGCCCGTCTTCAGCGCCGCGTGCAGGAACTGCTGCGACACCGTGTACAGCCGGCCCACCGGATCGCTGGTGGTGAGCACGAACTGCACCGGCAGGCCGCGCGCGCCGGGCAGCGAGGGCGGCTGGAACACCGCCACCTGCGCGCCGGCGATGTGGCCCAGCTTTTGCTGCAGCTGCGGCTGCATCTGGTTGGTGGTCAGCTTGCGCTCGTTCCACGGCTTGAGCACCATGCCCCCGATCACCTGCGTGGGCGAGTTGATCTGGAACACGTGGTCGTTCTCGGGGTAGCTCTTGTAGACGTCGAAGATCTGCTTGGTGACCTGCGAGCGCGCCTCCAGCGTGGCCGAGGGGTTGGTGAAGGCCACCGAGATCAGCACGCCCTGGTCTTCCTGCGGCGCCAGCTCGGAGGTGGAGCTGGCGTAGAGGAAGTAGATCGAGCCCAGCACGATGATCCCGAGCACCGCCGTCACCGGCAGGTAGTTCAGCGAGCCGTGCAGCATGCGCTCGTAGCGTCCGTGCAGGCGCTCGAAGGTGCGGTCGAGGAACAGCACCAGGCGATCCTGCCAGTTGTGGCTCTGCGGGTCCGGCGCCTTGAGCAGGCGCGAGCACAGCATCGGCGACAGGGTCAGCGCGACGATGGCCGAGATGACCACCGTGCCCACCAGGGTGAAGGCGAACTCGGTGAACAGCGCGCCGGTCAGGCCGCTCATGAAGCCGATGGGCACGTACACCGCCACCAGCACCACGGCCATGGCCAGGATCGGGTTGGCCAGTTCGCGCGCGGCGCGGACAGCCGCGTCCTTGCGCCCCATGCCCTCCTCGAGGTGGCGACTGATGTTCTCCACGATGATGATGGCGTCGTCGACCACCAGCCCGATGGCCAGCACGATGGCCAGCAGGGTGAGCAGGTTGATCGAGTAGCCCAGCGCCAGCATCACGGTGAAGGTGCCGACGATGGACAGCGGGATGGCCACCAGTGGCACCACCACCGAGCGCAGCGAGCCCAGGAAGATGAACACCACCGCCGCGACGATCAGCACGGCCTCGATCAGGGTCTGGATCACGTCGTTGATCGACGCGTCGACGAACTTGGTCGAGTCATACACGATGTCGCCGGTCATGCCCTCCGGCAGCTGGGCCTGGATGGCGGGGAAGGCCGCGCGCACCCGCTTGACCACGTCGAGCAGGTTGGCGCCCGGCGCCACCTGGATGCCGATGAACACCGAGGACTTGCCGTCGAAGGCCACCGTGGTGTCGTAGTCCTCCGAGCCCAGGCTCACCCGCGCCACGTCGTCCAGGCGTACCACCTTGCCGTTGACCGTTTTCACGATCAGCTTGCGGAACTGGCTCAACGAGGTCACGTTGGTGTTCGCGGCCAGGTTGATCTGCACCATCTGGCCCTTGGTGTGACCGGCCGCGGTGATGTAGTTGTTGTTGGCCAGGGCCGTGTAGACGTCGGCGGCGGTCAGGCCGTAGGCGGCCAGCTCCTTCGGGTTCAGCCAGGCGCGCAACGCGAAGTTCTTCGCGCCGATCATCTCGGCCGTCTGCACGCCGGAGATCGCCTGCAGCTTGGGCTGCACCGAGCGGGTGAGGTAGTCGGTGATCTGGTTGGGCGCGAGCACCGAGCTGTAGAAGCCGATGTACATCGCGTCGATGGTCTGGCCGATGGACACCTGCAGGGTCGGCGTCTGCGACTGCGCCGGCAGCTGGTTCAGCACGGCGTTGACCTTGGTGTTGATCTCGGTCAGTGCCTTGTCCGGGTCGTAGTTCAGGCGCAGGTTGATGGTGATCGTGCTGACCCCCTGCACGCTGGTGGAGGTCATGTAGTCGATGCCGTTGGCCTGCGCGATCGAGTTCTCCAGCGGCGTCGTGATGAACGATGCCACGGTGCCCGCGTCGGCGCCCGGATAGGCGGTGGTGACGGTCACCACCGCGTTCTCGGTGTACGGATATTGCAGCACCGGCAGCAAGCCTGCGGAGCGCAACCCGAGCACCAGGATCACCAAGCTCACCACGGTGGCCAGCACCGGGCGCTCGATGAAGATGTCGGTGAATTTCTTGTTCATGCTCATGCCTGGGGCCTGGGGCGGATCAGGAGTCGGGGACGGTCGGGTCCGGGCTGTCGCTGGGCTCGACGCTGTTGTTGATCAGCAGCGGCGTGCCGTTGCGCAGCTTGAGCTGACCGGAGGTGACCACGGTGTCGCCGGGCTTGAGACCCTTGACGATGGCCACCTGGTCGCCGCGCTGGGCGCCGGTGGTGATGAAGCGCTGCTCGGCCACCAGGTGCGGCTTGCCGTCCGGGCCCTTGCCTTCATCCTTCACCACGTACACCGTCTCGCCGTAGGGGTTGTAGATCACGGCCGCGTTGGGCAGGGTCAGGTACTGCTGCGGCGCGGAGCGGTCGAGGCGGATGCTGGCGAACACGCCGGGCAGCAGCTTCTCGCCCGGGTTGGGCACCTCGGCGCGCACCGTCAGGTTGCGCGTGGCGGTGTCGACCTGCGGCTCGATGGCGATCACCTTGGCGGCGTAGGTCTTGCCCGGCACCGCGCTGGTGCTCAGCTCGGCCTTCATGCCCACGCGGATCAGCTCGATCTGGTTCTGCGGCACGTTGAAGTCGATCTGCATCGGGTCGAGCTTCTGCAGGGTCACCGCGACGCCGCCGGGGGCGAGGTACTGGCCCAGGTCGACCTGGCGCAGGCCCAGGCGCCCGGCGAAGGGTGCCGAAATGATGTGCTGGGCGAGCAGGGCCCTTTGCGCGGCGACGCCGGCCTGGTCGGCGCGCAGCGTGGCCTGGTCGGTATCCACCACGGCCTGGCTGATCGCGTGCACCTTGAACTGGGCTTCATCGCGCTTGAGGTTGACCTGCGCCAGCTGTTCCTGCGCCTGCAGCTGCTGCAGTTGCGCGCGCAGCGGCGCCGGGTCGAGCTCGACCAGGTCCTGGCCGGCGCGCACGTGCTCGCCGGAGTCGAAGCGGATGGCCGTGACCAGCGCGCCGACCGGCGTGCTCAGGCTGGCCTGCTTGCTCGCGCGCAGCGTGCCCAGCGCTTCCACGGTGGGCTGCCAGCTCTCCAGCTTGGCCACCGTCGTCGAGACGGTCTGCGGGGGATTGGACATCGCCTTCATGTACTTGGCGATCATGTGCCCTTTGAAGAAGTGAAACCAGGTCACGGCTCCAATGAGCACGGCGGCGATGACCAGCATGATGATCATGCGTAGGGTGGTGCGTCCTGTCGTCGACATGTGCGTTTGCGTCTTGTGCTGCCAATCATCGAATCCACGCCGCCGGGGCGGCGCAGGTCTGGGTTCGCGGGCGCGTGGCGCCCGTGCTCGGTGGTTGCGGGATGGAGGGGAAAGCGGCTCAGGAAACCGTCGCCGTCCCCTTGGCGTGTGCCTGCGTCAGCACGCCGCCGCCCATGGCCTGGTACAGCGCCGCGGTGTCGGACAGGCGCGCGGCCTGCGCGGCCAGCAGCTGGATGCGCGCGCTCTGCGCCTGCTGCTGCGCGGTCAGCAACTGCAGGTAGCTGGCCGCGCCCAGGCTGTATTGCTGCTGCACCAGCTTGAGCGACTGCTGCGCGGCGTCGTCGGCTGCGGTCTGCGCCTGCAGGGTCTGCGCGTCGTTGTCCAGCTGGCGCAGCGCGTCGGCCACGTTGCGCAGGGCCTGCAGCACGGTTTCGCGGTAGTTGGCGCCGGCCGCCTGCAGGTTGGCCTCGGCGGCGCTGGCGCCGGCGCGCAGGCCGGCGTTGAACAGCGGCTGCGCCAGCGAGCCCGCCAGGCTCCATACCATGGAGCCCGGGCCGAACAGCGCGCCGGTGGTCAGCGCCTGCGTGCCCAGCGTGGCGCTGAGATTGATCTGCGGATACAGGTTGGACACCGCCACGCCGTACTGCGCCGTGGCCGCGTGCAGCAGCGCCGTGGAGGCTTGCACGTCGGGGCGCTGGCGCACCAGCTCGGACGGCACCACCAGCGGCAGCTCGGCCGGGAGCCGGAAGTCCGCCAGCTCGAAACGCGGAATCTCCGCCTGGCCCGGCGCCTGGCCGAGCAGCGCGGACAGCAGGTGGTCGGCCTGCTGCAGCTTGTTGCGCAGCGGCGGCAGGCTGGCCAGGGTCTGCTGGTATTGGGTCTGCAGGCTCAGCACGTCCACCAGCGAGGCGGCGCCCAGGTGCAGGCGCTGGCGCGTGATGCCCAGCTCGTCGGCCTGCGCCTTGGCGATGGTCTCGGTGGCCTGGATCTGCGCGCCCAGCTGGGCCTGCGCGAAGGCGGTGGTGGCCACGTTGGCGGCCAGGGTCAGGCGGGCACCGGCCAGCTGGTAGGCCTGGTAGTCGGCCTGCGCGGCCAGCGCCTCCAGCGCGCGCCGGTTGCCTCCGAACAGGTCCAGGTTGTAGTTGACTCCGATGCCGGCGTTGTACAGGTTGTAGATATGCTGCGAATTGCCGGGCTGGCCTTGCTGCGACGCGTTGACCCCGTTGCGGCTGGCGCCGAGCTTGGCGTTGACCGTGGGATACAGCGTCGAGCCGGCCTGGGCGCGATAGGTCTCCTGCGCCTGGCGCAGCGTGGCCTGCGCCGCCTGCAGGGTGGGGCTGTTGGCCAGCGCCTGCTGGATCAGCGCGTTCAGGCGGGGCGAGCCGAAGGCGGTCCACCATTGTTCGGACACCGCGGTCGAGTTGCCGAAGCGCTGCGCTGCGCCCAGGGTGCCCGGCGCCGAGGCCGTCGCCGCGGGCAGGGTGCCGGCGGTGTAGCCTGTCACCGTGGGCGGGGCGGGATTCTTGAAATCCGGCCCGACCGTGGTGCAGCCGGCAAGCAACGCCGCGGCCAGAAAGGACCAGCCGGCGCGCGGGGGAACGGTCGAACGGAGCATGAGCAGCAATCCTGGAATCCGGAATCTGGAAGGTAATCCAGCCGCATGGTAGGGTTTCGCCCCATGGCAAGGTTGCTTGATCCAGCCAATTAATATCGCAATCCGGCCAATTGCCCCCTCGCCATCCTCCCTTTGAACATCCATGGGTATTCCCGACGCGCTTCACCGACTCGTGCACGATCCCGCGGGGCCGGAACTCATCGCCATCCGCGTGCGCAACGACGAGCCGCTGGACAGCAGCCACGACAGCATGCCGCGGGGCGCCCTGTTCCTGCTCACCGAGGGCCTGGTGGCGGTGCAGACGGATCGTGGGCGGGTGATCGCCGGGCCCCGCAGCATCGGCTGGATGCCGCCGGGGCAGGCGCATACCGTGCAGTCCTTCGGTCCCACCGCCGGGGTCGGCGTGTTCCTGGCCGAGCGGCATTGCGCGGCCCTGCCGCCGCATCCGGCACAGTTCGAGGCCAGCGCGTTGGCCTCGCTGCTCATGCAGCGCATGCTGGACCGGCTGCCC
>JAKBNS010000019.1 GCA_021830925.1 Pseudomonadota bacterium | reverse complement strand
GCCGCAAGGCGACGGCTTCCACCGCGAAACCCGCGGCGACCATGCCGAAGCTGGCGGTGACCATGACGCTGGAGCCGTAGCCGGCGCAGTTCAGGCCGGCGCCGGGGTCGTCGGGCATGGCGCAGTCCTGTTGCAGCAACGCGGCGCGCGGCTCGTCGGAGCATACGCAGGACAGGCCGATCGGGCCCTGGCGCGCGGCGGCGTGCTCGCGGCGCATGCGGTAGCGCAGCTTGGCCAGAAGCGGGTCGCCGCGCACGTCGGCCAGGTCCATCACCCGCACGTGCTGGGCCAGGCGCTTGCCGCCGGCGGCGCCGGACACGATCAGGGGCATGCGCGCGCGTAGCGCGTGCGCGGCCATCGAGGCCTTCGCGCGCACCTGGTCGCAGCAGTCGAGCAGCACGTCGGGTTTCGCGGGCAGCAGCGCGTCGAGGTTGTCGGCGTCGAGGAACTCCTCCACCTCGTGCACCACGCAGTCGGGGTTGATGTCGTGTAGGCGCCGGGCAAGTGCGCGCACCTTGGCCTCGCCCAGCGTCGAGCCCAGCGCCTGCGTCTGGCGGTTGATGTTGGACTCGGCCACGTGGTCCAGGTCGATGAGGGTGAGCTCGCCCACGCCGCTGCGCGCCAGGGCCTCGGCCGCCCAGGAGCCGACGCCGCCGACTCCCACCACCACCATGTGCGCGGCGCGCAGGCGCTCCAGCGCGGCGTCGCCGTACAGCCGGGCGATGCCGCCGAAGCGGCGGCCCGGGTCGGGGCGCGCGGCTTCCTGCACGCTCATGGGACGACCCTCCTCGCTGCGCTCGACTCCCCGAGGGAGTTGAGCGCCCCTTCGGGGCGGCCGTGCGGGCCGCTCATGGGACGACCCTCCTCGCTGCGCTCGACTCCCCGAGGGAGTTGAGCGCCCCTTCGGGGCGGCCGTGCGGGCCGCTCATGGGAGGACCCTCCTCGCTGCGCTCATGCCTGCCGCTCCAGGCGCCAGGCCTGGTATTTCACGCCGATCACGCCGCCGGCGATGATGGAGATCAGCGCCAGCCAGCTGGTGGGCGACAGCGTGGACACGCCGGTGATGCCCTGGCCCACGGTGCAGCCCATGGCGGTGACCCCGCCGATGCCCATGAGCAGGCCGCCGACGATATGGTTGGCCGTGTCCTCCAGGCCCGACAGGCCCTCCCAGCGAAAACGCCGCGTGGCCAGCGCGTGCAGCGCGGAGCCGGCGATCACGCCGAACACCGAGACGATGCCGATGGTCAGCACGTTGCTGCTGTCGCTGTACAGCAGAAGCCAGTTCAGCGTGGCCGCCAGCGGCGACACGAAGGTGAAGGACTCGGCGTGGTTGCCGCTGCTGCCGAGGTAGGTGGCCTGCAGGGTCTGCGGGTCCTCGGCGACGAAGCCCAGGTGGGCCGACACCCACCACAGCGCCACCACCAGGGCGCCAATGCCCAGGCCGCCGAGCAGCAGCCGCGCGTCGCGGCCCTCGCGCCGGGCCAGGGCCCAGGCGGCCAGCGCCAGGCCGCCTGCGTTGCCGAGCAGCAGCAGCCAGTCGCGCGCGGGCCAGCCGGTGTGGCGCGCAAGCAGCGAGGGCAGGTCCTGGTGGCCGGCGAGCTGCAGGGCCACGCGGTCCAGCAGATACACGCGCGGCAGCGCGGTGATGCCGCGCAGCGTGGCATAAGCGCCCACGGCCAGCATGGTGAACACCACCAGCGCCTTCAGGCTGCCGCTGCCCAGGCGTACCAGGGTCTTGCTGCCGCAGCCCGAAGCCAGCACCATGCCCACGCCGAACAGCACCCCGCCGACCAGCGCCGACAGCCAGGTCAGGCTCGGGACGGTGTAGATGCTGGCGGACAGGTCGATCTGGCCGGTCGCGGCCAGCCAGGTGGTGCCCAGCAGCGCGGTGGCGATGGCCAGTACCCACATGCGCATGCGCGTCCAGTCGCCGAAGTTGACGATGTCCGCCACCGAGCCCATGGAACAGAACTGGGTGCGGTGCATGACCGCGCCGAACAGCAGGCTGAGCACGAAGGTGCTGGCAAGCACCAGGTGGTTCAGGCTGCTCATCGAAGTCGAGGGGTCGGTGGGCATGGACGATGCGAGGGGCCTTGCGCGGCGGGCTTGCGCCGCACGAGAGAGGCCTTGATGCTGGGGAATGCCGATTGTCCCACGCGGCGCGGGGGCGTGCGCAAGAGGCGACTGACGAGCTGCCTCAGAGCGGACGGTAGCGCGTGGGGTCGGTCACGCCGGCAGCGGCGAAGCCCGCGGCGCGGATGCGGCAGGAATCGCAGCGTCCGCAGGCGCGGCCCTGCTCGTCGGCCTGGTAGCAGCTGACGGTGAGCGAGAAATCCACACCCAGGCGCAGGCCCTCGGCGATGATCTCGGCCTTGCTCAGTTCGATGATCGGCGCGTGCACGCGCATGGCCTGGCCTTCCACGCCTTCGCGCGTGGCCAGGTTGGCCAGGCGTTCGAAGGCTTCGACGTAGGCGGGGCGGCAGTCGGGGTAGCCGGAGTAGTCCACGGCGTTGGCGCCGTAGAACAGGTCGTGTCCGCCCAGCGCCTCGACCCACGACAGCGCCAGCGACAGCATGACGGTGTTGCGCGCCGGCACGTAGGTGCTGGGAATGCCCTGGGAGGCGGGGTTCGTGGGGACCTGCATGCGCGCGTCGGTCAGCGAGGAGCCGCCGAAGCGCCCGAAGTCGACTTGCACGATCTCGTGGCGCACGGCACCCAGCGCCTGGGCCACGCGGCGCGCGGCGTCGAGTTCGGCTCGGTGGCGCTGGCCGTAGTCCAGCGACAGCGCGTGGCAGGCGTAGCCGGCCTCGCGCGCCAGCGCCAGCACGGTGGCCGAGTCCAGCCCGCCCGACACCAGCACCACGGCCGGCGCGTCGCGGCGGGGCGCAGCCGCCAGCGCCGTGCGGGCCATTACTTGAGCTTCGCCAGCCGATCGTGCGCGGCGGCGGCGGCTTCGGACTGCGGGTAGTTCTTGATCAGGCGGTTCAGCGTGACCCGCGCGGCCTTGATCTCGCGCTGCTCCAGTTGGCAGTTGGCGAGGCCGAGCATGGCCTCGGGCACGCGCTGGGCGTCGGGCTGCGACTGGATCAGGTCCTGGAACGCGGCGGCCGCGTCGTGGTAGCGCTGCTGGCCGAACAGCGAGTTGCCCAGCCAGTACTTCGCGTCGGCCTGGTAGGGGCTGGCCGGGTACTGGGCGATGAAGGCCTGGAACTGGGTCGTGGCGTTGGCGAACTGGCCGCCGCGGAAGGTGTTGAGCGCCTGCTCGAAGGATGCCTTCTCCGCCGGCTGCACGGTGTAGGTCTTGCCGCCGATCTGCACCTGCACGGGCTCCAGCGGCGCCAGGCGCTGGTTCAGCGCGCTCTGGCTGGCCTGCATCTTGGCCAGCGCGGTGTTGAGCTGCTGGGTGTTGGTGTCCTGCTGGCCGCGCAGCTGCGCGATCTCGCCCTGCAGTTGGGTGATCTGGTTGGACAGGTCGAGCAGGGAGTTGCGCAGCTGCTTGACCTGCGATTGCTGGTCGGCCTGCAACTGGGCCACTTGCTGGCGCAGTTGCAGGATGGCGCGGCGGGCATCGTTGTCGGCGAACAGGTCGGCGTGCGCGGCGCCGGTCCAGGCCAGGCCGCCCAGGCCGAGGGCCAGGGCGCCGGCGGCGCGGCGCAGGCGCGCGCCG
The DNA here is from genome assembly GCA_021830925.1 of Pseudomonadota bacterium. GTDB lineage: Bacteria > Pseudomonadota > Gammaproteobacteria > Burkholderiales > Burkholderiaceae_C > Thiomonas_A. The sequence goes on along the minus strand of JAKBNS010000019.1, from coordinate 8,692 downwards.
GATGCGAAGGGCTTGAGCGTCATGGCGCGGTCTCCGGAGCTTGGTTCAGGCGATCAGGGCTGGTAGACGATGTCCACGCGGCGGTTCTCGGCGTAGTCCTGCTGAGAGTCGCCGGTGGCCTTGGGCTTTTCCTTGCCGTAGCTGATGGATTCCATCTGGTCGGGCTTCACGCCCAGAAGTTCCAGCCCCTGGCGCACCGCGTCGGCTCGCTTCTGGCCCAGCGCCAGGTTGTACTCGCGACTGCCGCGCGCGTCGGTGTTGCCCTGCAGCTGCACGTGGGCGGCGGGGTGCGAGGCCAGGTACTGCGCATTGCCCTGCATCGTGGCCTGGTAGCGCGGGTCGACGCTGTAGCTGTCGTAGGCGAAGTACACACTGCGCCCGACGTCGGCGGTGGGGCCGGAGTTGGGCCCGCCGGCACCCTGCTCGGAGGCGCCGCCGGTCTGCACCGCAGCCACCGAACTCTGGCCCGCCCCCTGGGCGCTGGCGCCGCCGGCGCCCAGCGCGCCCACCGGGGTGGCGGTCTGGGCCTGCACGGGGGCAGGGTGGTCGAGGCTGACGCCGGAGGCACAGCCGCCGAGCACGGCGGCGGCGGCCAGCGCGGCCAGCCAGGTGGAGGGGCGCAATACGGTGGTCATGGATCTGCTCTGCAAGGACTTGCGGAATCGGGAGATTACGCCAGGACGCGTTGCGGCCCGGCGCGACGGGAGATCGGCGTGGGCGCCGCGGCGCGGCGCCCCGGGTGTCAGGCCGGCGTGGTCCACGGGCCCCACGAGGGTTCGCGCACGTTCTCGCCGCGCGCCGCCAGCGTGGTGCGTACGTTGCCGTCCACGGAGACCGTGCGCAGCACCTGCGCGCCGCCTTCGCTGGCCGCGTACACCAGGATCTGGCCGTTGGGCGCGAAACTGGGGTGGCCGTCGTTGGGGCCGTCGCCCAGCGCGCGGGTATTGCCGCTCGCCAGGTCCTGCAACCACAGCTGGTAGTCGTTGCCCTGGCGCGAGACGAAGGCCAGCGACTTGCCGTCCGGGCTGATCGTCGGGCTGACGTTGTAGGTGCCGGCGAAGGTGATGCGGCGGACGTTCGAGCCGTCGAGGCCGGCCTGGTAGATCTGCGGCGAGCCGTCGCGGTCGCTGACGAAGTACAGGCTCTTGCCGTCGGGCGCGAACACCGGCTCGGTGGCGATGCTGCTCGCCCGGATTACCGGGCGCGCAGCGCCGCCGTTCACCGGAACCGTGAAGATCTGCGAGGCGGCGCCGATGGTCAGCACCACCGCCAGCGTGCGTCCGTCGGGCGAGAAGGCCGGGGCGCTGTTGCTGCCGCGGAAATTGGCCACCGCCCGGCGCGCGCCGGTGCGCACGTTCTGCACGAACACCACCGGCTTGCCGGTCTCGAAGGACACATAGGCCAGGTTGTTGCCGTCCGGCGCCCAGGCGGGCGACATCAGGGGTTCGCGGCTGCGCAGCGCGGCCAGCGGGTTGTAGCCGTCGCTGTCGGCCACCAGCAGGGTGTAGCTGTTGCGTCCGCTCTGGCCGACGAAGGCGATGCGGGTGGCGAACACGCCGCGCTGCCCGGTGAGCTTCTGGTAGATGAAGTCGGCGATGCGGTGCGCCGCCAGGCGCAGGTCGCCGGTGAGCACGCGCAGCGCCAGGCCGCCCAGGTCGCGCTGGCCGACCGCGTCCCACAGGCGGAAGCGAATCTGCCAGGTCTGCGGGCCGGCCGCTTCGACGCTACCGCCGCCTGCCGCCTCGACCTGGGCGGCGGTCCATTGCGCGTAGGCGGGCGGACCGGCGTCGCTGAGGGTGGGCGACGAGGCCGCCGGGGTGACGCGAAACTGGCCGCTGCGCGTGAGGTCGGCGCGGATGATGTCGGCCAGCGGCTGCGGGCAGGAGGCCTGCCCGGCGAAATCGGAAATCAGCACGGGGATCTGGTGCGCGCCGATGCCGGAGACGTCCACGCGGAACTGCGCGCGGGCCAGCAGGGGTTCGGCGGCCAGACCGAGGGCGCCGGCGAGGCGCAGGCCGCGCGCCGCGACCGGCAGGGCCGTACCGAGTACAAAGCGTCGTCGTTGCATGGGGTTCCTGGCAGGCTGGCAGCCGGGCAACAGGCTGCAGCGCGGGATTCTAGGGCCTGGGCGCGTGTGCGGGGGCGACTTGCTGCGCTTCCACGGCGCGCCGGCGGGGCTCGCCGATCAGGCCGGGCGCTTGTCCGCCTGCCGTTGCAGCAGCCACAGCTTGATGTAGCGATAGTAGGCGCCGTGAGCGTTGGACAGCGCCAGCACCAGCCCGAGGCGTCCGTCCAGGAAACCGCGCTTGAGGAGGTAGCCGCGCACGAAGGTCCAGGCTCCATGGCCCAGCGCTCCCGCAATGCTGGTGCGGCGCCCGTGCGCGTGCATGGCGCGCGCGCCAGCGGTCGAATAGGCATCGAGCTTGGCCAGAACCTGCTGCATGTCCCGGTAGGAGTAATGCCGCATCGGCGCACGCAGGCGCCTGTAAGGCTTGTCGGCCAGCAGGCGTTCGTGCACCAGGTCGTCGCTGAAGCGCGCGCTGCCGCGGCGGAACAGGCGCAGCACGTCGTCGGGGTACCAGTCGCCGTGGCGCATGAACTGGCCGCAGTAGCTCGACACGCGGGAAATGGCGAAGGCCGCCGGGGCTCCCGGCGCGCGTATGGCTTCGCGGATCTCGCGCGCGAGTTCGGGGCTGATGCGTTCGTCGGCGTCGATGGACAGCACCCAGTCGCAGCCGGCCAGGGCCACGGCGCGGTTTTTCTGCGGACCGAATCCCGGCCAGTCCGGGGTGGTGTGCACGCGCGCGCCGGCGGCACGCGCCAGCTCGGGCGTGCCGTCGGTGCTCGCGTTGTCGAGCACGACGATCTCATCGCACCAGGCGAGCGACTCCAGGCAGGCCGGCAGGTTGGCCGCCTCGTCGCGGGTGATGATCACGGCCGACACCGTGGGGTCAGCACTGGGGCGGTTGGGCATGGCGGGCAACGGGCGCAGGGGCCTATGGTAGAAAGAGGGATTCGGATCCGACGCGCATTCTCGCTCTTTCTCCATGTCTTCCCCCTCCACCGGCGCGGCCCCGGCCAGTTCGCCCAGCGATGGCCTGGCCCTGTTGCGCCGGCTGTTCGGCGCCGACCCGCGCAACCGCGTGGCCGCGCTGCTCATCGTGGTGTGCGCGGCCATCGTCGCCGCCACCGAGCCCGCGCTGCCGGCGCTGATCAAGCATGTGCTCGACGTGGGTTTCACGCCGAAGCGGGATTTCGCGCTGTGGATGGTGCCGGCGGTGCTGCTGGGCCTGTTCTCGGTGCGCGGCCTGGCGTGGCTGGCCTCGCAGTTCCTCACCCAGTGGATGACCCAGAACGTGCTGGCGCGGGTGCGCACGCTGGTGTACGCCCAGATCCTGCATGCCGAGCTCGGTGCACTGCGCAAGGAAAGCGCCAGCAGCCTGATCGGCGCCGCGGTGTACGAGGCGCAGCTGGCGCTGGGCATGATCTTTCCCGGGCTGCTCACCCTCACCCGCGACACCCTGACCCTGGTGGCGCTGTTCGGCTACCTGCTGTGGCTGAACTGGAGCCTGACCCTGATCACGCTGGCCATCCTGTTGCCGCTGATCGTGGCCATGCGGTTCATCAGCCGGCGCGCCAAGCGCCTGAACGCGCAGATGCAACGCGCTGCCGAGACCACCTCCTACGCGCTGGAGGAGGGCATGCTGGCCGCTCCGGTGATTCGCGTGCACAACGCGCAGGACGGTTTCGCGTCGCGCTTCGACGCGCTGAACCAGAACCTGCGGCGGGTCACGGTAAAGGCCATGGTGTCCGGCGCGTCCACGACGCCGGTGTCGCAGTGGCTGTCGGCGCTGGCGGTATCGCTGGTCATGGTCTACGCGCTGCACCAGAGCGACGTGTCCGGCCACCACAGCGTGGGGGGCTTCGTGTCCTTCATCACCTCGATGCTGATGACCCTGTCGCCGCTGCGCCGCGTGGCCGACATCGTGCAGCCGATGATGCGCGCGCTGAGTTCGCTGGAGCGTCTGCACGGCATCGTCGACGCTGCGCGCGAGGCCGATCCCGGCCGCCACCAGGCGGCGCGGGCGCGCGGCGAGCTGGACTTCGAGCACGTGGGGGTGCGTCTGCCCGGGGTCGACCGCCCGGTGCTGGACGACGTGGATCTTCGCGTGCGCGCCGGCGAGAGCCTGGCGCTGGTGGGCCCCTCGGGGGCCGGCAAGACCACGCTGATGCGCCTGGTTCCGCGCCTGCTCGAACCCACCGACGGCCGGTTGCGCCTGGACGGCGTCGCACTGCGCGACTGGAGCTTGCGCAGCCTGCGCGAGCAGATCGCGCTGGTGAGCCAGGACGTGGTGCTGCTCAACGACAGCGTGGGCGTGAATGTGAGCTTCGGCGAGCCGGTGGACGAGGCACGCGCCTGGGCGGCGCTGGAAGCCGCGGCGCTGGCGGAATTCGTGCGGGAGCTTCCCGGGGGGCTGCAGGCCCCGGTGGGGCACAACGGGTCGCAGTTGTCGGGTGGGCAGCGCCAGCGCCTGTCCATCGCGCGCGCGCTGTACCGAGACGCGCCGGTGCTGATCCTGGACGAGGCCACCAGCGCGCTGGACGCGGAGAGCGAGCGCCTGGTGCAGCAGGCGGTGGACCGGCTGATGGCCGGGCGCACCACCATCGTCATCGCCCACCGTCTGGCCACCATCGCGCATTGCGATCGCATCGCCGTGCTCGACCAGGGGCGCCTGGTGGAACTGGGTACCCAGGCCCAGTTGCTCGAGCGCGGCGGCCTGTACGCGCAGTTGCATCGCATGCAGTTCGCTTCAGGTGCGCCCGGCGCGTCCCCCGAGCGAACTTGAGCGACTTGGAACTCGGCACTCAGCCGGCGCCGGGCCGCCCCAAGGCGGCTGAGCCCCCGCGGGGGGCAGCGAGCGCAGCGAGCATGGGGGCTGTCCACGCAGCCGGCGCCGGGCCGCCCCAAGGCGGCTGAGCCCCCGCGGGGGGCAGCGAGCGCAGCGAGCGTGGGGGTCGTCGATCAGGGCATCGGCGACATCCAGCGCGCGCTTTGCTGGCGCACCACCTCGGGCAGGTGGTGTTCGCGCGCGTGCACCTCGCGCAGCCATTGCGCGTCGTTGCCGCGTCCGCCCACGTCGGCCAGCAGTTCCCGCAAGGCGCCGTCGGCGCTGAGATCGATGGCGTGGGGTTCCAGGCGCATCAGGGTGCGCAGGATGTCCTCGCGCAGCGTGCGGTGCTCGCGCGTGGCCGGGTCCACGAAATTGCCTTCGAAGCCGAATCGGCAGGCCTGGAAGCGGTTGAAGGTGTAGACCAGGTAGTCGTCCTCGGACGGCTCGAAGGGGCGCTCGGTCTGGATCCAGCGACCCAGGGTCTGGATGTAGGCGGCGATGCGCGCGGCCTTCAGGATGGTCAGCGGGGTGTCCATCACCCGCACCTCGATGGTCCCGTATTCCGGCTTGGGGCGGATGTCCCAGTAGAAGTCCTTCATGCTCTGGACCACGCCGGTGGCCATCATCTTGCCGAAGTACTTCTCGAACTCCTGCCAGGTCAGCACCAGGGGCGCGCGCCCGGAGAGCGGAAAGGCGAACACCGAGTTCAGGCGCGCCGAATGAAAGCCGGTGTCCTCGCCCTGCACGAAGGGGCTGGAGGCGGACAGCGCGATGAAATGGGGAATGAAACGCGAGATGCAGTGCAGGGTGTACAGCGCGGTGTCGGCGTCGGGGCATCCCAGGTGCACGTGCTGGCCGAACACGGTGAACTGCTTGCTCAGGTAGCCGTACAGATCGGACAGCTGAAGAAAGCGCGGCTTGTCGAAAATGCGCTGATGCGCCCAATGCTGGAAGGCATGGGTGCCGCCGCCGGCGAGGCCGACGTCGAGCTTGCGCGCGGCTTCCACCAGCGCGTCGTGGATCTCGCCAAGCTGGCTGAGCGCGTCGGCATAGCCGCTGCACACGCCGGTGGCCAGTTCGATCATGCTCTCGGTGATCTCGGGCGTGACCGCGCCCGGCAGCTTGCGCCCCTCGAGCAGGCGCAGCAGGTCCGGCGCGCAGGGCATCAGGTCGTAGTTGTGGCGGCTGACGATCTGCAGCTCGAGCTCGACGCCGATGCTCAGCGCTTCCGAGTGGGTGAAGGTTCCAAGACTCATGGGGTTCTCCGCGGCCGGACGCTCAGCGAGCGCCCGGCGTGGCCTTGATGTCGCCGGCGCGGCCCAGCGCCCAGCGGGCGGCCAGGGTTCCGGCCAGCAGCAGCACCGCCACGGCGGCGAAACCGGCGTCCAGCAACATGGGCGGCAGCACCAGCTGGGAAGCGCCGAGGTCCAGCAGCAGCACGAAGCTGACACCGGCGGCCGGGCTCAGGGTCATGCCCAGCGCCAGCGACTGGCGCCAGCTCAGGCCCGAGGGGCGACCCAGCGCCAGCGGTGCGGCCAGCTTGGCCAGCACCCGCGGCAGCGCCAGCGCGCATCCGGCGCTCAGGCCTCCGACCAGCATGCGGGTGTTCATGCTCAGGCCGATGATCAGGAACAGCAGCACCACCAGCACACCGCCGGCCGTGCCGAAGTGCCGCGGCCAGACCCGCGGGCGCTCGCTGTACAGGCGCAGCAGCATGCCCGCCAGCAGCGGCGTGAGCATGCTGGACCAGTGCAGCGCGCGGGTCAGCGACAGCACCAGCAGGATCAGGCCCACCAGCAGCAGCGCGGCACCCTCGTCGGCGAAGTCGAAATGCCGCTCCACCCAGTTCACGGCCCAGGCCAGCAGCGCCGCGGCCAGCACGGCGCCGCCGATGGCATAGGCCTGGCGCAGCAGCGGCTCCCACCAGAGTCCCGACGATTGCGCGCCGATCCAGCCGGTGAGCACGCCCACGCACAGCAGCGAAAGCGTGGTGCCCAGCGCGGCCAGCAGGAGCATGCGTTCGGTGACCTGCCCGCGGGCGTTGAACTCGCCGCTCAAGCGCAGCGCCACGGCGGGCGACGCGCAGGCGAGCGCGGCCGACACGGCCAGTCCCGGCATGCCGCCCAGGCCCACGGCGCTCAGTCCGGCCCAGCCGGCGAGCAGGCTCAGGACCCACTCGCCGAGGCTGGTGAACACCAGCCAGGGGTTGGCGCGCAGCCAGCGCAGGTTCACGCGGTGGCCGAGCTCGAACAGCAGCATGGCCAGCGCCGCGTCGATGACTGCTCGGGCGCCGGTTTGCAGGGACAGTGCTTCCAGTCCGCCACCGCCGGCGGCGATCAGCAGCCCGGCGGCGGTGAAGCCGATCAGGCGCGGCCAGCGCAGCAGGCGCAGCACGGACTCGCCCATCAGCGTGGCCAGCACCAGCGCGAGCCCGACCCACAACACGCCATCGGCGTGAAAGGGCAGGGGGGCCAGGGTGTGCAGAGAGGGCATCGGTCGGTCCGGCAGGGCGCCGCGCGCGATGGAGCCGAACGCGCGGCGTGTCGTGGAACAAGGCCCGTGGGGGCGGCGCCGCCGGCCCCCTGCGGACGCGGGTGCGTACCGAGGCAGCCCGGGCGGCCGCCACGCGCCCGCAGGCGGAAGGAGGCGTCCATTATAGGAATGGCGGTCTCGACAGCCGCTACTCGACCCGTCACGCCGCAGGGAATTGCCGCGCGCACTCGATGCCCCGTCGCGGGGCTCGCATGTTCCCCCCGCCGAGGTCCGTGCTTCCTACAATGCTCCGATGTCCTACGTGCACCTGCGAATCCATACCGAATACTCCATCGTCGACGGCAGCCTGCGGGTGGACGACGCCGTCGCCGCCGCGCGCGCCGACGGCCAGGGGGCCCTGGCCATCACCGATCTGAACAACCTGTTCGCCGGGGTGCGCTTCTACAAAGCGGCGCGCGACGCCGGGGTCAAGCCCATTCTCGGCTGCGACGTGCGCGTGGCCGCGCCCGAGGGCGGCGCGCAGGACGCGCCCACCGGATTGTTGTTGCTGGTGACCAACCGTCAGGGCTACCTGAACCTGTGCGAACTGCTCAGCCGCGCGTGGTTGCACGGGCAGCGCGCGGGGCAGGCGCAACTGCAGTGGGCCTGGCTGGCCGAAGACGGGCTGCACGAAGGCTTGATCGCCCTGTGCGGAGCGCGCCAGGGTGCCATCGGGCGTTCGCTGCTGGCCGGCGACGAGGCGCGCGCGCGCCAGCTCGCGCAGGAGCACCGCGACTTGTTCGGCGATCGCTTCTATCTCGAGGTGCAGCGCAGCGGGCACGCCGAATGCGCGCGCCACGTGGCGGCGGCGGCCAGGCTGGCCGCCGAGCTGGACATCCCGCTGGTGGCCACGCACCCCGTGCAGTTCCTGGCGGAGGCCGATTTCGAGGCGCACGAGGCCCGTGTGTGCATCGCCGAGGGCGAGACCCTGGGAAATCCGCGGCGCCAGCGACATTTCACGCGCGAACAGTATTTCAAGACCGGCGCGCAAATGGGCGAACTCTTCGCCGACCTGCCTTCGGCGCTGCGCAATAGCGTGGAGATCGCGCGCCGCTGCAATCTTTCGCTGGTGCTGGGCAAGCCGCAACTGCCCCATTTCCCCACTCCGGACGGGCAACCCCTGGCGGAGTTCTTCCGCGCCGAGTCCTACGCCGGGCTGGAACGGCGCCTGGAAGTCCTCTACCCCGACGCGGCGCGCCGCGACCAGGAGCGTCCGCGCTACGTGGATCGCCTGGAGTTCGAGCTCGCGACCATCGCGAAAATGGGCT
>JAKBNS010000243.1 GCA_021830925.1 Pseudomonadota bacterium | reverse complement strand
GGTGGTTTCGCGGCTCACCGACTTGGGCTCCGAATGGGTCTGCACCGGACGATCGTCGCGGCCGTGCGCGACCGCGTGCAGCCAGGCCGCGTAGCCGCGCCCGAAATGCTCCTGCAGCAGTTCGGGCGCGGCGGCGGCCAGCTCGCCGATGGTCACGATGCCCAGCGCGCGCAGGCGCTCGGCAGCCTTCGGCCCGATGCCGTTGACCTTCGCCGCCGGCAGCGGCCAGATGCGCTCGGGCAGATCGCGCATGTGCAACACGGTGACGCCCCCGGGCTTGCGCAGTTCGGAGGCGATCTTGGACAACAGCTTGTTCGGGGTCACGCCGATGGAGCAGCTCAGCCCTGTGGCCTCGCGCACCGCCTCCTGGATGCCTCGGGCCAGCACCTCGGTGTCGGCCTGGGCATGTCCGCTCAGGTCGATGTAGATCTCGTCGATGCCACGGTCCTCGATGTGCGGGGCGACGCCCGCCACCGCGGCCTTGAAGCGCCGGGAATATTCTCGGTAGGCCTCGAAGCGCGCCGGAAGCAGGATCGCGTCGGGGGCCAGGCGCGCTGCCTTCATCATGCCCATGGCCGAGAACACGCCCAGCGCGCGCGCCTCGTAGGTGGACGTGGTGACCACGCCGCGCCCGGCGTAGTCGCGCAGGCGCGCGAAACGCCAGGAGCCGTCGGCCAGGCGCTCGGGTTGCCAGCGGTGGCGCCCGCCCACCACCACCGGCAGGCCGCGCAGTTCGGGGTAGCTCAGCAGTTCCACCGATGCGAAAAAGGCGTCCATGTCCAGATGCGCGATGCGCCGGGGCGGAGGCTGGACGGGGTCGGAGGCCATGCGTGGAGGTCGCGGCCGTGGTGCCGCGGGACTGATGATATCCACAGTGCGCGGCGGCATCCAGGGCCCGCGGCCCGGCCGGGATCCGCGGACCCGTCCTGAAAGTTGCGCGGGAGCGCCCTAGACTGCGGCTGAGGCGCGTCGGCGCGCATTTGGGCGCGACGCCCCGACTTGTTCAATCCCCCAATCGGAGAGCTCAGCCATGGACAGTATCCAGGTCGTCTACACCACCAGCGCCACCGCCACCGGCGGACGCAACGGACACACCCGTTCGCAGGACGGACAGGTCAGCGTCGACCTGTCGGTGCCCAAGGCCATGGGCGGCCCCGGAAAGCCCGCCACGACGACCCCGGAAGACCTGTTCGCGGCCGGCTACGCAGCCTGTTTCGGTGGCGCGCTGGACTTCGTGGCCAAGCAGCACAAGAAGAATGCCTCCGGCGCCAGCGTGACCTGCACGGTGTCCATCGGACCGCGCGCCGCGGGCGGCTTCGGGCTGGCGGTGAAACTGCGCGTGGAGGACGGTTCGCTGCCCCAGCAGGAGCTGCAGGACCTCGCCATGGAGGCCCATGAGAAGGTCTGCCCCTACTCGCACGCCACGCGCAACAACGTGGACGTGCAGGTCGAGGTGCAGGGCGCCTGAGCCCGGCCGCGGTTCGGCGCTTCAGGCCTGCGCGACCCTCCAGGCGCGCAGCGCCTGGGCGACCCGCTCGACCACGGCTGCCCAGGGCTCGCCCGGCGCCTGGCGGAACAGGCGCATCACGCCCGGGTACCACGGAGAGTCCTCGCGCTCGGTCAGCCAGCGCCAGTCGCAGCCCACGGCGGGCAGCAACACCCAGCAGGGCCGGCCCAGGGCGCCTGCCACGTGCGCGGTGGAGGTGTCCACGCAGATCAGCAGGTCGAGTTGCGCGAGGATGGCCGCGGTATCGGCGAAATCGGCGATTCCCGGCGCGAGGTCGACGATGGGCTGCTCGGGGCCGGCCCTTGCCGCCTCGTCCTCGCCCTGACCCTTTTGCAGGCTCGCGAAGGCCGCGTCCTCGCAGGCGGGCCAAAGGGGTGCCAACGCCTGCAGGTCGGGCAGCGAGCGGTTCAGATCGTTGCCATGGCCGGCGGAGCCCTTCCAGACCAGGCCGATGCGCCGCTTCGCCACCGGGATGCGGTGCTCCCAGGCGCGCACGCGCTCGGGATCGGCGCTCAGGTAGGGCAGTCGCGCGGGAATCGTCTCCAGCGTGGTGCCGAGGAGTCCCGGAAGGCTGAAGGCCAGGGCCCAGTAGTCGTGGGTGTCGAAGCGTTCCGCGCCACCGTACACCGCGTCGACGCCGGTTGTCGTGACGAGCAGGGGCTTCAATGCGGTCTTGCATTGCAGCGATACCCGGGCCGCTCCGCGTTGCTTGAGCAATTGCACGTAGCGGGCCAGCTGGACCTCGTCGCCAAAGCCCTGTTCGCCGACCACGATGATCGACCTGCCGGCCAGGGCTTCGCCCTTCCAAGGCGGAAACCCCAGCTCCGGCGCGCGGGTCACGAGCTGCGGGAGCGAGACATCGAAGCGGGCCTCGTGCAGCGGCCAAGCCTCCTGCATGCGCCCCGTGCGCAACAGCAGCAGGCTCAGGTTCCAGCGCGCGGTCGCGTTGCCGGGATCCAGGCGCATGGCCTCGCGATAGGCCGCCTCCGCCTCGTCCGGCCGATCCGGCATGAGCAGGGCCCCGAGGTTGTTCAGGGCGTCATAGAAATCCGGTTGCCCGACCAGGGCATGGCGATAGGCCTGTTCGGCTTCCTGGAGCCGCCCCTGGGCCTTGAGCACATTGCCGCGGACCACCCAGTGGCGGCCCGCATGGCCATCCAGGGCCCGGGTGCGCTCCAGCAAGGCCTGCGCGCGATCGAACCAGCGTCGACGCGCGGCCAGTTCGATCAGCGCGTACAAGGTGTCCAGGTCGTCCGGAGCGATGCGCAGCGACTGTTCGAAAGCCGCGGCCGCCTCGTCGAAACGCGCAAGCTCCTGCAATGCGAGTCCGCGGTGCAAATGCGCCTCATGCGACTCGGGGTCGAGCTCGACGGCACGCTCCAGGGTGTTCATCGCATCCTGGGATTCGTGCAGTTTGTGCAGGGTTCGCCCCAGATTCACGTGAGCCTGCGCGAAGTCCGGCGCGAGTTCCAGCGCGCGCCGGAACGCGGCCGCCGCGGCCCGGTGGTCCGACTGCTCGAACAACAGATTGCCCAGGTAGAAGTGCAGCATC
>JAKBNS010000284.1 GCA_021830925.1 Pseudomonadota bacterium | reverse complement strand
AGGGCCTCGAAGTGCTGGGCTTCAGCCTGGACACGCCCGACGCACTGGCCTCGGTGCGCGAGGTCGCGGCCAGCCTGCGCTTCCCGGTCGGTCTGCTCGGCAGTGCCTACGCGGGAGCCTATGGGCGCATCTGGCGCATCCCTGTGAGCTTCACCATCGACCGCCACGGCAGGCTGGCCGACGACGGCTGGAACGACTCCCACCCGAGCTGGACGCCCCGGCGGCTGCAGCAGGTGGTGCTGCCGCTGCTATCCGGCGGCGAGGCGCGATCCTGAGGGCCGATAGAGGCGATGGACCGTGCGAGACCTCCGGGGCTTGCCGGCCCGAACGATCCGTATCGCCCCGCCGGCCGCTGCGGGGCTCAGGCCTCGCCGGACTCGAGCAGCGACCGAAGCGCCGCGAGGTCCCGTTCGACCCATCCGATGTCGTGCAGAAATTGCGCTTCCGACATGCCCGGCTGGCGGAACAGGGTCAGCACGACGTCGGCCCCGTCCATGTTGGCGATGACACGCATCGGCACATGGACCTCGGTGCCGACCTCGAGCAACACGTGATGGTCCATCACGCCGTAGGCGTTGTGGTCGGTGAACCGGATGGTCACGCTTCCGGTCGGCCCGACCGCACGCCATGTCCCGTCCGGCTGCCGGGTCACCGAGGACTTGCTGAGCCCCGACGCCCATTTCGGAAACGATTCCGGATGCCAGATCGCCTCATAGACTTCTTTCCAGGGTCTCCGGATCGAGACGCTGACGTTTCTTGACTCCAGCATGTCGCTGCTCCATTCCGGGTCGCATCGCGCCCCGCGCGGCCAAGGGTAGCTGCTGCCGCGGGGCCGGGCGGACAATGCATCCTGGCACGGCGGATTCTCCCCGAGCCGACCTCGATCGCGCCGAGGCGACGCGCTGAACCATCATGTCTTCACCCATGCACAGGAACGAGCCGATCCTGACCTTCAGCGGGGCGCGGGAACTCGAGGCCCATCTGTGCGCCGCATCCTGCGCATCCGGAGGAGGCGCCGCGTTCTGGCTCAAGCTTGCCAAGGTCGGGGCACCCGTCGCGACCCTGGGCAAGGAACAGGCGATCGAGGTGGCGCTTTGCTGCGGCTGGATCGACGGGCAACTCGCCAGGCTCGATGAGCACCATTTTCTGGTTCGCATGACGCCGCGTCGGCCAGGGAGCCCGTGGTCGGCGAACAACCGCGCCACCGCGGAGCGGCTCGCGCAGGCCGGCCGACTTCGGCCCGCCGGGCTGGCAGCGATCGAGGCGGCCAAGGCCGATGGACGCTGGGACGCGGCCTACGCCTCGCAAGCCACGGCGCAAGTGCCGGAAGATCTCGCCGTCGCGCTCGCGTCGAACGAGGCCGCCAGGCGGTTTTTCGAGACCCTGGACCGTGCCAACCGATACGCCATCGTCTACCGGGTCCACCAGGCCAGACGAGCCGAGACGCGGGCCAGGCGCATCGCGAATTTCGTCGACATGCTGGCACGCGGAGAAGCGATCCATCCCATCCGGACTCCGAAGGCCGCGAGCAAGCCCGGCCGTTGACTCGCGCCCGTGGCCCGGCCCTGGGGGCGTTCCCGAGAAAACGCAGGGCCGCCCCAAGTTTTCTCGACCCCCACGGGGGGCGGGTTGGGCGCAGCCCGGCCCTGGGGGCGTTCCCGAGAAAACGCAGGGCCGCCCCAAGTTTTCTCGACCCCCACGGGGGGCGGGTTGGGCGCAGCCCGGCCCTGGGGGCGTTCTCAAGTAGCACGTTTGTGCTATCGTGGAACGGTGCAGGCGCAGACACGGGAGGACACGTGAGCACGACGACCATTCGGCTCGATGAGCAACTCAAGGCTCGACTTGCCTCGGCCGCCGAACGCGCGGGCACGACCGCCCATGCGTTCATCCTGGACGCCATCGAACGGACCATCGAGCAATCCGAACTCGAGGAAGCCTTTCACAGGGTCGCGGAGCAACGCTGGGCGACCTTGCTGGCGAGCGGAAAATCGATCGCCTGGGACGAGGCCAGCGCATATATCGCGGCGCGCGCGCGTGGCGAACGTCCTCGCAAGCCGAAAGCGCGTCAACTCAAGCGCTGACGACGATGGCCCGCATCGAGCTGGCCCCCGAGGTTCTGCTGGATTTCGACCGCTTCCTCGATCACCTCGCGCAGTTCGACCAGGACGCTCCAGACCGTATCGCGGACATTCTGGAATCGATCCAGATCCTGCGGCACAACCCCGAGATCGGCCGCAAGGGCAAGGCCGGCATGCGCGATCTCGTGATCGGTCATGGTTCGCATGGATATGTCGCGCTCTATCGCTTCGTGCCGGAGATCGACGTGGTCTTCGTGCTCGCCATCCGCGCGCAGCGCGAGGCCGGCTACAAGCCGCGCCCGTGAGCGTGGCGCTGCTGATCGGCGACAACGGGTAGGGCGTGGCGCGGCCGCCTGCGGTCGCTCGACAGCCCGCTACCGTCCTGTCCGAGGCTGGCCGAGCTTGATCAACTGCTTGAACATGAAGTTCGGTGCCAGCCGGCTGGCGACGTACAGGAGGTTGCTCGGGCCCGGCCTGATTTCGGTCGCGCCGGATTCGATGGCCGCGATGGCCCGCTTCACGAGCACGGCCGGGTCCATGGCCTTCTCATTTTGCATCTCCCGCGCGAATTCGGCCCGGAACAAGGCAGTCTCCGTGCCGGGCGGCGCAAGCTCCACGACCCTCACGCCCGTGCCCCCGAGTTGCGCACGAAGGCAGCGGGTATAGGCGTGCAGCCCCGCCTTGGCTGCGGAATAGACCGGTGCCGCCGGGAACGGCACGAAGGCCAGGCCCGACGAGACGTTGACGATGAGGGCGTGCGCCTGTGTCCGCAGCTGGGGAAGAAATTGCTGGACCATCCATATCGGTCCCTGCAGTCCCAGCTCGACTTCACGAGTCAGGTCGCTCAGGGACCGCTCCTGGTCGAGCTTCAGATTGCGCATCATGCCCGCGTTGTTGACGAGGGTGTCGAGCGCAGGGAATCGCGCCACGACCTCTTCGCGCAGCGCGCGTATCGCGGCCGGGTCGCTGGCGTCGCTGGCGACTGCATGC
>JAKBNS010000195.1 GCA_021830925.1 Pseudomonadota bacterium | reverse complement strand
ATGCTGGCCGGCGCTGCCGAACACCTCGCCCAGCAGTTCCGAGGCGCCGTTGATCACCAGATGATGTTCGGTGTAGTCGGGCGCCGAGTTCACCAGGCCCAGCAGCTTGACCACGCGCCGCACCCGGCCCAGGTCGCCGCAGGCGGCGTGCAGCGTGCCCAGCAGGTCGACGGCCACCGAGCGCGCGGCCTCGCGGCCCTGCGCGGTGCTCAGTTCGCGCCCCAGCTGACCCGCCAGCACCTTGCCGTCGAGCTTGCTGATGTGGCCGGACAGGAACAGCAGGTTGCCGCTTTGCACGTAAGGCAGGTAGGCGGCGGCCGGCGCGGCAACGGCGGGCAGCGTGATGCCCAGGCTCTGCAACTTGTCGTAGACGGACATGGCGTGTCTTCCTTGATCGGGATGAAGTGAGTGTGGACAGCTCGCGCGTGTCGCGCGGACGCGGGCGCAGCCAGGTGCCGCTCGCAATCGCCGCAGCGCAATCGCCGCAGCATAGCCAATGAGCACGCGGCGCGGATCGGCGGGCTTCGAAGCCGCGCGGGACGAGGGGTTGCATGCTACACTTCGAAGCTTGCCGGAGTGGCCACAGTTTGCCGCACCGGCTGTCGAATTCGACTCCCGCCGGCCCCTGCGCCGGCTGTCCGCCGCGATGGCGAACTGGCGTCTCGGCCCGCGCACCGCGGGTGCGGGCGCGGCAAGGGCTCCAGGCCCTCCGCGCCGGCGAACGAAACGGTCATCGTGGTTTCCCGCGTGCCGCATCCACAACCTTCGGCGCACGGGTTCCGAAAGCATCCATGACTTTTGCATCCCTCGGGCTCAGCGAGCCCATCCTGCTTGCCGTCGGCGAGCAGGGCTATTCCACGCCCACCCCGATCCAGGCCCAGGCCATTCCCGCGGTGCTCGCGGGCGGCGACCTGCTGGCCGCTGCGCAGACCGGCACGGGCAAGACCGCGGCGTTCACGCTGCCCCTGCTGCATCGCCTGAACGAAGCGCAGCCGGCGCGCAATGCGCGCGGCCAGGTCATTCCCCGCGTACTGGTGCTGGTGCCCACACGCGAACTGGCCGCCCAGGTGGCCGAGAACGTGCGCGACTACGGCAAGCACCTGAAGCTGCGCAGCATGGTCATGTACGGCGGCGTCGGCATGCAGCCGCAGATCGACGCGCTGCGTCGCGGCGTGGACATCGTCGTGGCCACGCCCGGGCGCATGCTCGACCATCACGGCCAGCGCACGCTGGATCTGTCGGCCATCGACACGCTGGTGCTGGACGAAGCCGATCGCATGCTCGACATGGGCTTCATCCACGACATCCGCAAGGTGCTTTCGCTGCTGCCGCGCAAGCGCCAGAACCTGCTGTTCTCGGCCACCTTCTCGGACGAGATCAAGGCGCTGGCCAACACCCTGCTGAACCAGCCCAAGGTGATCGAGGTGGCCCGCCGCAACGTCGCCGCCGCCACCGTGCGCCAGACCGTGCATCCGGTGGGGCGCGATCGCAAGCGCGAGCTGCTCGCGCATCTGATTCGCGAGCGCAACTGGTGGCAGGTGCTGGTGTTCATGCGCACCAAGCACGGCGCCAACCGCCTGGCCGAACAGCTGCGCGGCGATGGCATCGGTGCCGATGCCATCCACGGCAACAAGAGCCAGGGTGCGCGCACGCGCGCGCTGGCCGAGTTCAAGAGCGGCAAGCTGCAGGTGCTGGTGGCCACCGATATCGCGGCGCGCGGCATCGACATCGACCAGCTGCCGATGGTCGTGAACTACGAGCTGCCCAACGTGCCCGAGGACTACGTGCACCGCATCGGCCGCACCGGCCGCGCCGGCGCCGAGGGCGAGGCGATCTCGCTCGTGTGCGTGGACGAACTGCGGTTCCTGCGCGATATCGAGAACCTGACCGGCCGCGGCATCGAGCGCAGCCTGGTGGCCGGCTTCGAGCCCGATCCGCAGGAGCGTGCGCAGCCGATCCGCGTCGGGCGCACGGTGATCGGCGGTGGGCGCGCGGCCTCGGGTCCGCGACGCGCCGACGCGCCGCGCGGGCAGGGCGGGCACGGTCGCGGCGAGGGCGGCGGCCACCACGGCCAGGGCCGGCGCAACGATGCGCAGCCGCGTCGCGATGGCGGGCGCGGTCCCTCGCGCGGCGCCTCGCCGGGACGGCGCAACGGCACCACCGGTTGATCCGGCGCGGCGATCGGTCCCCTCCGGTCGCCGCAGGCCGAAGCCGGCCGCGAGAGCTCGGTCGGCTTCAGGCGCCGTCGGCCACGGCCATCAACTCGCTCAGCGCGCTCCAGGCCCATTGCGGGTCGAGCGCGCGCAGACAGTTCAAGTGCCCCAGCGGGCAAGTGCGCTGGAAGCAGGGGCTGCAGGGCAGATGCAACCACAGCGTGGCGCTGCGATGCGCCGCCGGCGGTGTGTGGCGCGGATCGGTGGATCCGTACAACCCCACCGTGGGCCTGCCCAGCGCGGCGGCCACGTGCATCAGCCCCGAATCGTTGCTGACCACGCCACCGGCGGCGGCCAGCAGCGCGATCGCCTGCTCCATGTCGGTGTGGCCGCACAGATCCACCAGGGCGGGGCGCGGCGCGGCCTTGTCCCGCAGCGAGCGGGCCCGGACGGTTTCGACGATGGCGCGCGCGGATTCTCGTTCACGCGCGCTGCCCAGAATCGCCACGGGCAGGCCGGCGGCGAGCGCCAGACTCGCCAGTGCGGCGAAATGCCCGGCGGGCCACTGCTTGGCCGATCCGTATTCGGCGCCCGGACACAAGGCGACGAAGCCTGGCGGGAGCTCGAATTCCTGCGCCGCTGCCCGCGCTCGCGCGGGATCGACCCGAAGGACCGGCTGCGCCACCCCGTGTGGCGGCTGCGCAGGCAGGCCCGGCCCCAGGACCGGCGGGGGCAGATCCTGCGCCAGCGCCGCGTAGTGTTCGCGCACATCTCCTCGTCTCGACGACGGGGGGGCCCGCAGCGCGTGGGTCAGCAGTGCGCCGGCGGCCTCGCCGCGCCAGCCCACGCGTAGCGGGATGCGCGCCAGCCACGGCACCAGGCGTGCCTTCAGGTTGTTGCCAAGCACGTAGGCTCGGGCGAAGTGCTC
>JAKBNS010000279.1 GCA_021830925.1 Pseudomonadota bacterium | reverse complement strand
CGCCAACCCTTCGGGCGCAGGCGCTGCGGGCGATCTGCGGCGTTGCCCAAGCAGGCCAGGCGTCCAGCCTGGCCTTGGCTTGGGCGCCTTGCAGCTCATCGCGCAGCGCCTGTGCGCGGCCCCCTCCGGTCCTTCAACAGCCTGCTAGGCTCGGGGCTTCCAACGGCTCCCGAGTTCACAACAAACGCCATGAACAGCGCCGCCCTGCCCGTCACCGATCCCGCCGCCGACGCCGCCTACCGCAAGGTGAGCTGGCGTCTGCTGCCCTTCCTGATGCTGTGTTATTTCGTGGCCTACCTCGACCGCGTCAACGTGGGCTTCGCGCAATTGCAGATGAAGACCGATCTGCAGTTCTCCGATGCCGTGTACGGGCTCGGCGCCGGCATTTTCTTCCTGGGCTACTTTCTGTTCGAGGTGCCCAGCAACCTGCTGCTGCATCGGGTCGGGGCGCGGGTGTGGATCGCCCGCATCATGATCAGTTGGGGCGTGATCTCGGCGCTGACCCTGTTCATCCAGACGCCGACCATGTTCTACGCGGCGCGCTTCCTGCTGGGCCTGGCCGAGGCGGGCTTCTTCCCGGGCATCATCCTGTACCTGACCTACTGGTACCCGGCGCAGCGACGCAGCCAGATGACCGCCTGGTTCATGTCGGCGGTGGCCTTGTCGGGCCTGGTCGGCGGGCCGGTGTCGGGCTGGATCCTGCATCATTTCCACGGGCAGTCGGGGCTCGCCGGCTGGCAGTGGCTGTTCCTGCTCGAAGGCGTGCCGGCGGTGCTGCTGGGCCTGGCCACGCTGGCCTACCTGGACGACGGCATCACCTCCGCGAAATGGCTGAGCGAGGAGCAAAAGCTGCTGCTGCGCCGCGGCATCGACGCGGACAACCAGTCCAAGCGGCATGTGTCGGCGCTGCAGGGCATGCGCAGCCCGCGCGTGTGGCTGTTCGCGCTGGTGTATTTCTCGGTGGTCATGGGCCTGTACGGGCTGGGATTCTGGCTGCCGCTGCTGCTGCGCAGCACGGGCGTGACGGACCCGCGCACCATCGGCTGGCTGGTGGCGATTCCCTACGGCGCGTCCATCGTCGCCATGCTGCTGGTGGGGCGCAGCAGCGACGCGCGCGGGGAACTGCGCTGGCACGTCGCGCTGCCCGCGCTGGTGGGCGCGGCAGGGCTGGCCCTGAGCACCCTGTGGCCCCATGACACGCTGGCGGCGGTGCTCACGCTGACGGTGGCCACCTGCGGCATCATGACCGTGCTGCCCCTGTTCTGGAGCCTGCCCACGGCCTTCCTCGCCGGCAGCGCTGCGGCGGCGGGTATCGCGCTGATCAACTCCCTGGGCAACCTGGCGGGCTTCTTCGGACCCAGCATCGTGGGCTGGGTCAAGCAGGCCACCCACAGCACCAACGGCGGCGTGCTGGTACTGGCCGGCTTCATGGTGCTATGCGCGCTGCTGGTGCTTTCCCTGCCGGCGCGCAAGACCTGAGCCGGCGGCAGGGCTCCCCCGGCGCGTGCGCGCCGCGGGGGCCGGGCCGGCGGCGCCGGCTCAGATGATCGACAGGTGGCCGGTCTCGACCTCGTTGCTCTGGCGCTTGCCGTGCAGCTTGATGGTCAGGCGCAGGTCGTTCATGGAGTCGGCGTTGCGCAGCGCATCCTCGTAGCCGATGCGCCCGGACTCGAACAGGTCGAACAGCGCCTGGTCGAAGGTCTGCATGCCCAGCTCGCGGGACTTTTTCATCACGTCCTTGATGTCTCCGACCTCGCCGTTGAGCACCTTCTCGGCGATCAGCGGGGAATTGATCATCACTTCCACCGCCGCCACCCGGCCCTTGCCCTGCTCCAGGCGTATCAGGCGCTGCGAGACGATGGCCTTGAGGTTCAGCGACAGGTCCATCAGCAGCTGGGTACGGCGTTCCTCGGGGAAGAAGTTGATGATGCGGTCGATGGCCTGGTTGGCGTTGTTGGCGTGCAGCGTGGCCAGCGCCAGGTGACCGGTCTCGGCGAAGGCCACCGCCTGGTCCATGGTCTCGCGGTCGCGGATCTCGCCCATCAGGATCACGTCCGGGGCCTGGCGCAGCGTGTCCTTGAGCGCGTCGTCCCAGCCGATGGAATCGATGCCCACCTCGCGCTGGTTGACGATGCAGTTCTTGTGCGGATGCAGGAACTCGATGGGGTCCTCGATGGTGATGATGTGGCCCTGCGAGTTCTCGTTGCGCCAGTCGACCATGCCGGCCAGCGAGGTGCTCTTGCCGCTGCCGGTGGCGCCGACGAAGATGATCAGACCCCGCTTGGTCATCGCCAGTTCCTTGAGCACCCCGGGCAGTTGCAGGCCGTCGATGGTGGGGATTTCCAGCGGAATCTTGCGCGCCACCAGCGCGACGCTGCCGCGCTGGGTGAAGGCATTGGCGCGGAAACGCCCGATGCCGGTGGGCGAGATGGCGAAATTCACCGCCTTGTTGGCCTCGAAGTCGCGGCGCTGCTTGTCGTTCATCACCGCCACCGCGAGCGCCTGCGTGTGCTCGGGGGTCAGCGGGTGCACCGACAGCTTCTCCACGTTGCCGTCGACCTTGATGGCGGGCGGGAAGCCGGCGGAGATGAACAGGTCCGAGCCCCCGCGCTTGACCATCAGCGCCAGGGAGCTGTGAATGAATTCGGTGGCTTGGGACTTTTCCATCGCGAGGCGTTCGTGGGCGCGGCTGGGGGTATTCGGGCAATGCTACGGCAGGCCGCAGACCGCAGTGTGAACCGGCGTCAGGCGCGGGTCAATGCAGCTTGATGTGCGGCTCGGTGGTGCGCGAGATCATGCGCGCCAGGCTCAGGAAGACGGTCTTCCAGAAACCGTGCAGCGCGTACAGGTGCATCTGGTACAGCGACCAGTAGATGAAACGCGCGAACTGACCCTCGATGAACATGCTGCCGCGGGACAGTCCGCCCATCAGGCTACCCACCGTGCTGTGCTCGCCCAGCGACACCAGCGAGCCGGCGTCGCGGTAGCGGAACTCGCCCAGCGGGCGTCCCGCCAGCAGGCGCCGGATCTGGCCCACCAGGAAACTGGCCTGCTGGTGCGCGGCCTGGGCGCGCGGCGGCACGTTGCCCTCGTGCCCCCGCCAGGGGCAGGCGGCGCAGTCGCCCAGCACGAACACCGCGTCGTCGCGCGTGGTCTGCAGGGTCGGGCGTACCACGAGCTGGTTGATGCGGTTGCTCTCCAGGCCATCCAGATCCTTCAGGAAGTCGGCCGCCTTCACGCCCGCAGCCCACACCACCAGCTCGGCGGGCAGGAACTCGCCATCGGCCGTGTGCACTCCGGTGGCGCTGACCTCGGTGACCCGCTTGCCCACGTGCATTTCCACGCCCAGCTTGCGCAATTCGCGCGCCGCCGCGCCGGAAAGGCGCTCGGACAGCGCCGGCAGGATGCGCGGGGCGGCCTCCACCAGGCTGAGCCGGATGTCGCGCTCGGGGTCGATGCGGTCCAGACCGTAGGCGGCCAGCACCCGCATGGAGTTGTGCAGCTCGGCCACCAGCTCCACGCCGGTGGCGCCGGAGCCCACCGCAACCACGTTGAGCTGCTCCGGGCGCAGCGGCTCGGTCTGGGAATTGGCGGCGATGCAGGCGTCCACCAGGCGGCGGTGGAAGCGTCGCGCATCGTCGGCCGTGTCCAGCGCGATGGCATGCCGGGCCGCGCCCGGGGTGCCGAAATCGTTGTTCTGGCTGCCCACCGCGATGACCAGGATGTCGTAGTCGATGGCGCGGCGCGGCGTGACCTCGCGGCCCTGCTCGTCGAGCGTGGGGGCCACCAGCACCTGCTTGCGCGCGCGGTCGAGCCCGTCCATCGCGCCCAGGCGGTACTTGAAATGGTGCCAGCTGGACTGGGCGAGGTAGTTCAGCGCGTTGTCGTCGATGCCCAGGGTACCGGCGGCCGCCTGGTGCAGCAGGGGTTTCCACAGGTGGCTGCGATTGCGCTCGACCAGGGTGACCACGGCCTGGCCGCCCCGGCCCAGCGTGTCGCCCAGTTGCGTGGCGAGCTCCAGGCCGCCGGCGCCGCCGCCGACGATCACGATGCGCGGGATGGGAGTGCTGCTGGCGGGTGCTTGCATGGGCGGGGAATCCGTGACGGGCGCGGGATCGGGATCGGGATCGGACAGGATTGTGGGGCCGGACGGGGCCATGCGCCAGCGCGTGGCGGAACCGTCCCTACGCGGCGCGCGGGCGCACGGTCGCGGCCACCTGGCGCGCCCGCTCGCGCGCCTGTTCCACGTCGTCGCCGGCGGCCAGCGCCACACCCATGCGTCGGCGCTGAAAGCTCTCGGGCTTGCCGAACAGGCGCAGATCGGAGCGCGGCACGGCCAGGGCCTGCGCCACCCCCTCGAAGCGCAAGGCTGCGGCGTCGACGCCGCCATAGATCACCGCCGAGGCGCCGGGTTCGCGCAAGCTCGCGTCCACCGGAAGGCCGAGGATGGCGCGCGCGTGAAGCTCGAACTCGGACTGGCGCTGCGAGCACAGCGTGACCAGCCCGGTGTCGTGGGGGCGCGGGCTGACCTCGGAGAACCACACCTCGTCGCCGCGCACGAACAGCTCGACGCCGAACATGCCGCGCCCGCCCAGCGCCGCGGTGACCTTGCCGGCCACCTCGCGCGAGCGCTGCAGGGCCAGCGGCGACATGGGCTGCGGCTGCCAGGACTCGACGTAGTCCCCGTGCACCTGCAGGTGCCCGACGGGCTCGCAGAAGCTGGTGCTCACTTCGCCGCTCGAGGGGTCGATCGCGCGTACCGTGAGCTGGGTGATCTCGTAGTCGAATTCGATGAAACCCTCGACGATCACCCGCGTGAGCTGCACGCGCCCGCCCGCCATCGCGTAGTCCCAGGCCGACTGCAGGTCCTCGGGGCCGCGCAGCACCGACTGGCCCTTGCCCGAGGACGACATCACGGGCTTGACCACGCAGGGGTAGCCGATGCCGCCATCGACGGCCGCGCGCAACTGCTCCAGGGAATCGGCGAAGGCGTAGGGCGAGGTGGGCAGGCCGAGTTCCTCGGCGGCCAGGCGCCGGATGCCCTCGCGGTTCATGGTCAGTTGCGCGGCGCGCGCGGTGGGGATCACCTCGGCCAGGCCCTCGGCCTCGATGCGCAGCAACTCCTGCGTGGCGATGGCCTCGATCTCGGGCACGATCAGGTGCGGACGCTCGGCCTCGACCAGCGCGCGCAGCGCCTGCGCGTCGGTCATGTCGATCACATGGGCGCGGTGCGCCACCTGCTGTCCGGGCGCGTCGGCGTAGCGGTCCACCGCGATCACTTCCGCGCCCAGGCGTTGCAGCGCGATGATCACCTCCTTGCCCAGTTCGCCCGCGCCCAGCAGCATGACCCGCAGCGCGGCGTCGGACAGGGGGGTTCCAAGAGGGGGAAGACTCAGGGTCATCGCGGGACTCCGGCGGTGGCGCAAAAGCCCCCAGCATAGCCAAAGCGCGTGTGCGCTCCCGAAGCGTGCATTGCGCCGGAGCAAAAACCCGTCGGTCGCGTCGGGCGCGCCTCCGGATCGTCGCGGGAGCGGAACTCAAGCGCCCGTGCGCCGTGCCGTTATCCAAACTGGTTCGAATCGTTCGAAGGGTCGGCGAAAGCGCCGCGACCCGGGACAGACTGTGGTCCTTCGTGCGGGGCAACGCCGACACGGTCCAGCAGTAGGTTCGGGAAATCGATAGACTGAAGCCACATTCCTCCGAGGTCGCCAAGAGCATCCAGAAGATCCGGAGCACTTCCTGCCAGACCCATCGCCACGCATCTCCGCGCGCGCGGGAGCTGCGGGCCAGCGCCGAACGCATCCACGACTGAGCCATGCGCGACTTCCCAAGCCATCCCCCGTCCTCGACCCAGGCCAGCGGAGCCAGCCAGCTGGAATTGCTGTTGTTCCGCCTCGGCGAGGATGCCGGCGGTCGGCGCGAGCTGTTCGGCATCAACGTGTTCAAGGTCCGCGAGGTGATGGAGATGCCTCCGATCACCGCCACGCCGGGCGCGGCGCGCCATGTCCTGGGGATCGCGGACATCCGCGGCCAGGTGATGCCGGTGATCGACCTGCCGGCCGTGGTCGGCTGCCGCCCGGGCGCCTTGTCGCTGCTCGTGGTCACGGAGTTCGAGCGCTCGCTGCAAGGCTTCGCCATCGAGGGCGTGGACCGGATCGCGCGCCTGGAGTGGAGCCAGGTGGTGTCGGCCCAGGCGCATGCGGTGGGCGGTCTGGTCAGCGGTATCGCGCGCCTGGACCCGCGCGCCGCCGACGGTGGCGCGCTGGCGCTGGTGCTGGACCTCGAGCGCATCCTCGGCGACGTGCTGCCCGAGCGCATCGCCGCCGGCCCCGAACGGGCCTTCGGCGAGGCACTGCCCCTGCCCCCGGGCAGCGTGGTGCTGGCGGCGGACGACTCCTTCCTCGCGCGCGCCCAGATCGAGAAGGTGATGGGGGCCCTGCACGCACCCTGCGTGCTCGCGCGCACCGGGGCCGAGGCCTGGGATCGCCTGCGCGATTTCGCGGAGGCCGCCCGCGTCGAGGGCTGCGCGCTGCGCGACAAGGTGGCGCTCGTGCTCACCGACCTGGAAATGCCCGAGATGGACGGCTTCACCCTGGTCCGGCGCATCAAGCACGACGAGTCGCTGCGCGCGCTGCCGGTGGTCATCCACTCCTCGCTGACCGGCCGCGCCACCGAGGAGCACGCGCGCGCCGCGGGTGCCGACGGCTACGTCACCAAGTTCTCCCCCGACGAGCTGGCCGCGGCCATGCGCGCGGCGCTGGCGCGTTGAGGCCGCCGGGCCGTCTGCTCAGTCGATAAGGGATCCGTCGGACTCGAAAAAGGGATAAGGCCCGGGATATTCCTCGATGGTCACCTGGTGGGACACCAGGCCCTCGCCGTCGATCCACGCATGCAGTTGCATGCACGGCGGCTCCAGGCGGAACCCCGGCAGGCCCTCGGGGTCGAGGTCGAAGGCCACCTGGTGGGCGGGCGCCGGACAGGTGCTGGCCACGCTGGCCCCGAAGCGACGCTGGATCGGGCGATGCAGATGCCCGCAGACGATGCGCTCGACCTGCGGATGCCGCGCGACCAGTTCCGCCAGGGCCTCGCGGTCCTCGCGCGGCAATCCGATCCTGTCCATGTGCCCGATGCCCGTGACGAAGGGCGGATGGTGCATGGCCAGGATCACCGGCTTGCCCGAGTCGCTCCCGAGCTCGCGCTCCAGCCAGCGCAGGCGCTGCCCGCACAAGCGCCCGCCGCTGTTGGGCGGATCCTGCGTGTCCAGCGCCAGCAGGCGGCAGGGGCCGAGGTCGACCGCGTACTGCACGAAGCCCTCGCGCCCCAGCCAGGCATGCTCGGGAAAGGCCTGGCGCAGGGCGTCGCGGTGGTCGTGGTTGCCCACCATCAGGTAGCAGGGCATGGGCAGTTCCCCCAGCAGTTCGCGCAGGTGCGCGTACTCCTGCGCATCTCCCATGTCGACCAGGTCTCCGGTGACGACCACGGCGTCGGGCGCGGGACGCAGGCGCGCGATGCCGCGCACGCAACGCCGCAGGGCCTCTGCGGTGTCCACGCGCTGGTAGGCGAGCGCGCCCTTGCGCTTGATGTGCAGGTCGGAAATCTGGCAGAGGATCATGGGTTCGAGCGTGGAGTCAACGGGCGTGCGCCCCGGGGTTGAGCAGGGCCTCGGCGCGCACCCGCAGCGCCACGCGGCTGTCCACCGCCACGTCGACGCGCCCGGCCACATCGGCCCACAGCATGCCTGGGCCGACGCCCGCCACGCCCACGCGGGTGCGTTCACCGAGGAAAATCACCTGGCGCACGCTGCCGCGCAGTTCGCCTTCGTGCTCGGCGACGAGTTGTGCGTCCTCGGGGCGAAACCAGGATTCGACGTCCCCGTCGGCGTGCACCCATCCGTCGCGCAGCCCGCCGCGCACGCGGTTGAGCATGCCGATGAATCCCGCCACCTCGAGGTTGGCCGGGCGGTGGTAGATCTCGCGCGGCGTGCCCACCTGCTCGATGCGCCCCTGGCTCATGACCACGATGCGGTCGCCCAGGGCCATCGCCTCGGCCTGGTCGTGGGTGACGTAGATGGAGGTCACGCCCAGGCCGCGAAGCAGGGTGCTCATCTCCACGCGCAGGGTCTCGCGCAATTGCGCATCCAGCGCCGCCAGCGGTTCATCGAGCAGCAGCACCCTCGGTCGCGGCGCCAGCGCACGCGCCAGCGCCACGCGCTGGCGCTGGCCGCCGGACAGGCGTTGCACGGGTCGGTCCGCGAACTCGCGCAGGCGCATCAGCTCCAGCAACTCGTCCACGCGCTGGCGCATCTGCTCCCCCGGCACGCGACGGATGCGCAATCCGTAGGCCACGTTGCCCCGTACGTCCAGGTTGGGAAACAGGGCGTAGTTCTGGAACACCATACCGACCCGGCGCGCCTCGATGGGCAGCGCCGTCACGTCCTCGTCCCCGAACAGCACGCGCCCGCCCGGGTCCGGGCGTTCCAGGCCCGCGATCAAGCGCAGCGTGGTGGTCTTGCCGCAGCCGGACGGACCGAGGAACACCACGGTCTCGCCCGGCTCCACGCGCAGGTCGACGGGGTGCAGCGCGCGCTGACCGTGCTCGTAGTGTTTGGCGCAGGCCTGCAGGGTGATGCCCACGGAGGCAGGGTTCATGGTCGGGCTCGTCGAGGCGGCCCATCGCCGGCGGCGCGCTGCATGAGCACCAGCAGCGGGACGATGAGCACGAAGAAGATCAGGGTGTAGGCGCTGCCCACCTCCAGGCGCAGCGAGGCGTAGGCATCGGCAAGCCCCACCGGAAGGGTCTTGGTGGTCGGCGTGGCCAGCATCCAGGTCAGGTTGAACTCGCCGATGGACAGCGTGACCACCGTGAGCGCGCCGGCGACGATGCCGGGACGGATGTTGGGCAGCACCACGGTGCGCATGCGCTGCGTGAAACCGGCGCCCAGGCTGGCGGCGCCCTCTTCCAGGCCGCGCAAGTCGATGCCCGCGCAGATGGCCTGCACCGAGCGCACCATGAAAGGCAGCGTGAACACCACGTGGCCGACGACGATGAACCAGCTGCTGGATCGAAACGCGCGCAGGCCCCCGTACACCGCCAAGAGGCCCAGCGCGCTGGCCAGCCCGGGCATGGCCACCGGCAGCATGAGCATGCGCTCGAACAGCCGCGCCGCGCGCGCTCGGCTGCGCGCCAGCGCGTAGCCGCACGGCACGCCGGCGACCAGCGTGACCACCAGCGTGGCCAGCGCCACGCGCAGGCTCAGCGCGATGGCGTCGCGATACATGTCCCACACCTGCGCGACCCAGTGCAGCGTGAAGCCGCTGCGCAGGCCGATGAAATCGTTGCGGGTCACGCCGGCGAGCATGGACATGCCCACCGGGACGATCAGAAAGGCGGCCAGCAGCAGCGTGAGCGCGGCCTGCGCGGGCAGCAGCAGGCGCGGCCCGATGCGCGGACGCGCCTGAGAGCCGATGGCCAGCGGATGCCCGATGCGCGCGGCCATCTCAAGCTCCCGGCGCGGCGGTCGCGCCGCCCGCACCCTCGCCCCACCACAGCACCACCCAGGTCACGGCGCCGAGCACCAGGCTCCAGGTGGCCGCGGTCGGCAGGTCGGCGTTGAGGGTGAACGCGGTGTAGATGTCCATGGGCAGCACGTCGATGTCGGTGGCCAGCGTGAAGGCCGTGCCGAAGGCGCCGACCGCGGTGGCGAAGCACAGGGCGCCCGAGGCCACGAGCGCCGGCGCCAGCGCCGGCAGCGTGACGTCGCGCAGCACCCGCCATGGCGATGCGCCGAGGCTGCGCGCGGCCTCCTCGACGCTGGCGTCCAGCCCCTGCGCGGCGGCCGTGACGGTAAGGATCACGCGCGGGATCGAGAAATACAGGTACCCCACGAACAAGCCTCCCATCGAGTAGGCGAACACCCAGCGATGCCCGAACAGCGCCATGCCGATCTGCGCCGCCAGGCCCATGCGTCCGCCGAGCATGATCACCATGAACCCGACCACCACGCCGGGGAAGGCCAGCGGCAGCGTGAGCATGGCCATCAGCAGGCGTCGCCCGGGAAAGTCGTGGCGCGCGAGGAACAGGCCGGCCACCAGCGACAGCGCCAGCGCCGCCGCCGTGACGGCGCCGGCCAGCAACACCGTGACCCACAGGCTGCGCAGGTACTGCGCGTTGCCCAGGATGTGCAGGTAGCCGACCAGGCCCCGCTGGGCGCTGGCACGCCCGAGCGCGGCCATGGGCAGCAGCCAGAAGGCAGCGAACAGCGCCGCCGCCGGAGCCGCCAGGGCTCGGCGCCGCCACAGATCGGATGGGGTCTGCTGCATCCCTCGCACTCCCGGCTCGGCGTTGCGCGATCCGGGTGCTCAATGCACCTGGGCCAGGTACTGCTTGGCGAAGGCCTGCTCGACCTCGCCCATCTTCTGGTAATTCACCGGCTTGACCCGCGCATAGTCGCTGGCCGGCAGGAAGCGCGCGGCAGCCTTGGCGCTCATCGCGCCGGGCATCACCGGACGCAGGAAGGCATCGGCCCAGATGGCCTGGCCCTTGGGCGAAAGCACGAAGTCCAGCACCTTCTTGCCCACGGCCGGATGGGGTCCGTTCTTCACCAGCGCCATCACGTAGGGCATGGAGATGGTGCCTTCGCGCGGGATCACGAAGGCCACGTCGGCGTGGTCCTTGTACTCGGCGCGGTAGGCGTTGAAGTCATAGTCGATGAGGATGGGAATCTCCCCCGACAGCACGCGCGCGTAGGCGGTCTGCTTGGGCACGATGGGGTCGTTGTGCTTCAACTGCTGGAAGTAGTGGATGGCCGGGGCGAAGTTGTCCAGCGTGCCGCCCATGGCCAGGTTCACCGCCACCGCACCGGCGTAGCCCACGAAGGCGCTCGACGGGTCGAGATAGCCCACCATGCCCTTGTACTCGGGCTTGAGCAGGTCGGCCCACGACTGCGGCACCGGCTTGCCGCCGAGCGCGGCCTTGTTGACGAAAAAGCCCAGCGTGCCGGAATGGATGGTGAACCAGTAGCCCTTCGGGTCCTTCAGCTGGGCGGGGATCTTGTCCCAGCCCACCGGTTTGAAGGGGGTGATCACGCCCTGCTTCTCGGCTTCGAAGGCCGAGCCGATGCCCAGGTACACCACGTCGGCCACGGGGCTGGCGCGCTCGGCGATGAGTTGGGCGATGGCCTGGCCCGAGTTCTTGTTGTCGAAGGGCACGGTGATGCCCGTCGCGGCATGCAGGGCGTGGATTTCTCCGGCCCAGTCGGCCCATTCGGGCGGGCAGTTGTAGCAGATGGCGGTTTCGGCGGCATGCGCGCTCGCGTGCGCGCCGAACAGCGCGAGCGAGCCGCACAGGGCGAGCAGCCAATGACGCAGGGTTTTCATGAAATTCACTCCGGGCGGGGACGAAACGAAGGAGGCGCCACCGTGCCGTCGATGCGCAGACGGTGGGCCAGCACGCTCGAGCGCGGCGCGCCGCCCTCGAGCACGTGCTGCAGGTGGCTCCACGCGGTGGAGCCCAATTGGCGATGCGGCTGGCACACGGTGGCCAGCGGCGGGGAGAGCAGTTCGCCGAAGGACAGGCCGTCGAATCCGACCACCGAAATGTCCTCGGGCACGCGCATGCCGGCCTCGCGCAGTTCGCGCATGACCAGCAGGGCGAGGAAGTCGTTGCCGCAGAACAGCGCGGTCGGGCGGCGCCGCGGGTCGCGCAGCGCCGCCAGCATGTCCGTCGGCAGCCTGCGCTGGTGAAAGTCGATCTCCAGCGGCGCGCGCGCGGCCAGGCCCGCCGCGCGCATGGCGTCGCAGTAGCCCTGGTGGCGCTGCGTGGCGCGGTCGGAGGCGGCGCGACTCCCGCTGAGCATGCCGATGCGTCGGTGGCCCAGCAGCACCAGCTCGGTGACCAGCTCGCGCGCCGCCGCGCGGTTGTCCACGCTGACGCAGGGATGCGACTCGCAATGGTTGTACACCAGCTGGTACGGCACGCCAGCGGCGGCGAGCCGCGCCAGCAGCGGGTGCTCCTGCGCCCTGGCCACGGTCAGGATGAGTCCGTCCACGCGCTGCGACAGCAAGGTTTCGATGACCTGCTCCTCGCGTGCGCTGTCGTAGCCGGTGGTGGTGAGCAGCACCCGGTACGCGCCCTGCGCGGCGGATTCCTCGATGCCCTGCAGGCATTCGCCGAACACCGGGTTGAGCATGTCCGGCAGCACCACGCCCACCAGGCAGGTGCGCTCGCCGCGCAACTGGCGTCCGATCAGGTTGGGACGGAACTGCAGTTCGCGCATGGCCTCGCGCACTCGCTCCAGGGTCTCGCGGCGCAGCTTCTCCGGCTGGTTGAGGGCGCGCGAGACGGTGGCGATGGAAGTCCCCGCGAGCTCCGCGACGTCGTGCAGGGTGCTGGCGGCGCCGGCGGCGTGATGCGAGGCGCCGGGGCCCGTGTTCCTGGGCATCAGGCGAGCTCCCGCCACGACACCACCGGCCAGCCGCGCCACTGCGCCACGCGCTCGAGCAGCGGGTCGGGGTCCACGGCTACCGGGTCGCTGACCTGCTCGAGCAGCGGCAGGTCGTTGTGCGAATCGCTGTAGAACCAGCTGCGCTCCAGTCCACCCAGGGATAGTC
>JAKBNS010000175.1 GCA_021830925.1 Pseudomonadota bacterium | reverse complement strand
GAAGGGCGAAGGGCGAGGGGCGCGAGCGGGCGCCGGGGTACGGGAATTCTTTCCATTCATCGAGGAGTGAAAAATGGCTGAACGCATGGGCATTGCCCTGGGAATGATCGAGACGCGCGGACTGGTGCCGGCGATCGAGGCCGCCGACGCGATGTGCAAGGCGGCTGAAGTGCGCCTGATCGGGCGCCAGTTCGTCGGGGGCGGCTACGTCACCACGCTGGTGCGTGGCGAGACCGGCGCGGTGAACGCGGCGGTGCGCGCCGGCGCCGATGCCTGCGAGCGCGTGGGCGACGGCCTGGTGGCGGCGCACATCATCGCCCGCGTGCACGGCGAGGTCGAAAGCGTGCTGCCGTCCGCGCCCAACGCCTGATCGACGGCGATCCGGCAGCGGACGAATCATCCACGAATCCAACCCATCGAGGACATCATCATGCCTATGACCAACGGAATTGCCCTGGGAATGATCGAGACGCGCGGCCTGGTGCCGGCGATCGAGGCCGCCGACGCCATGTGCAAGGCGGCCGAAGTGCGCCTCATCGGGCGCCAGTTCGTCGGCGGCGGCTACGTCACCACGCTGGTGCGCGGCGAGACCGGCGCGGTGAACGCGGCGGTGCGCGCCGGTGCCGATGCCTGCGAGCGCGTGGGCGACGGCCTGGTGGCCGCGCACATCATCGCCCGCGTGCACGGCGAGGTCGAGGGCATCCTGCCGACCGCGGCGGCGGCCTGACCCGCCTGGTTCCAATTCCCGGGTTCCTTCGGCGAGCGCGTCCGAAGGGCTCGGGGCAACGTAGGGAAGTACAGCAATGGCAAACGTGACGGGCATTGCCCTGGGAATGATCGAGACGCGCGGCCTGGTGCCGGCCATCGAGGCCGCCGACGCGATGTGCAAGGCCGCCGAGGTGCGCCTGGTGGGGCGGCAGTTCGTCGGTGGCGGCTACGTGACCACCTTGGTGCGTGGCGAGACCGGCGCGGTGAACGCGGCGGTGCGCGCCGGTGCCGATGCCTGCGAGCGCGTGGGCGACGGTCTGGTGGCCGCGCACATCATCGCCCGCGTGCACGAGGAGATCGAGGGCGTGCTGCCCGTGCGCCCGGACGCCGACGGTGGCGGACGCGACGCCGAGATCACCTCCACGCGCAGCTGAACGCGCCACGCCCGAAGGAGCCATCGATGCCGGACGCAAGCACCGCGAGCCCCACGGCGCGGGGATGGCAGGAGCAGGCCCGGCCCGCACTGCTGTTCAAGCGCTTCGAGTTCGAGGACTATGCGCGTACGCGGGCCTTCCTGGACGCGCTGAACGAGCTGTCCGAGCGTACCGGCATGTATCCGCGCAACCTCAGCTTCGCCGCCACGCATGTCAACGTGACGGTGGATGCCGAGGGCGGGCCGCTGGGCGAGCGTGAACGCGAGTTCACGCGCCAGCTCGACGCGCTGGCCGCACGCGAGGACTGAGGCCGTGGCCGCGCCGCGCGTGCTCGCCGTGATCAACCAGAAGGGCGGCGCCGGCAAGACCACGCTGGCGATGAACCTGGCCGCGGGGCTGGCGCGCCAGGCCCCCACGGTGCTGGTCGACCTCGACCCGCAGGCTTCGGCGCTGCAATGGGCCGGGGCCGGCACCCAGGCCTTCGCGGCGCCGGTCAAGCAACTGGCGGGGCGCTGGGACGCGGCGAGCCTGCGGCGCGGCTTCAAGGCCTACGCGCACATCGTGCTCGACTGCCCGCCGTCCCTCGACAGCGTGGCGTCCAGCCAGGCCTTGCGCGCGGCCGACCTGGCGCTGGTGCCGGTTCTGCCCTCACCGGTGGATCTGTGGGCCAGCCTGCGACTGCCGCAGGAGGTCGAGGCGGCACGCCGGGACAACCCCGGCCTGCGCGCCTGGCTGGTGCTGAACCAGATCGAGCAGCGCAGCGCCTTGTCGGCGGCGATGCAACATGCGCTGTCCGAGTTCGGACTGCCGCTGCTGCGTGCCGTGGTGCGCCGACGCGCGGTATACCGTGCCGCCGCGCTGGACGGCGTGTCGGTGTATGAGATGGGCGCGCGGGGACAGGCCGCGGCCGACGAAATCCAGGCCATCATCGAGGAGTTGCCAGCATCATGAACCGCATCAAGGACAAGCTCGCCGAGAGCGTGCGCCAGGCGCGTAGCGCGCCGGCGGCCGCGGCACCCAGGCCGCAAACCGCGAAATCGGCCGCGAAGGCACTCACGGGACCCGTGCCCAAGCCCGCTCGGCGCGCTGCCGCGGCCATGCCATCGACCCCGGCCGTCGACGACGCGCCGCGGAGCCGCACGGGCGGCGAGCCTCCGATCTCGGCCGGCGCACTGTTTCCGGGGCGCGTCTGGCCCGACTGAAGGCGGCGCATCCGACTCGCCTCATTCCGCGCCCATCGACCGCCCGGAACGGCCCCCGAGAACCCTACACTTGCGCCGCGGCATGCGCCGCAGCAACCCGAGCCAGAACCTGCCATGCGACACGACGACCACACCCGAACCTATGCCCCCCGCCAGGACGCCCGCGGAGCACGCGGCGGCTCCGTGATGCCCGCGGCGTCGCGTTCCGCGCCGGTGCCGGACGTTGACGGCGCCCTCGACGCCTACCGCGTGGGCACCGAGCCCTATTACCGCAGCGTGGCCGACGAGGTGGCACTGTACGAGGCCGCCTACTCGGTGCGCCTGCCGATGATGCTCAAGGGTCCCACGGGCTGCGGCAAGACGCGCTTCGTCGAATACATGGCGTGGCGCCTCGGACGCCCGCTGGTCACCGTCTCGTGCAACGAGGACATGACCGCCAGCGATCTGGTCGGACGTTACCTGCTCGACGCCGAGGGCACGCGCTGGCAGGACGGACCGCTGGCCATGGCCGCGCGCCTTGGCGCCATCTGCTACCTGGACGAGGTGGTCGAGGCGCGCCAGGACACCACGGTGGCCATCCATCCGCTGACCGACGCGCGGCGCATGCTGCCGCTGGAAAAGAAGGGCGAGATCATCCACGCCCATCCCGATTTCCAGCTGGTGATCTCCTACAACCCGGGTTACCAGAGCCTGATGAAGGATCTCAAGCAGTCCACCAAGCAGCGTTTCGCCGCGCTGGACTTCCAGTATCCTCCGGCCGACGTCGAGTCCGAGATCGTCGCCCACGAGTCGGGGGTGGCCGTGGACATCGCCCGCAACCTGGTGCACATCGCCGAACGCTCGCGCAACCTGAAGGGCCATGGCCTGGACGAGGGGCTGTCGACCCGCATGCTGATCTACGCCGGCTCGCTGATCGCGCAGGGCGTGGGTGCCGCGGAAGCCTGCCGCATGGCGCTGGTGCGACCCATCACCGACGATCCCGACATGCGCGACGCCCTGGACGCGACGGTCACCACCTACTTCTGACCGGCCCGCGCGCCGGCCGTGCGATGGCCATTCATCTCGAGGAATTCCAGGAACTCGTCGACCAGCTTCCCGGCGGCGCGCAGGAACTGCTGCGCGCGTCGTGGAACGAGGCCGCGCGGGCCTTCTCGCCGCGCGGGCTGGACAACTATCTCAAGGGCGCGCTGGCGCTGCATCAGCTCGGGCGCGGCGAGGAGCTGGTGGTCAGCTACCTGCAGTCCACACCCCTGCTGGCGCGCGGCATCGGCGAGGACGTGCTGCCCGAGTTGGTGAACTTCCTGCTGTCGATGGCCTCGAAGACCTCCGGCGCGGTCCTGGCGCTGATCGTCGGCACGGCACCCCAGGCGGCGCAGCGCCTGGGCGATGACCAGCTGTTCCAGCAGTACCTGAACGTGCTGTCGCTGATGCTGGCCCAGGCGCCGCGCGGGCTGCGCCCGATGCTCGAGCAACTGGACCACCTGCTGTCGCAGCTCACGCTGGGCGGACTTCGCCGCTGGGCACAGTGGGGCGCACAGGCCTACAAGGCCGATTTCGACGGCCAGCTCGCCTACTTTTCGTTGCGCAGCCCCGACGCGCTTTCGGTGCTGCAGCAGGAGCGCAAGGGCACCCTGTTCGTCAACGTGCAGCGCCGGCTCAACATCTACCTGCGCGCCATGTGGGGGCGCGACGTGTTCCTGCGCCCGACCGCGGGCGACTACGAGACGCGCGAGGGCCTGCGCCCCTATATCGAACACTACGTGGTGCACGTGGCCGACGCCTACGACGACTGGCGTCCGTCAGGGGCCGACACCCCGGCCGACCGGGTCGTGGCCGCGCTCGACGTGTATCGTGCGGTGGCCAATCATTGCACCGCGCACCTGGTGTTCACGCCGCGTCCGCTGTCCATGCAGACGCTTTCGCCGCTGCAGATCGCACTGGTCGAGCTCATCGAGGATGCTCGCGTGGAACACCTGGCCATCCAGCGCTTTCCGAACATGCGCGAGGCCTGGCTGGCGCTGCATCCGCCGTTCGACCCGGCCGAGCCGGCGCGCATCGGCCCCTTGCTCGACCGCCTCGCGCGCGCGCTGCTCGAGCAGGAGCCGGGCGATACGCACCCCTGGGTTCGGCAAGGCGTGGAGCTGTTTCGCGCGCAATCCGACTGGAGCGACAACCAGCTGAGCTGGAACGTGGGCGTCGAGCTCGGGCATTCGCTGCTGGCCCTCGGCCTGCCGGAGTTCAACCGTCGCCTGGATGTGCAACGCGCGGTCTATCGCGACGATAACCGCGCCGTCTGGAAGCTCGAGGAGTACGACGAGGCGCAGGCGCTGCAGGCCACCTGGGAGACCCGCCAGCAGGTGCGCCGCAAGGTCAGCGTCATGGAGATGGTCAACGACCTCGACAACGAGTTCGCCGGCGACGACGCGCAGGAAGTCTGGGTACTCCCGACCGAGTTCATGCTGGACCAGGAGGGCGTGAGCATCAATTCGCTGGAAGGGCGCCCGCCGGTATCGGAGCCCTTCCACTATCCCGAGTGGGACTACCAGATCCAGCTCGAGCGGCCGAGCTGGGTGACCCTGCTGGAGCGCCATGCTCAGCCCGGCGACATGGCGGTGATCGACGATATCCTGGCGCGTCACAAGCCCGTGGCCTCGCGCCTGAAGTTCCTCATCGAGTCGATGGTGCCGCAGGGTCTGCAGCGCCAGCGCCGCCAGCGCGAGGGCGACGACATCGATCTCGACGCCGCGGTGCGGATGATGAGCGACCTGCGTCTGGGCGTGCAGCCGGACGGCCGCTGCATGGTGCGCCTCAAGCGCACGCAGCGCGACCTCGCGGTGATGGTGCTGCTGGACCTGTCGGAGTCGTCCAACGACAAGGTGCGAGGCATGGACTACAGCGTGCTCGACCTGACGCGTTCGGCCACCGTGCTGCTGGCAGAGGCGCTGAGTCGCATCGGCGATCCCTTCGCGCTGCACGGCTTCTGCTCCGATGGGCGCCACGACGTGCACTACTACCGCTTCAAGGACTTCGACCAGCCCTACGGCGATCTCGCGAAGGCGCGTCTCGCGGGCATGCGGGGCCGCTATTCCACGCGCATGGGCGCCGCGCTGCGCCACGCCGGGCGCGCACTCGCGCGCCAGCCCCAGCGCAAGAAGATCTGCTTCGTCATCACCGACGGCGAGCCCGCCGACAACGACGTGCGCGACCCGCAGTACCTGCGCCATGACACGCGCAACGCGGTGGAAGCGCTGGGCCGCGAGGGGGTCACCGTGTACGCCTTGTCCCTCGACCCCCACGCGGACCTGTACGTCTCGCGCATCTTCGGGGCGCGCAATTTCACCGTGGTCGACAAGGTGGAGCGCCTGCCGGAGACACTGCCCATGCTCTACATGAGCCTGACGCGGTGAGGGGGCGGTCGTGAACGTCACCCTTCGAACCTTCGTGTTCATCGACGCGCTGCAGGAGCAGCTCGCGTCCTACCTCGGCACCTCCTCGCAGGGCTTCCTGCCGGTGCCGGGCGATGCCTGCCTGTGGGTGGAGGTGGCGCCGGGCATGGCCGTGCACAGTCTTTCGGACACCGCCCTCAAGCGCAGCAACGTGCACCTGGGCGAGCAGGTGGTGGAGCGTTCCTTCGGCTCCATGGAATTGCACTACCGCAATCAGAGCGAGGTGCAGGAGGCCGGGCAGGTCATCCTCGACCAGCTCGGCAGCACGCTGGAGTCGCGCCTGGCCTGCCATGTGGCCTGGAACGAGATCATCCGCTCCGTCACACCCGACCATGCCACCCTCATCAACCGCCAGCTGCGCAAGGGCTCGATGTTGCTGCCGGGCAAGAGCATGTTCATCCTCGAGGTGGAACCGGCCGGCTACATCGTCTATGCCGCCAACGAGGCCGAGAAGGCGGCGCACGTCACACTGGTCGACGTCAAGCCCTTCGGAACCTTCGGGCGCCTGACCATGATGGGGACCGAGGCCGAGGCTGAACAGGCGCAGGCGGCCGCCGTGGCCGCGCTGCAGCGCCTGAACCGCAGCGCCACCGTCGCCTGAGCGGGGCGAGCCAGCCTCATGCGCGTCGATTCCTCCGCCAAGCGCCTGCTGTTCAGCACCGTGCGGGTGGACACCGTGCTCGACGACGGCAGCGAGGGTTCGGGCACCGCCTTCGTCGTGCGCCACTCCACGCGGCGCGGCGCGGCCGATTTCGTGGTCACGAACCGCCACCTGGTGGAAGGCGTGCGCGATGGCGCGCTCGTGTTCACGCAGGCGCGTCGTGGCTTCCCGCTGCTCGGGCAACGCTTCGAACTGCGCATCGAGCAGTTCCCCGCCGCCTGGTACCTGCACCCCGATGCATCGGTCGACTTGGCGATCGCGCCGTTGGCGCCCCTGCGCGAAGCGGCGGCCGCGCAGGGCGTGGAACTGTACGTGGAAGCGATCGACAGCCGTCTCGCGCCCGACGGCGCGGCCTGGGACGGGCTGGACGCGCTGGAGGAGGTCTTGTTCGTCGGCTACCCCAACGGCGTCTGGGACCAGGTCAACCTGATGCCCATCCTGCGCCGCGGCAGCACGGCGACGCCGCCGGCACTGGACTTCGAGGGCCGGCGCCAGTTTCTCATCGATGCCGCCGTCTACCCGGGCTCCAGCGGCAGCCCCGTGTTCATCGAGCGGGGCGAGCGGCGCGTGACGCGGCGCGATGGCGCGCGCGACCTGCTGTTCGCCGGCGTGGTCAGCGCCGTGTTCTTCCGCGAGGAGACGCGCCAGGTGGTGCCGCTGCCGGTGCCGGCGAGCCATCGCGAGCTCGGCGTCGGCACCGAGATGATCGACCTCGGCCTGGTGCTCAAGTCCGACCTCGTGCTGGACCTGTTGCGCCTGTACCTGCGGCGCTGGCGCGCCTGAGTTCAAGGTAAGAAGGATTTAATATTCCCCGGTGAATGGATTAGGGGAATTGCATGAAGAACATCACGCTGCGCCAGTTGCGCGTGTTCAGCGCGGCCGCGCGCCTGCTCAATTTCGGCAAGGCCGCGCAGGAAATGCACCTGACGCCGCCGGCCGTATCGATCCAGATCCGCGAGCTGGAGTCGCAGGTCGGATTGCCGCTGTTCGAACGTCAGGGCAAGTCGGTCAGCCTGAGTCCGGCCGGCGAGTATTTCCTGGTCTACGCGCGCAAGATCCTGGCCACGCTGAAGGACGCCGAGGACGCCATGGCGCGCCTGCGCGGCATCAAGGCCGGACGCCTGACCATCGGCATGGTGAGCACGGCGCAGTATTTCGTGCCGCGCCTGCTCGCGCGTTTCCATGAAAGTTATCCCTACCTGGACGTGCGCCTGGCCGTGGGCAACCGCGCGCAGTTGATCGAGCAGTTGCAGAACAGCGAACTGGACCTGGCCATCATGGGCCAGCCGCCGAAGGAAATGGACACCCGCGCCGAGGTGTTCGCCGCGCACCCGATGGGGGTGGTGGTGCCGCCCGGGCACGAGCTGGCGCGCGGCGGGCCGCATGGGCCGGAGCTGCTGGCCCAGTTCCACCTCATCATGCGCGAACCCGGCTCCGGGACCCGCGCGACCTTCGAGGAGTATTTGCTGCGTCATCGCGTGGAACTGCAGATGTGGACCGAGATGCCCAGCAACGAAAGCATCAAGCAGGCGGTGATGGCCGGCATGGGCATCAGCTTCCTTTCCCTGCATACCGTCGGACTGGAACTGCGCGACGGCCTGCTCGTGGTGCCTCCCGTGCAGGGCATGCCGGTGTTGCGCCGCTGGTACGTGACGAACAGCCAGTCCAAGCTGCTGTCGCCGGCCGCCGAGACCTTCCGCCTGTTCGTGCTCGAACACGGCGAGGCCTTTCTCGCGGAAACCTTCGGTCTGCCCGAGCCCATGCCGGATGTGCCGGGGCCGAAGGCGCGCCCGGTGCCGCGATCCGGCCCCGGCGCGAAGGCCTGATCGCGCCGTCGCGTCAGGCGTGGGTGATCGAACGCACCAGCCAGTCGCTGATGCGTCGGCTGGCCTGGTCCACGTCCTCGCCCCGATGCAGTTGCGCGTGCCAGCCGGCCACCTGCTCGTCGCGCGGAGCGGCGACACGCAGGAAGTCCGTCAGCGGGCAGGTCGCCAGGTCGGTGTGCGACGGCGGCGCGTGCAGCGCGCGCACGTAGCGCCAGTGGTAGGCCAGGGCGCCCAGCCCGGTGGCCACCCGCGGGGCCGGAGGCGCGGGGCGGAACTCGCGCAGCCAGGCGCTGGCCTGCCCCATGGGCATCGGGCGGCACAGGCCGAAGCCCTGGCCCAGCGTGGCGCCCAGCAGGCTCACGGCCTCCACCGCATCGGTGTCCTCGAGGCCCTCCACCACGGCGGCACGCTGCAGGTCGTGCGCCATCTGGATCAGCGAGCCGACCAGGCTGATCACCCGCATCGGATGGGTGCGGATGGTCGCCAGCAGGCCCTGGTCGATCTTGATCACGTCGAAGGGCAGGCGCGACAGCCGATCCAGGCTGCTGTAGCCCGAGCCCAGGTCGTCCATGGACAGACGCACCCCCAGTCGGGCCAGTTGCTCGATGCTGTGCCGCTGCGCCTCGGAGTGCAGTTCCTGGGTCTCCAGCAATTCGATGTGCAGGCGGTTCGGCGCCAGGTCCCGCCGGCGCAGCGCCTCGGCCACCCAGGCCGTGCAGTCGGGGTGCAGCAAGGTCGATGGTGCCAGGTTGATGGACACCCCCAGGCGGTCGAAGCGCGCGGGCTGCGCGACCAGCCAGTCCAGCACCTGCGCGAGCCCGAGGCGGAACAGCCGGTCGAGTTCGGTGTTGCCCAGTTGGGGCAGGAACTGGCCCGGGGGGATCACGCTGCCCTCAGGCATGACCAGGCGCGCCAGCGCCTCCACCGAATGCACCTCCCCGCTGCGCAGGTCGATGACCGGTTGCAGGTACATGGCCAGCCCGCCGGCGAAGAGGCACTGCCTGTACGCGTCCGCCAGTTCCTGCGGCAACGCGTACAGGCTCGGCGCGCGGCAGCGCTGCCAGATTTGTTCCCAGCGCCGCTGCAGGCCGCGGCCGAATTCGCGCATCCAGGGCGCCTCGAACTGGCTCGGCCAGGCGCCGTACAGGTATACGCAGGCCGCCACGTGGCCGGTTTCGTCGAGCACCGGCAGCGCGAAGGTCGACTGCACGCGCAGCCGTTCGGCCTGCTCGGCCCAGAACCGCAGGCGCGCATCGCCGCGGTAGTTGGGCGTGCTCTGCGCCTGCCGGCTGCGCCAGGCCAGCGCCACCAGGCCCTGGCCGCGCGGCGTGGCCGGGTCGATGACCACGCTGGTCGTCGGGCTCAGCATCACTTCGGCGATTTCCCGCGCGTGGGGGCCCGCGCTGCGCTCCACGGTCAACACGCCGTCCTGGTTCAGGCGAAGCAGCAGCGCGGCGCGAATGCCCGGCAAGGTTCCCAGCACCTCGAGTTCCTCGCCGGAGGCGTCGGCCCACGGCGTGCCCGGGTTGGCATAGGGGCGCGACAGCGAGCGCCAGTAGTCGGCCATCACGCGCTCGGCCGCCTCGGCCTGGCCCTGGATGTCGTCCTGCAGGCGTTGCTCGACGATGCGGGAAAGCCGATAGCGCCGCTCGGCGTCGATGCCCACCCGGGCCCCGAGCGCGGCGATCAGGCCGCGGTACAAGGCCTGCGAACGCATCAGCATGGAACCGCCGACCCCCACCAGCGCGTGCGCCCGGCCGATCGCCTCGGCGCGTTGCAGCAGGGTCTCGCGCTCGGTGTCGGGCGCCACGAGGAACTGCAGGTGCGCGGCCTGGCGGAGTTTGAGCGCCCCCAGCGATTGCGCGTCCAGCGAGCCGAGGATGCGCGCCGGTTGCTCGTCCAGGGCCAGTCCGCGGTAGAAGGCGTCGACGAAATCGTCGCCGATTCCGGCGAAGTGCTCGCGCACGGCGCTCAGCAAGGCCGCCGCCGCCGGCCCGTAAGCGGCTTGCGGGGGTTCAGCGACGAGGCCATCGGATTTGTCGCGCATGGTCCCGAAGATAGCGCTTTCGGGAGCCTTTCAGGAATCAGGTGCGCAGCCGATATCCGGTCCTGAAGATCCAGGCCACCACCCCCAGCGCGATGCCCAGGAAGGCCAGGGTCATGGCCAGGCTGATGCCCACGGCGACGTCGGCGGTGCCGTAGAAACTCCAGCGGAAGCCGCTGATCAGGTAGACCACCGGGTTGAACAGTGCCACCGTGTGCCAGATTCCCGGCAGCATGTCGATGGAGTAGAAACTGCCGCCCAGGAAGGTCAGCGGGGTGATGATCAGCAAGGGAACCACCTGCAGCTTCTCGAATCCGTCGGCCCAGATGCCGATGATGAATCCCACCAGGCTGAAGGTGATCGCGGTCAGCAGCAGGAAGGCGATCATCCACAAGGGGTGTTCCACGCGCAGGGGCACGAACAGCCCAGCGGTGGCGAGGATGATCAAGCCCAGCGCCACCGACTTGGACGCAGCGGCGCCGACGTAGCTGAGCACGATCTCCAGGAACGACACCGGCGCCGACAGCAATTCGTAGATGGTGCCGGTGAACTTGGGGAAGTAGATCCCGAAAGATGCGTTCGAGATGCTCTGGGTCAGCAGCGACAGCATGATCAGGCCGGGGACGATGAAGGCGCCGTAGCTGACGCCGCCCACGTCCTGCATGCGCGAGCCGATCGCCGCGCCGAACACGATGAAATACAGCGACGTGGAGATCACCGGGGAAATCACGCTTTGCATGATGGTGCGCACCGTGCGCGCCATCTCCTGGCGGTAGATCACCTGAACCGCGTACCAGTTCATGCCTGACTCCCATGCAGCAGACCGACGAAGATGTCCTCCAGCGAGCTCTCGGTGGTGCGCAGGTCGCGGAAGGCCACGCCCTGCTCGCGCAGCGTTTCCAGCAGGGCTCCCATGCCGGCACCCTGGTCCTGCGTGTCGTAGGTGTAGTGCAGCTCGGCGCCGTCGGCGCCCAGCTCCAGGCCCATGCCCTGCAGCGCCGGCGGCAGCGCGGGCAGCGCGTGCTGCAGCTGCAGGGTCAGGTGCTTGCGTCCCAGTTCGCGCATCAGCCCGGCCTTCTCGCGCACCAGCACGATGCGGCCGCGGTTGATGATGCCGATGCGGTCGGCCATCTCCTCGGCTTCCTCGATGTAATGCGTAGTCAGGATGATGGTCACCCCCGATTCGCGCAACTGGCGCACCAGGGCCCACATGTCGCGACGCAGTTCCACGTCCACGCCGGCGGTCGGTTCGTCCAGGAACAGCAGGCGCGGCTCGTGCGACAGCGCCTTGGCGATCAGCACCCTGCGCTTCATGCCGCCCGACAGCATGCGCAGCTGGTTGTCCTTCTTGTCCCACAGCGACAGCGAGCGCAGCACCTTCTCGATATGGGCCGGGTCGGGCTTGCAGCCGAACAGTCCTCGACTGAAGGAGACCGTGTTCCACACCGTCTCGAAGGCATCGGTGGTCAGCTCCTGCGGCACGAGTCCGATCAGCGAGCGCGTGGCGCGCCAGTCGCCGGCGATGTCGCGGCCGTCGACCGTGACGCGGCCCGCGCTGGGGTTCACCAGGCCACAGACGACGCTGATCAGGGTGGTCTTGCCGGCGCCGTTGGGTCCGAGCAGCGCGAAGATCTCGCCGCGCCGGATCGACAGCTCCACCGATTGAAGGGCCCGGAAGCCCGAGGCGTAGACCTTGTCCACGCCCTCGATGCGCAGGATCTCGTCGGCGGGGACGCAAGGGGTCGAATGTGGCATGGCCGAGAGGTTACCAGGGGCCGAGGCGATCTGCCGGGGGCGGAAATCCGCCGCCGGAAAGGCCCCGCTGTTACCGTTTCCGCCACAGCGGGCGCAGCCCCGGTCACCTTCGCGCCGAGCTTTCAGAGGGCGGGGAGGAGCCGCCAG
Source organism: Pseudomonadota bacterium (assembly GCA_021830925.1). Lineage (GTDB taxonomy): Bacteria > Pseudomonadota > Gammaproteobacteria > Burkholderiales > Burkholderiaceae_C > Thiomonas_A. The sequence continues at coordinate 422 of JAKBNS010000175.1, read as the reverse complement.
GGGAGCGCGCGCGTCTGGCATGCGCCTTGCTTCCCAACGGCCCGTACGTCGCCGCACGAGCGTCGGAGCCATGCTCGCGTTTGCATCGCGGCGGCGACCATCGTCCTTACTACAACCGGAGACATCCGACATGCAAGCCCAACCCAAGCGCGCCCTGCGCCGTATCGCCAAGTCCGTCGCCGCCTCGCTGGCGCTGGCCGGCGCCAGCTTCACCGCCCACGCGGCCACGGCCCCGGCGCAGATCAAGATCGGCACGCTGTACGCCAGCACGGGGCCCTTCGCGGTGGCCTCGCAAGGCCAGTTCGAAGGCCTGAAGTTCTGGGCCGAGGCGGTGAACAAGGACGGCGGGGTGTTCGTCAAGGCCTTCGGCAAGAAGATCCCCGTCAAGATCGTCGCCTACGACGACCAGAGCTCCACCTCCA
>JAKBNS010000097.1 GCA_021830925.1 Pseudomonadota bacterium | reverse complement strand
GCGCGTCCGCGCTGTCGATTTGCAGGAATTCCCGCGCCGGCATGCCCAGCGTGCGCGCTTCCACGAGGTCGCGCAGCGCTGCCAGTGCATGGGATTCGCTGCGCGGCGCATCCAGTGCGCGCACCGCCATGTCGATGTCCTGCATGGTGCGCGGGTCCGGCGCCTGCGCCATGCACAGCGGCCAGTCGCGGTGCAGCGGCAGCAGGTGCTCGTGCACGCGCTCGAGCAGCAGCGGGCGTTGGTCGATCCACACATTGCGTCCGCGGTCCGGCTGCAGGGTGCCCATGGCCGCGGCGGCGGCGGCCCGGTGCGCCTTGCCGCTGATCGGGTACAGGCTGGGAATCAGCGCCAGGGCCTGTTGCGGGTTGCGCCCGATGAGCATGCGATGCGCCTGCGAAGGCCTGCGGGGCAGGGGTTCCACGCGGGTGAAGCCGTCCCCGTCCGGGCGCAGCACGAGGCGCAGACGGTGTTCGTTCAGCAGAGTGGCGGCCGCGGATGCGACGCCCAGTGCGGCCATCGAATGGGGTCCTCCGGACGACGCGCCTGCGTGGCGCAGGGGGTATGCGTAGCATAATCGACGCCGGACCGGCACCCCTCGGACGCCGGCGGCGCCGTGTTCCGACCGGGAGATCGCGCGATGCAGTCAAGACCAGGCAAGGGCGCGGGCGCGCCCGCGATGCCGCGCCGCAAGGCGCTCGCATGGGCGCCGGCGCTGCTGCTGGCCGCGGCGGCCCCCGGCGCGCGGGCGGCCGGGTTTCGTATGTGGAGCCCCACGCTGCGCCACGGCGTGGCGGCGCAGCAGCGCTACGACGGCGCGGGATGCGGGGGCTCGAACGTGTCGCCGCGCATCGAATGGAGCGGTGTGCCGCCCGGCACCCGCAGCCTGGCGCTGACCGTGTTCGACCGCGACGCGCGCCACGGCGCCGGCTGGTGGCACTGGGCCGTGGTGGACATTCCGGCCTCCGCCCGCGAGCTGCCTTTGGGCGCCGGAGCGCAGGGCGGCGCGCGCTTGCCGCCGGGCGCGCGCCAGCTGCGCAGCAGTTTCGGCAAGCCGGCCTACGGCGGGCCCTGTCCGCCGCCGGGCAGCGGTCGCCACCACTACGAGTTCACGCTGTGGGCGCTGCCGGTGGCCAGCCTGGATCTGGCGCCGGATGCCGATGCCGCGCAACTGGCCGCGCGCGCGGCCGAACAGGCGCTCGGCGTGGCGCGCATGCAGGTGCTGTACGGGCGCTGAAGGACGGCACCCGCGCCGGGCGGGGCGAGGGCGTTCAGTCCTTCATCGACGCGATGCGGTTCGCACCGTCCAGCAGCGCGATGCGCGGGCGAAAGGCGCGTGCCGTGGCGTCGTCCATGGCCGCATACGTGCAGATGATCAGCAGGTCCCCCAGCGCGGCGTGACGCGCGGCCGAGCCGTTGAGGGTGATGCTGCCGCTGCCGGCGGGCTCGGAGATCGCGTAGGTGCTCAGGCGGGCGCCGTTGGTGACGTTGTAGATCTCGATCTGTTCGCCGGGCAGGATGTCGCAGGCGTCGAGCAGCGACTGATCGATGCCGCAGGAGCCTTCGTAGTGCAGATCGGCACCGGTCAGCGTGGCGCGGTGCAGCTTGCCGCGCAGCATGACGCGGGCGGGAGGAGTGGCTGGAGGCATCTCGGTGGGACGCGGCGCCCTGGCGGCGCCGCGGCTTGGAAGCACAAGGGGAAGTGGGGATCCTAGCAAGCCCTGCTCCCGCGCAGCGCGGGCCCTTGCGCCAGGCCGTAAGATGGACCCTTCGACTTTCGATGCACGCAATGACGAGGCCCGACGTGGAACCATCCTCCTCCGTGAAGCAAAGCCTGGACCGCCTGCGCGAGGCCCTGGAATCGGGCGCCGCGCTCGACGCCGGCCTGCGCGCCGACCTGGCCGCGCTCGACGCCGACATCCGGCGCGCCCTCGGCGCCCAGCAGACCGGACAGGCCGACCAGGCCAGCGGCCTGGCGCAGCGCGTACGCGAGATGTCCCTTCGCTTCGCGCAGCAACATCCCACCGCGGCTGCCGTGCTGCGCGAACTCGGCGTGCTGCTGGAAGGCATCGGCGCCTGAAACCCGGCGGCGCGAGCCGCCCGAAGCCCATGGATTCCCGAAACCGCTCGCACGAGACGGCGTATCAGCCTGAGTATTTCGCGGGCACCACGGCCCCGCAGCCCGGCGTGCCCGTGCCCATCGCGCCCGGCGTGCACTGGCTGCGCATGCCCATGCCGATGGTGCTCGACCACATCAACCTGTGGCTGCTCGAGGACGGCGACGGCTGGACCGTGGTCGACACGGGGCTGTGCAACGACGCCACGCGCCAGTCCTGGGAGCAGGTGTTCGAGCATCACCTGCAAGGTCGCCCGGTACGCCGCGTGATCTGCACCCACATGCACCCCGACCACGTGGGCCTGGCCGACTGGCTGTGCACGCGCTGGAACGCGCCGCTGCTGATGACCCAGGGCGAGTACCTGAGCGCGCGCCTGGTCAGCGCCGGTCTGGAGCCCACCGGAACCGAGGGCCTGCTGGGCCTGTTCCGCGCGCACGGCGCCTCGCCGGAGCACCTGGAGGCCCTGGCGGGGCGGGGCAATTTCTACATGCGCATGGTGCCTTCGATGCCCCACGCCTTCCAGCGCCTGGAAGCGGGCCAGCGCCTGCGCATCGGCGCCGCAGAGTGGCAGGTGATCGAAGGCGGAGGCCACTGCCCCGAGCACGCCTCGCTGTGGTGCGCCGAGCATCGGGTGCTGATCTCCGGCGACCTGCTGCTGCCGCGCATTTCCACCAACGTGTCGGTGTACGCGATCGAACCCGAGGCCGATGCGCTGGGTCGCTACCTGCGCTCGCTGGAGCGCTTCGACGTGCTGGACGCGGCCACGCGGGTGCTTCCTTCGCACGGATTCCCCTTCGTGGGGGTGCACGGACGGGTGCGGCAGTTGCGTGAGCACCATGCCGATCGCCTGCAGGCGGTGCTCGAGGCCTGCGCGCAGCGCGCGCTGAGTTCGGCCGAGCTGATCCCCTTGCTGTTCAAGCGCCAGCTCGACACCCACCAGCTGAGTTTCGCGCTCGGCGAGGCCATCGCGCATGCCCACCGGCTGTGGGCGGTCGGCGCGCTGCGA
>JAKBNS010000016.1 GCA_021830925.1 Pseudomonadota bacterium | reverse complement strand
CTCCCGTTCCTCCCCGGCGCCCGAAGGGGCCGCCCCGCCGGCGCCCGGCGCGCGCTGGGCCGCGCTGCGCGAGCTGGCGCCCTACCTGTGGCACTACCGCGGTCGCGTGGTGCTGGCGCTGCTCATGCTGGTGACGGCCAAGGTGGCCAACGTGGGCGTGCCCCTTGTCCTCAAGCACATTGTCGACGACCTGCAGCTGCGTCCTGGAGATCCGCGCGCCGTGCTGGTGGTGCCGGTGGCCCTGGTGGTGGCCTACGGTGCGCTGCGGGTGGGCGTGTCGCTGTTTACCGAACTGCGCGAGGTGGTGTTCTCCCGGGTCACGCAGGGGGCGGTGCGGCGCATCGCGCTGCAGGTGTTCGACCACCTGTTCTCGCTGTCCCTGCGCTACCACCTTCAGCGCCAGACCGGCGGCATGTCGCGCGACATCGAGCGCGGCACCCGCGCGGTCTCCAGCCTGGTCTCGTTCACCCTCTACAGCATCCTGCCCACGCTGGTGGAAATGGGCCTGGTCATCGGCATCCTGGTTGTGCGCTACGACTGGTGGTTCGCCGCGGTGGCCCTGGGCGCCCTGGTGCTGTACATCAGCTTCACCATCGTGGTCACCGAATGGCGCACCGGGCTGCGCCGCACCATGAACGAGCAGGACTCGCGCGCCAACCAGCGCGCGGTGGATGCCTTGCTGAACTACGAGACGGTGAAGATCTTTGGCAACGAGGCGTGGGAGGCGCGGCGCTACGACGCCAACCTCGAGCGCTGGATGAACGCGGCGGTGCTGTCGCAGAATTCGCTGTCGGTGCTCAACCTGGGCCAGAGCATGATCATCGCCACCGCGGTGACCCTGCTGGTGTGGCGGGCCACCGTGGGCGTGGTCGACGGCACCATGAGCCTGGGCGACCTGGTGCTGGTCAACGCCTTCATGATCCAGTTGTACGCGCCGCTGAACTTCCTGGGCGTGATCTACCGCGAGCTGCGCCAGGCGCTGACCGACCTGGAGCGCATGTTCACCATCCTGCACCAGGACCGCGAGGTGGCCGACGCGCCGGGCGCGGTGGAACTGCGGGTGGGCGCCGGCACGGTGCGCTTCGAGGACGTGCATTTCGCCTACCTGCCCGGGCACGAGGTGCTCAAGGGCCTGAGTTTCGAGGTTCCCGGCGGGCACACCGTGGCCGTCGTCGGCCCCTCGGGCGCCGGCAAGTCCACGCTGTCGCGCCTGCTGTTCCGCTTCTACGACCCCCAGTCGGGACGCATCCTGATCGACGGCCAGGACATCGCCGGGGTCAGCCAGGCCAGCCTGCGCGCCGCGCTCGGACTGGTGCCCCAGGACACGGTGCTGTTCAACGACACCATCGCCTACAACATCGCCTACGGCCAGCCCGGCGCCTCGCAGGAGCAGGTCGAGCGCGTGGCCCGCGCCGCGCAGATCCACGAGTTCATCGTGCGCCAGCCGGCCGGTTACGAGACCCAGGTGGGCGAGCGCGGGCTGAAGCTGTCGGGCGGGGAGAAGCAGCGCGTGGCCATCGCCCGCGCCTTGCTGAAGAACCCGCCGGTGCTGATGTTCGACGAGGCCACCTCGCAACTGGACTCGGCCAACGAGCGCGCGATCCAGGCCGAGATCCGCGACGCCGCGCGCGACCGCACCACGCTGATCATCGCCCACCGCCTGTCCACCGTGGTCGATGCGCACCAGATCCTGGTGCTGGCCGACGGGCGCATCCAGGAGCGCGGCACCCACGTCGAACTGCTCGCCGCCGGCGGTCTGTACGCGCGCATGTGGGAACTGCAGCAACAGGGCCAGAGCGGCGACGCCGCCGCCCCCTCCGGGCAGGAAGCGACGCTGCGCGTGGTGGCCTGAGCAAGCGCCGACCGGGCCCGCCCCGGCGGCGGCGCACGGCAGGCCTCGACGCGAGGGAGCCGGTGAACATCACGTCATCCGGCGCCTGACCTCAGGTGCACCGCGCGGCGTGCACGCGTGCGGCCCTGGGGGCCGGTACCATGGGCTCCGCGATTTCCTCCCCGAGCCATGCAAGCTTCCGATTCCCTCGATTCCCCCGGCGCCACCCTGCGCATCACCCGCCCCGACGACTGGCACCTGCACCTGCGCGACGGCGACGCGCTGCGCTGGACGGTGCCGTGGAGCGCAGCGCAGTTCGCGCGCGCCATCGTCATGCCCAACCTGAAGCCTCCGGTGGTGGACACCGCCCAGGCGCTGGCCTACCGCGAGCGGGTGCTGGCGGCGCGGCCGGCGGGCTCGAACTTCCGGCCGCTGATGACCCTGTACCTGACCGACCGCACCGAGCCCGCCGAAATCGCGCGCGCCTGCGCCAGCGGCGCGGTGTTCGGGGTCAAGCTGTATCCGGCCGGCGCCACCACGAATTCCGACAGCGGCGTCACCGACTTGCGCCACGTGCATCGCGTGCTCGAGGCCATGCAGCGCGAGGGCCTGCCCCTGCTGGTGCACGGGGAGGTCACCGATCCCGAGGTCGACGTGTTCGACCGCGAGGCGGTGTTCCTGGAGCGCCACCTGACACCCATCCGGCGGGATTTCCCGGGGCTGAAAATCGTGCTGGAGCACATCACCACCGCGCAAGCGGTGGACTTCGTGCTGGCGCACGACGCGCGCGATGCGCGCGGCGCGCCGCTGCTGGGCGCCACCCTCACCGCGCACCACCTGCTGCACAGCCGCAACGCGATGTTCCGCGGCGGGTTGCGCCCTCATTACTACTGCCTGCCGGTGCTCAAGCGCGAGTCCCATCGCCAGCGCCTGGTGGAGGCCGCCTGCAGCGGGGACCCGCGGTTTTTCCTGGGCACCGACTCGGCGCCCCACGCCCGCGGCGCGAAGGAGGCCGATTGCGGCTGCGCCGGCTGTTTCAGCGCCCTGCACGCGCTGGAGCTGTACGCCGAGGCCTTCGATCGGGCGGGTTGCCTGCAACGCCTGGAGGGATTCGCCAGCCATTTCGGGGCTGATTTCTACGGGCTGGCGCGCAATATCGGCGGCGTCGAACTGCGCCGCCAGGCCTGGGAGGTGCCCCGAAGCCTGGAGTACCTGGACGGCGAGATCGTGCCGGTCGACGCCGGCGAGCGCCTGGGCTGGCGCGTCGTGGCCCCCTCCGGTACTTCAACA
>JAKBNS010000106.1 GCA_021830925.1 Pseudomonadota bacterium | reverse complement strand
CGCGTCCCGGCCGCGCGCGCCCCTCGGTCGGCGCGTCCCGCTCCCGGGGAGCGTCCTGCGGCTTGAACTCGGCCTCCAGGCGCTGCGCCTTGCCGCCATAGCCGGGGGCCCTGCGCACCTCGAAGCCGGCATCGCGCAGGGCTTCGCGCACCGCGCTCGCGACCGTGTAGGTGGCCGCGAGGGCGCCGGGCCGGCAGCGGGCCGCGACCCGCGCGAGCAGTTCGGGGCTCCACATGCGCGGGTTGCGCGACGGCGCGAAGCCATCGAGATAGACGGCGTCCGCGCCCAGTTCGAGCCGCGCCAGCATGCTCGGCGCGTCGCCAAAGGCCAGCAACAGGCGCACGCGACCCCCATCCAGCAAGACCGGGTGCAGGCCCTGCACGGCCGGCGGCCAGTGCGCGGCCAGTTCGCGCGCCAGCTCCAGCCATCTCGCATCGGCGCACTCGCGCAGCAGTTCCCCGGCCGGCAGCGGGTGCAGCTCCAGCGCCACGTAGTGCAGCACCTCGGGGCGTCGCGGATCGTCGCGCCAGGCCTGCCAGGTGGCGAGAAAATTGCTGCCCAGCCCGAAGCCGGTCTCCAGCACCACGAACTGACGCCGGTCGCGCCAGCGCGCCTGTTCCCCCAGCAGTCCGCATCCCCGCAGGAACACCTCGCGCGCCTGCCCGGCCGCGCCGGCGCGGCTGGCGTAGACGTCGCCGTAGCGCGCGCTGCAGGCCTCGCCGTTCGCGCCTCGGTGCAGGGCCTCGGCGCGGACCGCCGATTCCGCGCTCACGCGCCTCCCGGGGGGCGCGCCGCTTGCGCCGGGCGCAGGTAGCGGCGGCTTTCGGTGAGCACGATGTCCAGCGGGCGATCGTGGGGCTGCGCGGCCAGGCCCTCGACCCGGCAGGCGTCGAAGGCCAGCCCGATGGTCAGCACGCGCGCACGGTGTTGCAGGTAGCGGTCGTAGTAGCCGCCTCCGTAGCCCAGGCGCAGGCCGTCCTCGGCGAAGCCGACACAGGGCACCAGCAGCACCTCGGGCTCGATCTCCAGTGCGCAGTCGGCCGGCTGCTCGATGCCGTAGGGGCCCGCGCGCAAGGCCTGGCCCGGCGCCCAGGCGCAAAAGCGCATGCCGCGCAGCTCGGGGCGCACCACCGGCAGGGCGATGCTCCAGGGCCAGCGCAGCTCGGCGCCCACGCGTGCCAGGACGCGCAGCGCGTCGTACTCGTTGCGGCTGGCGCAATAGGCGCCGATGCACTGGGTGCGCAATGCGCGCAATTCGCGCTCAAGCGCGGCGTCCAGAGCGGCCTCGCGTTGCGCGCGTTGGGGCAGATCGTCTCGCTTGCGCCGCAGCGCCTCGCGCAGCTGCGTGCGCGTGCTGCCCGCGGCGACATGCGCAGAGGGTGTTGCAAAGACCATGCTCACGCTAAGCTTGGGGGTATGAAGTCCGTCGAACGGGTTGCGCATATTGTGCTCGCAACGATCTGGAGCCCCTGGCGGCGATGGCCGGGTCGCGTGCCGCGCTTCCTGTCGCGGGCCTGTGGCCCGGGCCTGCTGCTGTGCGCGCTCGCCGGGGCCTCGCCGGGTGTCGCATGCGCGGCCTCGGGGCCTGTCCCGGCCGTTTCCAGGCCTTCGCGGACGTCCGCCTCCTCGACCACTCCCGCATCGGTCGTTCCTGCTGCGGTCGGCTCCGCGGCGGTGGCGCTTCCGTCCGTGCGGGCGCCGCGGCCCTCCGCTTCGGCCTCGGGCTCCGCCTCAACCTCGGCGCCCGCGCCGCTGGTGCCTCCGCCTGCTCCGGCGCTCGATGCAGGCGCGGCCGACCTGGCCACGCAGGCGTGGCTGGGGTTCCAGCACGATGACCCGCAGCCGGCCGTGGCGGCGCTGCCGGCGCTGCGAGGCACTCTGCTGGAGCCCTGGGTCGCCTACTGGGCGCTCCAGCCGCGGCTGCAAGGCGCCTCGCAGCAGGACATCGACGCGTTCGCCAAGGCCTGGCCCGGCAGCCTGCCGCTCAAGCGCCTGCGTTCGCAGTGGCTGCTGCAGCTGGCCCACCGCAAGGACTGGGCGGGCTACCTCGGCGCCTATCCCGCGTACGACGGCGACGACCCGCAGCTGCAATGCCTGCAGGCCCAGGCGAAGTTCGAGACCGACGCGACCGACACCGCGGCCCAGGTGCTGGCGTTGTGGGCGCGCGAACCCTCCGGGGGCGCCGGTTGCAACAGCGCGGCCAAGGCCCTGCTGGCCGCGGGGCTGATCGGAGACGAGGCGCTCTGGGCTCGCCTGCGCGGCTTTTTCGCCGACGGCCAGGCGCGCACCGCGCTGCAATTCCTGTCGGCGTTGCCGGCGCCGGAGGCGAAGGCGGTGCGCCGCGCCGCCCAGGATCCGCTGGGTGTGATGCTCGATGCGGCGCGCGACGGCGTCCCGACCGACACCCTGCAGCGGCGCGTGCTGGTGCTCGCGCTGTTCAACATGGCGCAACAGGATCCGCAGCAGACCATGCGCCTGCTCGGCGGCAGCCTGCGCGGACTGCGTGCCGACCTGCGCGCGGGCATCGCCTGGCGTGCGGCGCGCTCCGCCTCCGTGCAACTGCTGCCCGGCGCCGCGGAGTTGTTCGAGCAGGCGCAACGCATCGATCCCGCCTGGCAACCCGATCCCGACACCTGGAAATGGTGTCTGCGCGCCGCGCTGCGCGAGTCGCGCTGGGCCCTGGTGAAACAGGCCACCTGGGCGCTGCTGCACGATGGGCAGCCCGGGGACGTCGCCGAGGCCAGCTACTGGCGCGGGGTGGCCCTGCGCGCCACCGGCCAGCCGGCCAAGGCGCGCGCCCTGTGGCGCGACATCGCCGAACCCTGGAGCTATTACGGACAGCTGGCCACCGAGGCCCTGGGGCGGAGGGTTCGCGTGCCGGCGCAGGTGCCGACGCCGCCCGACATGCGCCTGCTCTATCAGGAGGCGGCACGCGACGGGGTGCGCGAGGCGCTGCTGCTGTACCGCGTGCAGGCCTATGCCCCGGCAGCCTGGCAGTGGCGCGCCACGCTGGACGATGCCGACGACGCGCAATTGCACGCGGCCGCCCAGCTGGCCTGCGACCAGCAGGCCTGGCTGTTGTGCATTTCCGCCAGCGAACGCATGCAGACCGGCGTCGACTGGAGCCAGCGCTACGTCATGCCGTTCCGCCAGCAGGTGGCGCAGGCCTCGCGCAGCACCGGGGTGGGCGAGGCCTTCCTGTACGGCATCATGCGCCAGGAATCGCGCTTCGCGCCCGGCATCCGCTCGTGGGCCGGCGCGAACGGCCTGATGCAACTCATGCCGGCCACCGCGCGCTGGGTGGCGCGCAAGATCGGACTCGACGGGTTCCAGGCCGAGCAGGTGAACGACGTGGCCACCAACCTGACGCTCGGGTCGGCCTACCTGGACCTGTTGTTGCAACGCTTCGACGGCTCGCAGGCCATGGCCGCGGCCGGATACAACGCCGGGCCCGGGCGCTCGGCGCGCTGGCGCGGCATGCCCCTGCCGGACAAGGCCTCGCTCGATGGCGCGATCTTCACCGAAAGCATTCCCGTGGAACAGACCCGCGACTACGTCAAGCGGGTGCTGGCCAACGCCACGGTGTATTCCGCACTGCTCGGAGGCGAGCGGCAATCCCTAGAATCGCGTCTGGCCCTGGCTGCGCCGGCGCGGACGTCGACCTCGCAGCCGATGCCCTGAGGCCCGGCAGCCCGCTGGAGCCTCCGGCGGTGGCCCGACCCTACAGCAACGAGTTCCAGGTATGCAAGACATCGTCGTATTCGGTGGTTCGGGATTCATCGGCACGCAGGTGGTGGCGCGCCTGAGCGCGGCGGGCTGCCGCGTGCTGGTGCCCACGCGGCGGCGCGAACGCGCCAAGCACCTGCTCCCCCTGCCCACGGTGGACCTGGTGCAGATCGACACCTTCGACAGCGCCACGCTGCGGCGCCTGGTGCACGGGCGCGACGCTGTGGTCAACCTCGTGGGCATCCTGCACGGACGCCGTGGCCGCCCCTATGGCGCCGATTTCGCGCGCGCCCACGTGCGCCTGCCGCAAAAACTGGCCGAGGCCTGTGCCGCGACCGGAGTGCGGCGTTTCGTGCACATGAGCGCGCTCGGCGCCGACAGCCACGGCCCGTCGATGTACCTGCGCTCCAAGGGCGACGGCGAGGCCGCCGTGCGTGCCGAGGAGGCCGGCCTGCGGTGGACCATCCTGCGGCCGTCGGTGGTGTTCGGCGAGGACGACGACTTCCTCAATCTGTTCGCCCGCCTGCAACGCCACGTGCCCGTCGTGCTTCTGGGCGCGGCTTCGCAACGCTTCGCCCCCGTGTACGTCGGCGACCTCGCGCAGGCCGTGGTGAGCTCGCTCATCGGCCCCCGGGCTCCCGCCACGCTGGGGCGCATCTACGAGCTCGGCGGGCCGCAGGTGTTCACGCTGCGCGAACTGGTGCACAAGGCCGGCGTATGGGCCGGCGTGAACCAGGGACGCGGCCGGCCCGTGCTGGGCCTGCCGCATCCGCTGGCGGTGGCGCTGGCGACCCTGCTGGAATTCGCCCCCGGCGGTCCGCTGATGAGCCGCGACAACCTGGACTCGATGCGCGTGGCCAGCGTTCCGGACGGTAAGCTTGCCGGTTTCGCGCCGGAACTCGGCGTCGCGCATCCGGCCAGCGCCGAGGCCCTGGCACCCGCGTGGCTGCGCCACCTGGGGCCCCAGGCCGAGTACTCCGCGCTGCGCAGCCACGCCGGGCGCTGAGGCCGGCGCCGCTTTTCCCGTACCGATCCGGCCTGGCGCTCCCGCGGGCGCCAGGCCGGGCCTTTTTCGTTTTCCGAGACTTTCCAACATGCTCAATGCCGCCCAGGAACGCGCCGTGGCCCATCTCGGCGGTCCCTGCCTGGTGATCGCCGGCGCCGGCAGCGGCAAGACCCGGGTGATCACCCACAAGATCGCGCGTCTGCTGCGCGCCGGCTACGAGCCCTCCCAGATCGCCGCCATCACCTTCACCAACAAGGCCGCGGCCGAGATGCGCGAGCGCGCGCGCGACCTGCTCGACGACGCCAAGGCCGCCAAGCAACTGGTGATCTCCACCTTCCATGCGCTGGGCGTGCGCATCTTGCGCGAGGACGGCGAGGCGCTGGGCCTGAAGTCCCAGTTCTCCATCCTGGACAGCGACGACGTGGCCTCCCTGCTGCGCGAGGCCGGCGGCACCACCGAGATCAAGCAGGCCAGGGCCTGGGCCTGGCGCATCAGCCAGTGGAAAAGCGCGCTGCTGGATCCGCGCCAGGCGGCGGCGCAGGCCCGCGACCCCGAGGACGTGCAGGCGGCGAAGGTGTGGGAGCGCTACAACGAGGCCTTGAGCGCCTACCAGGCGGTGGACTTCGACGACCTCATGGTGCTGCCGCTGCGCCTGCTGCGCGAACACGAGGCCGTGCGCGAGCGCTGGAACCAGCGCCTGCGCTACGTGCTGGTGGACGAATACCAGGACACCAGCGACGCCCAGTACCAATTGCTGCGCCTGCTCGTCGGGAGCAAGGGCCGGTTCACGGCCGTGGGCGACGATGACCAGAGCATCTACGGCTGGCGAGGAGCCACGCTGGACAACCTGCGTCGGCTTCCCGAGGACTACCCGAACCTGGAGATCATCAAGCTGGAGCAGAACTACCGCTCCACCAACGCCATCCTGCGCGCCGCCAACGCGGTCATCGCCTCCAACCCGAAGATCTACCCAAAGCGCCTGTGGAGCGAGCACGGGGAGGGCGACCCGGTGGAAGTGCGCGAGGCCGACAGCGACGAGGACGAGGCCGAGCGCATCGTCGCCCGGTTGCAGGCGCTGCGCGGCGGGCGCGGCTGCCAATGGTCCGACGTGGCCGTGCTGTACCGGGCCAACCACCAGTCGCGCCCCATCGAGCAGGCGCTGCGCCGGGCCAACATTCCCTACTCGGTCAGCGGAGGCCAGAGTTTTTTCGAGCGCGCCGAGATCAAGGACGTGTGCTCCTACCTGCGCCTGCTGGCCAACCCGGACGACGACCCGGCCTTCCTGCGCGCGGTCAGCACTCCCAAGCGGGGCATCGGCGCGGCCACCCTGAAAAGCCTGGGGGCCTTCGCCTCGCAGTGGAAGGTCTCCATGTTCGAGGCCCTGTTCCGCGACGCCGTGGTGGCCGCGGTCGGTGCCCGCCAGGCCGATTCGCTGCGCGAGTTCGCGCGCCTGATGCACGACATCGACTGGCGCGAGCGCACGGCCCCGGCCGGGGAACTGCTGCGCGAACTGCTGGAGAGCATCGGCTTCGAGGCCTACGTGCGGGACAACGCCGACAACGAACGCGAGGCTACCCAGCGCCTGAGCAACGTGAACGACTTCTGCGACTGGATCGCCCGCAAGGCGCAGGAGGACAACGTGGGTCTCAAGCGCATCGCGCAGACCGTGGCGCTGATCACCCAGCTGGCCGAGCGGGGCAGGCAGCAGGACGCAGTGACCCTGTCCACGCTGCACGCCGCCAAGGGCCTGGAGTGGCCCCACGTGTGGCTGGCGGGCTGCGACGAGGGGCTCTTGCCCATGTACACCGACGACCGGCCCCTCACCGACAGCGGCCTGGAGGAGGAGCGGCGCCTGATGTACGTGGGCGTGACCCGCGCGCGCCAGACCCTGACCCTGAGCCACTGCCGCAAGCGCCGCGCGGCGGGACGCGGCGGCAAGACCTACGAGCCCAGCCGCTTCCTGTCCGAGTTGCGAGCCGAGCTGCCCAAGACCGACGGCCGCGCGCAGGCCCTGGCGCGCCTGCAGGCCATGCGCAAGCGCCTGGGCACTGCCGAGGCCACGGCGCCGGAGCCCGAAGCGGCGCCTTGAACGGCGCGGGCCGGCGCTACGCGCTGAGAGAGAACACCCGCAGGCGGTGCCCGTCGGGGTCGGCCGCGACGCAGGTGTAGCCGAAGCCCATGCGAGTCGGCGCCTGCAGCACCGGCAGCCCGTCCGTGCGCCAGCGGGCGTGCCAGGCGTCCACCTCGGCGTCCGTGTCCACCACCAGGGCCAGTTCCGCGCTGCCGGCGTCGTGGCGCGGCGCGGGCTCGACCGCCTGCAGTTTCCACAGGCCCAGTTGCATGCCGGATTCCAGCGCGAACAGCACGAAACCCGGCGAACTCTGCACCGGCGGACCGCCCAGCTGGCGCTCATAGAACGCGCTGCTTGCCGCCGGATCGGAAACGTAGAAGATGACGTGGTCGGGGTGAGACATGACGGCTCCTGGATGTGGGATCGCCCCCTGCGGTGGGCCGCCCATCGGCCCTTCGCGCGGGGATGGGCCATTCTCGGCAGGCCTGCTGTCAGCTTCTGGCAGCAGCGTGTCGCGCCGGGCTCACTCCGGGCGCCGCGTACCCATGCGCTCGCGCCACTCGGCCAGCAGTGCCTGGCGGCGGCGCGGGTAACGTTCCTCGAGCGTCCTCAGGCCGACGATGCGGTCGGTGCGGAAATGCCGGAAGTCCGCACGCAGCTCGCACCACGCCGCCAGCATGCGCACCTGGTCGAAATAGCCGACCGCGAAGGGCCAGACGGTTCGCGTCGAGTCGCGGCCGTCCTCGTCGCGGTATTGCAGTTCCACCTTGCGCTCGCCCCGAATGGCGCCGCGGATGCGCGCCAGTTCCGTATTGCCTCCGGCCACCACGCTCCCGGGCCCGACCATCGCCGACGCGCTTTGCAGTTCCAGGCGCGAGCGCGGCGGCAGCACCGCTTCAACCTTCGCCAACGCGTCCCGCGCGGCGGCGGCCAGCGCGGGATCCGCCCGCCCGGCGACCCAGCGAAAGCCCAGCACCAGGGCCTCGATCTCCTCCGCCGAGAACATCAGCGGCGGCAGCACGAAACCCGGACGCAGCACATAACCAACCCCCGCCTCGCCCTCGATGCATGCGCCTTGCGCCCGCAGCGCGGCCACGTCGCGGTACAAGGTGCGCAGGCTCACGCCGGCATCGGCCGCGAGCGCGCCGGCCGTCACCGGAACGCGGTGACGGCGCAGGATCTGCAGCAGCTGGAGCAGGCGTTCGGCGCGGGACAAGGCCTGTCTCGGGGAAGGGGGCGGGCCGATGATGGCACGGATTCACGCGCCGGCATGGGCCAGCATCGCGCGCACCAGCGCATCGAAGGCGATCCGGTGCGGCGTCTGCCGGCGCAGGTCCTCGTGCATGGTGATCCAGCATTCGAGCGGGAAGGCCACCCGTTTGGGCAACACGCGCACCAGCTCGGGGTCGCGCCGGGCCAGCGCGACCTGGCACATGCCGATGCCGGCGCCTGCGCGGATCAGGGCCAGCTGCGCGAGGTTGCTGTCGCTGCGCATCGTGAACAACTCGCGGCTGAAGCCTGGCAGGGTCCTGCCCGCCTTGCGGATGAATTCCGTGGCCTGGTCGTAGCCGATCACCGCGTGGTCCGCGAGTTGCTCCAGGCTGCGCGGCGTGCCGCGGCGTCGCAGATAGTCGCGCCGCGCGTGCAGTCCCACCTCGATGGGCCCGACACGCCGGGCCAGCAGTTGCTCCTGCACGGGGCGCGCCATGCGCACGGCGATGTCGGCTTCGCGCTGCAGCAGGTCCTGCAGGCGGTCGGTGAGCACGAGCTCGATCCGGAGCCCCGGATGCGCCGCGCACAGTTGCGCGATGACGGGGGGCAGCACCTCCACCCCGACGACGTCGCTGCAGCTCACGCGCACCACGCCTCGGATGTCTCCGGCGTCGCCCAGCTTCGCCGCGGCGCGCTCCAGGGCCGCGGCGTGGCTGTGCATCGCCTGCGCGAAGCCACGCAGCTCATGCGCGGCGTCGGTAGGCTGCAATCCGGTCTGGGAGCGCGTGAACAAGGTCGTCCCGAAGGCCTTCTCCAGGGCCTCGACATGGCGCCCGACGGTGGGTTGGGTGGTGCCCAGCGCACGCGCCGCGCCCGAGAGCGAGCCCTCGGTCAGCACGCCGAGGAAGGAGCGGTAGAGATCCCAGTCGATGCCCGTCTTGTCCATACGAAAATGTATAGCGGCAATGAAGCTTTGCGCAATTCCATCGGAGCCTGGCCCGACGCAGAATCCTGTTCATCGACCGCTGCGTGAGGCGGTCGGACGGAGCCGAACCCGGCGGGGAGTCTGACATGGAACATCGCAGCAACACGGCCCTGGTGCTCGGCGCCACGGGCGGAATCGGTGGCGAAGTCGCGCGACTTCTGCAGGCCAGGGGCTGGACGGTGCGCGCGCTGCGGCGCGGCGGGGCCGCCGACGATGCGCGCGACGGACTGACCTGGCTGCGCGGCGACGCGATGAACCGCGAGGACGTGATGCGCGGCGCCGAAGGCTGTTCGGTGATCGTGCACGCCGTCAACCCTCCCGGATACCGCGCCTGGGACAAGCTGGTGCTGCCCATGGTCGACAACACCGTGGCCGCCGCGACCGCGCTGGGGGCCACCATCGTGCTGCCCGGCACGGTCTACAACTTCGGTCCCGACGCCTGGCCCCTGCTGGCCGAGGATTCCCCGCAGCACCCGGTCACCCGCAAGGGCGCGATCCGGGTCGCGCTGGAGCAGCGCCTGGAGCAGGCGAGCCGGCGTGGCGCCCGCGTGATCGTGGTGCGCGCCGGGGACTTTTTCGGCCCCAGGCCGGGAAACAACTGGTTCTCCCTGGCCATGGTCAAGCCCGGGCGCCCGGTGAGGTCCATCGCCAACCCGGCCAGCCCCGGTATCGGCCACCAATGGGCCTACCTGCCCGACGTGGCCCGAACCATGGTCGCGCTGCTGGACAGGCGCGACGAGCTGGCGCCGTTCGAGCGCTTCCACATGGCGGGGCACTGGGACGACGACGGAATGCGCATGGCCGATGCGATCCGCCGGGTCGTGGGCCGGAGCGCGGGCACCGCGCCCCGGATCCGTGCCGTGCCCTGGGGATGGTTCCGCCTGGCCGCGCCCTTCGTGACCACCCTGCGCGAACTCCAGGAAATGCGCTACCTGTGGCGCCAGCCCCTGCGCATGGTCAACCACCGGCTGATCGAGGTGCTCGGCGAGGAGCCGCACACGCCGCTGGAGCAGGCGGTGCGAGCCTCGCTGTCGGGCCTGGGCTGCCTGCCCGGCCACGACGACCGACGCGCGCCGGCTTCGTCGCCCGGCGAAGGGAGCGCTCGCTGACCGCCGCTCAGGGTTTCGTGGCGCGCAGCTGGATCATCTTCCAGCCATTTCCGAAGGGGTCGCGGAACCCTGCATCGACCGTGCCGAAGCGTTCGATGGGCTCCTGCGTGAACTCCACGCCCAGCGCCTGCATGCGCGCATGGCTGGCCCGGCAGTCGGCCACCGAAAGGATCAGCGCGGGCATCGCGCCCTTCGCCACCATGGCTCGCAGGGTGCGCGCCGTGGCCTCGTCATGGGTGGGCGGTCCGGGTGTGAACAGGCCGAGTTCGAAGCCGGGCTGCTCGGGGTGCTGGACCGTGAGCCAGCGGTAGCTGCCGTTGCGCACGTCCGCCTGCACCCGCAGGCCCAGCTTGTCGACATAGAAGGCGAGCGCCTCATCCTGGTCGTCGACGTACACGCCCATCATGGTGATTCCCTGGCTCATCGTGGTTCCTCCGGTGTCTCAAGCGTCTGGCGATGGAGGAACTTTAGGCGTCGGCGCGCGGCGGCGCTTCTCCAAAACTGCGATGTTGAGCTCGGGTCGCAGCGCCGCCCTCAGGATGCACGCGGGGACCTTGCCCAGTGAATCCGCCTGAGCGCGGAGCAACGATCGTGCCTCGCCCGGGCTGTGGCCCGTGATGTCACGAAAAATGCGCCCGAAGCTTCCCTGGCTCGACCAACCGGTGGCCAGGGCGATCTCGGTGATGCTCAGCCCGGTGTCGCGCAGCAGGCTCAGGGCCTGTTCGATGCGCCGGGTCAGCAGGTAGCGGTGCGGCGGCAGCCCGAAGGCCTGCTTGAACGAGCGCGCGAAATGGGCCTGCGAGACGCCGCTGACCCGGGCCAGGCGCTGGATGGGCCAGTCTTCGTGGGACGCGGCATCGATGCGATCCCTGGCCCGCAGCAGCCGGCGCAGGAGCGCCGGGGCCGGATCCGGACGGCGCGAAGCGCTCAAGGCCGGGCCGCGGCGCCGCCGGGCTGCGCCATGCTCAGCACCCAGCGCGCCAGATCCTGCGCCTGGGCCGGCGTCAACAGGCCCTGCGCGCCGCCGTAGGAAGGCATGGGCACGATGCCCCAGGTCCCGCTGTGGCCATTGAGGATGGCGTTCTGCAGGGTCTGCACGGCATCGGCGTGGCCCTGGAAGCGCTGTGCGATGGCGTCATAGGACGGCGCGACCTTCGTGCGATGCAGCGCGTGACAGGCCAGGCAGCCCGAGGATTGGGCCAGGGCCATCATGCGCGTCGCATCGACGGTCGCGGCCCGGGCCCCGCCGGCGGCCGCCAACGAGCACAGCACGGAGGCTGCCGCGAACAGCCTGGGGAATCGTTTCATCGGAGGGTCTCCTTCGGTTCTGCATTGTGCGGCCCCGCGCATGACGATGGGCCGCCGGCGCGCCTCAGCCCTGGAGCAACTGGCGCAGGTCGTGCGCGATCGCCGCGGGCCGGGTCAGGTCCGAGCCGATCAGCATGCTCCTGCCCTGGCGGTCGAACACGTAGATGGACGCGCTGTGGTTGACCACGTAGTTGCCGTACTTGTCCTTCTTCCCGTAGCTGAAGGCCACGTGGTAGAGCTTGGTCGCGTCGACGACCTGCGCCATGGTGCCCCGCAGCCCGATGGCCTGCGCGCTGAACGCATGGGTATAGGCCTTGAGGATCGGCAGGGTGTCGCGCGCCGGATCCACCGAGACGAACAGGATCCGCACGTCCTTGCCCTGGGGCCCGAGATCGTCGATCGCGGTGGCAAGGTGCGACATGGTCAAGGGGCACACGTCGGGGCAGTGCGTGTAGCCGAAGTACAGCACCACCACCTTGCCGCGGAAGTCAGCCGCGCGCACCGGTTTGCCGGTGTCGGCGGAGATCATGTGAAACAGGTGCAGGTCGGCCAGCACCATGTGCACGTCGCTCATGTCCCAGTGCTGCTTCCTGCCGCAGCCGCCCAGCGCGACGGCGAGTCCGACGCCGAGTGCGAGGACCAGGGGTACGAAGGCCCGGACGATGCGGGGCCGTTGGTTCGGAGTGTTCATGAAATTTCCTCGGGTGAGAGAGCGGCGCCGGGCTCAGAAGGAATAGCTCAGACCGGCGGACGCGGTCCAGCGCGGGAACAACTGATAGCCCTGCAGCCGGCTGTAGGCCGGTAGTTGCACGAAGCCGTAGGCGACGACGCCGCGCGCCAGCGCCACGCTCAGCCCGGGGCTCAGGTAGGCCACGGTTCCGGCCGTATCGGCCGTGTCGGCCAGGGCTCCCTGGTCGGCGCTCTTGTGGGTCAGGTTGATCTGCAGCTGCGGTACCCAGTCGGGGTTCTTCTCGTAGCGCAGCCCGACGCTGAGGTTCTCCTGGTTGCCGGGTCGGTAGTCCTGCCCGGGCTGGTCCAGCCGGTGCATCACCGATGCCTGGAACTGGCCGCTGGCGAAGGCATCGAAGTTCTGGCTCACCGCCTGGTAGTAGTAGGCCCCCACGATCAGGTCGGTGCTGCCGTTGCCGGCCTGCAGGCTGGTGTCGAGCAGGTTGCCCGGCGATGCCTGGCGTGCATTCGGCCCGGTGGAGAAGGCCGTCGGGTCGCGCCCTACGACCCCGGTGCCTGCCGCGTTCGGGCCGCCGTAGGCGCCGGTGGGCAGTTTCACGCCC
>JAKBNS010000113.1 GCA_021830925.1 Pseudomonadota bacterium | reverse complement strand
ATGCAGGCGGCACGACGGCGCAGCGACCTGCTGGACATGGTGGTCGACGGCCTGCGACAACTGCCCTTCATGGCGTGCTGTGCCGTGTACACCCAGGACGCGCGCGGCGGCTTCGTGCTGGAGGCGCAGAGCTCGGCCCACGAACCCTGGAGCGGCGAGCCGGCACCGTCGCCGCACGATCCCGACACGGCCCAGGCGCGCGGCGGCGCGCTGGCGCGCTGCTGGCTGCGCGCGGCGGTCGAGTTCGGCCCGGACATCGCGCGCGCGGCGCGCCAGGGACAGGAATGGGCGGAGCAACTGCTGGGCCTCGGCGTGCGCGCCTCGGTGGCGGTGCCGGTGCTCGACGCCTCCGGCAACGTGATGGTGGTGCTGCAGTTGTACGGGCGCCTGCCCGGACAGTTCGCCACCCCGCTCATGCGCCATGCGCTGGACTCGCTGCGCGCCTCGGTGGCGGTGGAGCTGGAGCGCGTGGGCGAAGGCATCGCGCTGCCGGCGGTGGCCGCCGACGAACGCGCGCTGTGGCGCCAGCGTCTGTTCGGCGGCGGCCTGCGCATGTTCATGCAACCCATCGTCGACCTGCGCCAGCAGCGCTGCACCCGGGTGGAGGCGCTGGCGCGCCTGCAGCTCGACGAACGCACCCTGCTGACGCCCGGACGCTTCCTGCCGGTGCTGGGCCAGCATGAACTGGACCGCCTGTTCCTCGACGGCCTGAACCTGTCGCTGCAGGCGCTGCTCGACTGGGAACGCCAGGGACTGAGCCTGGACCTTTCGCTCAACCTTCCGCCGTCCACGCTGCGCCATGCCGACTGCGTGGACTGGGTGCGCTCGGGCCTGGAGCGTCGCGGCATCGATCCCCGCCGGCTCAGCCTGGAGATCCTGGAGGACCGCGACGTGGCCACGCAGGCCACCATGCGCGACACCACCGAGCGCCTGCGCGCGCTCGGGGTGCGCCTGGTGCTGGACGACCTGGGCGCGGGCTACAGCAGCCTGCTGCGGCTCAACAGCCTGCCCATCGACATGGTGAAGGTGGACCAGGGCCTGGTGCACGGCATCGTCGCCAACAATCCTCGCGCCGTGCCGCTGGTGGCCGGACTGGTCGACCTGGCCCGCAGGCTCGACCTGGGCATCACCATCGAGGGCCTGGAGACCCAGATCCTGCTGGAATACGCCCAGTACCTGCAGGCCGACTTCGGCCAGGGCATGGCGATCTCGCCCCCGCTGGAGCCGCGGCGCGTACCGGGCTGGGTGCGCGCCTGGCGCATGCCGGAGCTGTCGGGCATCGCTCCCTTCGCCTCCATGCTCGATCCCGACGCCCGCGCCACGCGCCGGCTTCTTTGATGTCACCACAATGTCATCAGCCCGAGCGACCATGGGCGACAAAGTATGCTCCGCCGCCATGGCCGCCATCGCTCCGCCCCTGTTCTCTCCTGTCGACGCCGAGCCAGACCGCCTGGCGCTTTTCCAGGAGATCCTGGAAGGAAGCCTGCTGCGCACGGTATTCCAGCCGGTACTGGACCTTCGCAACCGCAGCTTCCACGGTTTCGAGGCCCTGATCCGGGGGCCGGCCGGCAGCCCGCTGGAACGCCCCGACCATTTGTTCGACTGCGCGCGCCGCAGCGCCCGCGTGGCCGAGTTCGACCGCCTGTGCGTGCAGACCAGCATCGAGGCCTTCGCCGCCGCCGCGCTGCCGGGGCATCTGTTCCTCAACGTCACCGAGGCGCTGTTCGACTCCGGCTGGTTCGCGCAGGAGCCCACGCTGCGCTGGCTGCAGGAACGCGGGCTGCCCCCGTCGCGCCTGGTGCTCGAACTGCTGGAGTCGGACTCGCTGGCCGAGGACACACAGGCCTTTTCCGCGGCGCGCTTCCTGCGCGACCTGGGCTACGGGCTGGCGCTGGACGACCTGGGCCAGGGCTTCGGGCGCTTCGCGTTGTGGAAGCGACTGCGCCCGCGCTACCTGAAGGTGGACCGCAGCTACATCGCCGACCTGGCGGGCGACCCCTTCAAGGCCGCCTTCGTGCGCTCCATGCTGCTGCTGGCCGAGGCCAGCCAGTCGGTGGTGGTGGCCGAGGGGGTGGAATCCGAACGCGACCTGCTGACCCTGCGCGAAATCGGGGTCAGCATGGCGCAGGGCTATTTCATCGCCAGGCCCCAGCCCAGTCCGTCCACCGAGCCGGGCGCGCACACCCGCGAGGTGCTGGGCAACCCGCAGCCGGCGCTGCACGCGCTGGCCAGCCGCGGCAGCATCGAACAATCGGTGCTGGGACTGGCGCGCCCCATCGAGCCGGTGCAGCCGCAGGTCAAGCTCGACCACGTGCTGCGCATGCTGGAGCAGGACCCGGACCTGACCTCGGTGCCCATCGTCGACGGCCAGGGCCAGGCGCTGGGCATCATCAACCGCTACGTGGTCGCCGACCGGCTGTTCCGCCCACACGTGCGCGACCTGTTCGGCAACAAGCCCTGCACCCTGGTGATGAGCAGCGACGTGCTGCGCCTGGACGCCAAGAGCAGCCTGCAGCAGGCCAGCAGCCTGATCGCCGACTCCAGCTATCGCCACGCCACCGAGGGGGTGCTGGTGACCGACGGCGGCCAGTACCGCGGGCTGCTGCTGGTGGGCGACCTGCTGCGCCTGGTCACCGAGTTCCAGGTGCAGGCGGCGCGCTACGCCAACCCGCTGACCCTGCTGCCGGGCAACGTGCCGATCAACGACTGCATCGACCGCTGGCTGCACGAGGAACGCCAGTTCGCCGCCGCCTACGCCGACATCGACAACTTCAAGCCCTTCAACGACAAGTTCGGCTACCGCATGGGCGACGAGATCATCCTCATGCTGGCCGACCTGCTGCGCAGCCAGCTGCCGCCTGGCGAGCAGTTCCTCGCCCACATCGGCGGCGACGACTTCGTCGCGCTGTCCTGCTCGCCGGACTGGGAGACGCGGATGCAGGCGGTGCTGCGGGCCTTCGAGGCCGGCGTGGCGCAGTTCTTCGAGCCGGCGGTGCTGGAGCAGAAGGGCTACTGGTCGGAGAACCGGCGCGGCGACGCGATGTTCTTCCCCGTGCCCACGCTGTCCATCGGGGCCTTCGTGGTCAACCCCGGGCACTTCGATTCCCACCGCGAGGTGGCCAACGTGAGATC
>JAKBNS010000022.1 GCA_021830925.1 Pseudomonadota bacterium | reverse complement strand
CGCTCGAAGCGCGGCTGCGGCCCCGTATCGCCCGGCCAACCCGGCGGCACGGCGGGCGGCGGCGGGTTGCTATGTTGGGGCGCACTGCCGTCGCAGCGCAGGTCGTACCAGCTGTTGCCGCTGCTGCCGGGCAGGCTGGTCGGCATGTCCTGCTCCAGCGCCGCCATGCTGCCCAGGGCGCGGGCTTGTCCCAGCAGGTCCTGGCGAAAACTGCTGGCCAGCTCGTGGTCGATGCGCCAATCCATCAGCCGGGCACCGCCACCCAGCACCAGCAGGCAGACGATGGCCAGCAGCACGGTGACGCGGGAGGAGAGCGAGGCGGGCTTCATGGCTGGCGCGCCTCCTGTGGGTGGGGTGGTGCGATGGCGCGGGTGAGAAAGCGGTTTCGCACCGCTGCCGCGGCGCGAGCCACTTTTCTCTTGCGTGGCCAAGAGAAAAGTGGCCAAAAGAGAAGGCCACCCCGCGGCGGCGCTTTCCGTCCATCCATGGCCGGAAAATCCGTGAGCCGTGGCCGGGCTTTTCGGCCGGGCTCCTGCCCGGTCGAAAAGGCGTTGCCCTCCCTGGCAACGCCCGCTGTGCGGCCTGATCGTCCACGGCTCACCGCCGCCGAGGGGCCCCGGCAGAGCAGGCGCGCATCCTGTGCGCCAGAAGCCGGAGCAAAGGTGGAATTGCGCGAACTGGCGGTTTCCCCTCCTTGCATGAAGAGAGAGGCCGGAGCGGAGTGTTGCGACTGTGGCTGTGTCGGTTGTTTCTGCGCACCCGTAGGGCAGGAGGCCCGAAGGGCGTGCCATCGGGGTGTCGCTTCCTCTTGGTTACTTCTCCTTGACTCCGGGCATCCTGCCCTTCGCCCTTGCGGACCGGCTTCGCCGTTCGCACCCGCTCCTGCGCGTGCCTGGACAAGCAAATGAGAAGTGACTCGGGCGCCGGCAGGCGCTCGAAGCCGCTCCGAACCTTGCGGGAGCGAGGCAGGGGTAGCCATCACGGGATCAAATACCCCGCCCCGCGCCGCGTCTCGATCAGCCCGGGCACGCCGGCGCCGTCCAGTTTGCGGCGCAGGCCGAACACCAGCACCTCCACGCTGCGGTCGGAGGCTTCGCTGTCGCTGCCGGCGGTGCGGTCGAGGATTTCCTGGCGGCTGAAGGCGCGGCCGCGATGGCGCAGCAGCAGGCCCAGTACCGCGAATTCGCGCGGGGTGAGCGCCAGCGGCTGGCCGGCCACGCTGACGCTGTGCGAGCGCGGGTCCCAGGACAGCGCGCCATGGCTGAGCACGGTGGGCTGTGCCTGCTGCGGGCGGCGTGCCAGCGCGTGCAGGCGGGCCACCAGTTCGTCGAAGGCGAAGGGCTTGACCAGGTAGTCGTCGGCGCCGGCGTTCAGCGCCTCGATGCGGTCGGGTACCTGGTCGCGCGCGGACAGCACCAGCACGCGCGGGCGGCGCCCGCCGGCCGGCAGGCTGCGCAGCACGCCGATGCCGTCCAGCCGCGGCAGCATCAGGTCCAGCACCACCAGCTCGTAGTCGTAGCTGGCCAGGAAGCTGCAGGCCGCCACGCCGTCATCGGCCGCGTCCACCGTGAAGCCGGCGCCCTGCAGGCCGTGGCTGAGGGTCTGGCGCAGGCGTTCGGAGTCTTCCACCAACAGCAATTTCATGCCGGATCCAATGTCCAAGCCGGGTCGGGGCGCACCATTGTGGCCGCGAATGCTTAGCAAAACATCCATGTCCGCGCACCGTGCGCCGCGCATCGACAGTCGGCGCGGGCAACCGCTATAAAGGCTGTCTATCCGGGGAGTTGGCTGTGAGCGAAGAGATCCTGATCAACGTGACCCCGCGCGAGACGCGGGTGGCCGTGGTCGAGAACGGCATGTTGCAGGAGGTGCATGTCGAGCGCGCATCGAAGCGCGGCTACGTGGGCAACATCTACAAGGGCCGGGTGCAGCGGGTGATGCCGGGCATGCAGGCCGCGTTCGTGGAGATCGGGCTGGATCGCGCCGCCTTCCTGCACGCCTCGGACATCGTGCGCCCGGCGTTGCCGGAAGGTGCCGAGGGCAACGGCCACGGCAACGGTAACGGTCACACGCCGTCGATCAGCGAGCTGGTGCACGAAGGGCAGGAAGTCGTGGTGCAGGTGGTGAAGGACCCGATCGGCAGCAAGGGCGCGCGGCTGTCGGCGCACCTGTCGATCCCTTCGCGCTACCTGGTGCTGCTGCCGTATGCGCACACCATGGGCATTTCCGCGCGCATCGAGGACGAGGCCGAGCGCACGCGCCTGCGCGAGGTGATGGGCAGCCTGGTCGGCGAGGACGTGATCGGCACGGGCCGGCCGGGCTACATCGTGCGCACCAATGCGGAGGGCCAGAGCGCCGAGTCGCTGGCGTTCGACGTGACCTACCTCGGCAAGGTGTGGCGCGTGGTGCAGGAGAACATCGCCAGGACCCGCGTGGGCGAGCGTGTGTACGAGGAGCTCTCGCTGCCGCTGCGCAGCCTGCGCGACATGCTCACCGACGACATCGAGAAGGTGCGCGTGGATTCGCGCGAGACCTTCGAGAAGGTGGTGAAGTTCGTGCACAAGTTCATGCCCAGCCTGGACGACCGGGTCGAGCACTACGACGGCGAGCGGCCGATCTTCGACCTGTACAGCGTGGAGGACGAGATCCAGCACGCGCTGAAGAAGGAGGTGCCGCTGAAGTCGGGCGGCTACCTGGTGGTCGACCAGACCGAGGCGATGACCACCATCGACGTCAACACCGGTGCCTACCTCGGCACGCGCAACCTGGAGGAAACCGTCTACCGCACCAACCTGGAGGCGGCACAGGCGGCGGCACGCCAGCTGCGGCTGCGCAACCTTGGCGGCATCATCATCATCGACTTCATCGACATGGTCGACGAGGAGCACAAGCGCCAGGTGCTGCGCATGCTGGCCAAGGGGCTGGCGCGCGACCACGCCAAGACCACGGTCTACCCGATGTCCTCGCTGGGCCTGGTCGAGATGACCCGCAAGCGCACCACCGAGAGCCTGGAGCGCCAGCTGTGCGAGCCGTGCCCGGCCTGCGGCGGGCGCGGCACGCTGAAGACCGCCGAGACGGTGACCTACGAGATCTTCCGCGAGATCACCCGCGCGGTGCGCCAGTTCAACGCCGAAAAGCTG
>JAKBNS010000081.1 GCA_021830925.1 Pseudomonadota bacterium | reverse complement strand
GGACTACTCCCTATTCTAGGCGAGGGTTTGTACGCATCCCCCGCAAGCCCATGCCCGAGGCTTCGCGGGCATGGGCGCAAGCACGGCGTCACCCGTCGCAGAGCCGCAGGAATGCACGCCGGAAGCGCCTCCAACACCCTCGCCAACACCCTCATGTCGATCTCGCGCAATCGCTCCGTTTCTCCCCTGTTCTTGGCCATCAACCTGCTCGTGGCGCTGGCCTGCGTGGCCATCCTGGGCGGCGCGGTGTGGGTGCAGACGGCGCAGGGCGCGCTGCCCTGCGCGCTGTGCGTGCTGCAGCGCATGGCCTACCTGGGCGTGCTGGTGCTGTCGCTGCTGGCCGCCCTGGGCTTCGCGATGCGCAGCTCCGCGCTGGCCCGCGCGGCCCTGTGGCTGGGACTGCTGGTGGTGCTGGTCGGGCTGGCGTTCGTGGCCGACCACATGTGGCTGCTCTTCCACCCCGCGCAGACCTGCGGGCTGGACCCGCTGGCCACGCGCATCAACGCCTGGCGGGTGACGGCGCTTGCGCCGTGGCTGCTGCGCGCCGACGGCCTGTGCAGCGACATCCCCTACCTGTGGCGCATGCCCCTGCCGCTGCTGTCGGGCATCGGCCTGGCCGGGCTGGGGGTGCTGATGGCGGCCTGCCTGCCCGCCGCCCGGCGCCTGGGCGCGCGCCGCTGAGCCCGGCGCGCGGGGTCCACGCGGCATTCCCGTCGATTTCCCGGCCCGCGCCGCGGGCCGGTCGGGGCCGCAAGGGCGCCCTTACTGCATGAACCAGCCGTGGCTGACCACCAGCGACTGGCCGGTCAGCGCGTTGGACTCGAAACCGGCGAACAGCAGCGCCACCTCGGCCACGTCCTGCACGGTGGTGAACTCGCCGTCCACGGTTTCCTTGAGCATGACCTTGGCGATCACGTCGGCCTCGCTGATGCCGAGTTCCTTGGCCTGTTCCGGAATCTGCTTGTCCACCAGCGGGGTGCGCACGAAGCCGGGGCAGATCACGTTGGCGCGGATGCCGTGCTTGCCCCCTTCCTTGGACACGGTCTTGCACAGGCCGATCAGGCCGTGCTTGGCCGTCACGTAGGCCGACTTGAGCACCGAGGCTTCCTTCGAGTGCACCGAGCCCATGTAGATGATGCTGCCACCGCGTCCCGAGGCCTTCATGTGAGGCACGCAGGCCTTGGTGGTCAGGAAGGCGCCATCGAGGTGGATGGCCAGCATCTTCTTCCACTCGGAGAACGGGAAGTCCTCCACCGGATGCACGATCTGCACCCCGGCGTTGCTGACCAGCACGTCCACGCCGCCCCAGGCCTTCACCACCTTGTCCACCGCGGCGTTGACCTCGGACTCGCTGGTCACGTCCATGGTCACGGCCATGGCCTGACCCCCGGCGGCCTTGATCTCATCCACCACGGCCTGCGCGGCCTGCAGGTTGATGTCGGCGATCACCACCTTGCCGCCCTCGCGCGCGTAGGTCAGCGCGATCTGCTTGCCGATGCCGCTGGCCGCGCCGGTGACGATGCAAACCTTGTCCTTGAGTTTCATGGCCAATCTCCGTGTCGTTGTACGTTGGTAGGGGAAGTTCCGGGCGCGGGCGCGCGCCGGGCTCAGGCCAGGTAGTCGTGCACCACGCGGCCCAGGCCCAGCGTGAGGTCGGTGAGCACGTGCACGCCCGACACCACTTCCAGCACCGGCAGGCGGGCCACCGGGGCCAGCGCGTGCTCGGCGAGCTGCAGTGCGGCGGGGCCGCTCCATGCGCCCTTCACCACCACATCTTCCAGATGGTATTCAACCAGCTCGCAAATGCGCGGGCTTCCGTCGACGTGGGGAATGATCTTCAGCAGGTAGTTCGGCTCGAGCAGGCCCGGCAGCAGGGACTGCGCGTCCAGCGCGCGATGCTTGTAGCCCATCGTGGCGGTGGCCACGCGCACCGAGCCGTAGTCCAGCGTGCCCAGCAGGGTGTCGGTCTGCACCTGCAGCGCGGGCGCCGCCAGCTTCTTGGGAAAGCCCCAGAGCTCGCGCCCGCCGGCGATCGGGGCTTCGTCGTTGAGGAACATGGAGTGCACGTAGCTGCCCTTGCGCCCCTGGTACAGCACCGGAATCACCTGGCCGGACTCGGTGTAGTCGCCGAAGCCGGTGGAATCGGGCATGCGGATGAACTCGTATTTCACCACCGGGTCGTCGGGCAGTTGCAGGGGTTCCGGCACCACCTCGCGCAGCGCCTCGGGGTCCGTGCGGTAGGTGACGACCAGGAACTCGCGGTCGACGAAGCGATAGGGCCCCGGTGGGAACGCCGGGCTGGTCAGCGGCATTGCGAAGGCGTTGCGTCGTACGTCATCGATGTTCATGCTTTCGGACCTCCTGGTTGGGGGTCGGCGGCGGGCACGTCGAACACGTGCACGCCGTCGGCCTGCGGATCATGGTGGAGCCAGCCGGGATCGGTGAGGGTGCGGGTCATGTCGGCCACCCCGGCCTGCCAGTGCTCGGCCATCGATCGATTGGAGAACTCGTAGTCCTTGGTCTGGCCCTCGTAGCCCTTGCTGCGGTAGATGAGGTGCACGATGTCCATGCCGGATCGGCGCTGGTGCAGGCGCGCCAGCGCCTGCGCGTCGGGGTCGTCGCGCAGGTTCGCGGGCAGCTTGTCGAGCAGCCTGCGCGCGGCCTGCGCCAGGCGCTGGCGTTCGAGCACGTGGGTGGTGTTCAAGCGCGTGCGGCTGGAAAATCGGATGTCCTTCTCGCGCGCCACCACCTCGCCCAGGGTCGCGGGAACGCTGCCCAGCGCGGAGAACAGGTCGACCTGGAACACCACGCGCCTTCGCTCGGCCGGCTGGTCGAGCACGTACTGCAGCGGCGTGTTGGACACCAGGCCGCCGTCCCAGTACGACTCGCCGTCGATCTCCACCGGCGGAAAGCCCGGCGGCAGCGCGCCGCTGGCCATGACGTGGCGCGCGTCCAGGCGATGGGTTCTGGAGTCGAAGTACTCGAAGTTGCCGTTGCGCACGTTCACCGCGCCCACGGACAGCCGGACCGGCCCGTCGTTGATGCGATCGAAGTCGACCAGGCGCTCCAGCGTGCGCTTGAGCGGAGAGGTGTCGTAGTGGCTGATGGCGCCGTCGGTGCCGCGCGGATGCCACCCTGCCGGCGGAATGCGCGGAGTGAAGAA
>JAKBNS010000148.1 GCA_021830925.1 Pseudomonadota bacterium | reverse complement strand
TCGCGCGCCGCGGCGGCGGCGCTGCTAGCCGAGGGGCGCGCCACCAGTCGGCGCAGTGCGCTGCAGGCACGCTGGCCCGTGCTGGCTGCCGACGCGAGCTTGCGCGGCGACCCGGCCAGCGCCGAACTGCTGCGCGATACCCCGCCCGACGCCCAGGCGCTGGGCCAGCGCATCCTGGACCACAGTGCAGTGCTGGCCCAGGCCCGCGCCGCCGTGCGCCAGGCCCAGGCACAGGCCGGGCAGGCGCGCGCGGCGCGCACGCCCCAACCTACGGTGGGGGCCTATCTGGGGTCGGACCGGGGAGGTCGCGAGCGCATTGTCGGCCTGCAACTGCAGGTCCCCTTCGGCGGCCCGGCCCGCGCGGCTGGTGAACGCGCTGCACTGGCTGAATTCGACGCCGCGCAATGGCGTCTGCAGGACCTTCGCATGCGGGTACTGGAACAGGCCCAGAGCCTGCGTGCGCAGGCCCTGGCACAGACCCGGGCCGCGCAGGCCCTGGCCCTCGCGGCCCGGCAGCAGCAGACCGCGCTGGCGCGTACCCAGCGCGCCTGGGAGCTCGGCGAGGCCGGCGCGGCGGACTGGTTGCTCGCGCGACGCAACGCGCTGGACACGCGCATGCAGGCGCTGCAGGCACGCTTCGACGCCTCCCGCATGAACGCGCTGCTGCTGCTGCATGAAGGCCTGCTGGACCAGCCGACGCCGCGCCCGGACACGCCGTCCGCGACGCAATCGCCTGCCCCGTCGGACCTGCCGTCCGCGCTGCCGGCGCCTACGCCATCGGGTGGAACTTCGTCAGCGCCTCCAGCCGGGATGCGCTGATCTCGCCGCGCGAATCCCGGCTCAGCGGCCCTGCGCCTGCAGGCATTGCGCCTGCACCTGGCGCGCGCGCAGCTGCGGACTGAAGGCGCGAGAGTCGGGGCTGTCGTAGATCGCGCGCACCAGGTGCTGCAGGATCAGCGACTGGCGCGGATGATCGGGGCCGAGCAGGCGCGCACCGTCGGCCTGCGCCTGCTGGAAACTGCGCCCGGCGAGGAAATCGGCCTGCAGGGTCGACGCGATGAGCCCGAAACGCTGGCAATTCGGCGGCCCGCCCAGCGCGGCGCGCGCATGCGGCGGCGCGGCGGTGTACAGCAACGCCGCGAGCAGGGACACGCCCACGAGCATGGTCAGGAGCCGGGTCCATCCACAGGTCATGCGCCGATTGTCGCACCGCGGGGGCCCGCCGTGCTTGCCCTGCGCGGCACGCCCCCGTCTCAGGCTCCGAAGTCCAGCGGCAGACCCACGTAGTTCTCGGCGATGGTGCGCTGGCCGGCTTCGGAGTGCAGCAGGTATTCCAGTTCGGCTTCCTGAAAGCGGGCGTGGATCTCGCCCTGCTCGGGAAACTCGTGCATGAGCTGGGTGAACCACCAGGAAAAGCGTTCGCCGCGCCAGATGCGCTTGAGGCAGCGCGCGGAGTAGCTGTCCAGCCCCGCCTCGCTGCGCTCGCTGTAGTACTCGATGAAGGCGCCGGACAGGTATTTCACGTCGCTGGCGGCCAGGTTCAGGCCCTTGGCGCCGGTGGGCGGCACGATATGCCCGGCGTCCCCGGCCAGGAACATGCGGCCGAAGCGCAACGGCTCGGTGACGAAGCTGCGCAGCGGCGCAATGCTCTTTTCCAGTGAGGGGCCGGTGACGAGTTGCTCCCGTGCCGGCTCGTCCAGGCGCGCGCGCAACTCGTCCCAGAATCGCTGGTCGCTCCAGTTCTCCACCTTCTCGGTCAGCGGAACCTGCACGTAGTAGCGGCTGCGGGTCAGCGAGCGCTGCGAGCACAAGGCGAAGCCGCGCGGGCTGTTGATGTAGATGAGTTCGTGGTGCACCGGCGGGGTGTCCGACAACAGGCCCAGCCAGCCGAAGGGGTAGACGCGCTCGAACTCGCGCATCGCCGCGCGCGGCGCGCTGGCCCGGCAAACGCCGTGAAAGCCGTCGCAGCCGGCGATGAAATCGCACTCCAGCGTATGGCGCGCGCCCTCGTGCACAAAGCTCACGCTGGGCCTGGCGGTGTCGAAGTCGTGCACCGCGACCTCGGAGGCCGAGTAGAAGCTGCGAAGGCCCGCCGCCTGACGGGCCTCCATCAGGTCGCGGGTCATCTCGGTCTGGCCGTAGCAGATGACCTTCCTGCCCCCGGTCAGGCGCTGCAGATCGATGCGGTTGCGCTGGTTGTGCCACAGCAGGTCGAAGCCGTTGTGCACCAGGCCCTCGTGGTGCATGCGCTCGCCCACGCCGGCCTCGTCCAGCAGATCGGCGGTGACCTGCTCCAGGATGCCGGCACGGATGCGCGACAGCACGTGCTCGGCGCTCTGGCGCTCGACGATCACCGCGTCCACACCGGCCTTGTGCAGCAACTGACCCAGCAGCAGGCCGGCCGGTCCGGCGCCGATGATGGCGACTTGGGTTCGCATCAGGAGTCTCCGTATTCACATATCGATAATGTGGAAACTCTAGGTCCGTACGGCCTCGTTTCGTAGGCGCTGCCGACGCTCTTTGCGCGCTGAGCGCGCATTTTGTGCGATCATCGCGCAAATATCCCCTCGCTTCGCGCCTTCATCCCGGCCGCACCCTCCATGCCCGCCCGCCCTCGCCCCAGCTCCCCCGACACCGGGATCGCCCATGCCGACTTCATCGAAGGCATGGCCAAGGGCATGGCGGTGCTGGAGAGTTTCGACACCGAGCGCCAGCGGCTCAACGCCACCCTCA
Organism: Pseudomonadota bacterium; assembly: GCA_021830925.1. Lineage (GTDB taxonomy): Bacteria > Pseudomonadota > Gammaproteobacteria > Burkholderiales > Burkholderiaceae_C > Thiomonas_A. Next base: position 10,212 of record JAKBNS010000148.1, on the reverse strand, counting down.
CCGCCGAGCGCGCCGGGATCACCCGGGCGGCGGCGCGCCGGCACCTGCTCACGCTGGCCCATCTCGGCTATCTGGAGACCGACGGAAGCTACTTCTGGCTGTCCAGCAAGGTGCTGCGCCTGTCGGGCAGCTATCTGGCCTCGGCGCGCCTGCCGCGCGCCATCCAGCCCACGCTCAACCGCCTCGCGCTGCAGGCACGGCAGGCCTTCTCCGGGGTCGTCCTGGACCGTGACGAGGTGGTGATCGTGGCGCGCAGCGGCGCCGACCGCGGCGGCGCGGAAGCCGGCGCGGAGCGCATCATCGCCTACGGCGTGCACCTGGGCGCGCGTCTGCCGGCGCACGCCACGTCCACCGGGCGCGTGCTGCTGGCCGCGCTTTCCCGCGCGCAGTTCGGCTCCTGGATGAAGGGACGCGCCTTCGCGCGCCTGACCCCGCTGACCCGCACCGAACCGCGCGCGCTGCGCGCGGCCATCGAGCAGGTACGCCGCCAGGACTGGTGCCTGGCCAGCGAGGAACACGAGCTGGGCGTGCATGCGCTGGCGGTGCCGGTGCGCAACGCGGCCGGCGCCACGGTGGCCGCGCTCAACGTGGTCAGCTCACCGCGCCGCCTGAGCGCCCAGGCCATGCAGCGCGAGCTGCTGCCGCTGTTGCAGGAAGCCGCCCACGAACTGCGCGCGCTGGTCTGAGGCACCGCCTGGACCGCCGCCCCCGGCCGCTTCGCGACGCGGGCGCGGGGCCGGCCGTTCAGCGCTTCGCGCGGGGCAGCAAAAGACCCGGTGCGTCGCCCTGGTACAGCGCATCCACCAGCGCCGCGCGGTGCTGCAACACCGCGCGCTGGTTGATCGAGCCCTTGTCGGTGATCTCGCCGCGGTCCAGCGACGGCGCCTCGGTCAGCACGCAGGCGCGCGCCACGCGGTTGGCGCTACCGGTTCCCTGCTCCCACAAGGCGTCCACCACGCGCTGGAAGAATTCCCGCACCGCCGCATGTTCCAGCACTTGCGGGGCCGCGGTTCCTGGCGGCAGTCCGGCCAGCGCACGACACTCGTCCAGGCGCGGCACGATCAGCGCGCCGAGCTCGTCGCGGTCGGGCGCGGTCAGCACCGCGTCGTGCACGCAGGGCGCGCCGAGCTGGGCGATGCGCGCGCGCAGCGGCCCGCAGCTCACGAAGGTTCCGCTGGACAGCTTGAAATCCTCGGCGATGCGCCCGTCGAAACGCAGGCCGCGCTGCGGGTCCTCGGGATCCACGAAACGCGCGGCATCCCCGGTGCGGTAGTAGCCTTCCTCGTCGAAGGCCTCGGCCGTCTGCTCGGGCGCGCGCCAGTAGCCCGGCATCACGTTGGGCCCGCGAAAACGCACCTCCAGCTTGTCGTCCACCGGCACCAGCTTGAGCTCCACCCCCGGCACGGGCAGTCCGATGTGCCCGGACTCGACCTCGGGGCCGAGGGCGAACATGGACGACGGCGAGGTCTCGGTCATGCCCAGGCCGGTGAGCATGCAGATGCGCTCGCCCACCTCGGCCTCGCCCAGCGCGTCGAGTTCGTCCCACACCGCCTGCGACAGTCCGGCGCCGGCGAAGAAAAAGGCCTGCACCCGCGAGAACAAACGAGCGCGCAGCTGCGCGTCCTTGCGCATGGTGGAGACGATTTCCTCGAAACCCTTGGGCACGTTGAAGTACACCGTGGGCGCGATCTCCCGCAGGTTGCGCAGGGTCTCGCCGATGCCCTGGGGCGTCGGCTTGCCATCGTCGATGTACAGGGTGCCGCCGTTGTACAGCGCGATGCCCACGTTGTGGTTGCCGCCGAAGGTGTGGTTCCACGGAAGCCAGTCGACCAGCACGGGCGGCTGCTCGCCCAGGAACGGCATCGACTGCAGGATCATCTGCTGGTTGGCGCACAGCATGCGCTGGGTGTTGACCACGCCCTTGGGGTTGCGCGTCGAGCCCGAGGTGAACAGGAACTTGGCGATGGTGTCCGGCCCCACCTTCTCGTGGGTGTGGCGCAGGTCCAGCGGCGGCGCCTGCAGCAGTTGCTCGAAGCCGGTGCTGGCGCGCGAAGCGAGCTGGCCGCGTGCGAGCACCACCTCCACCTCGGGGTCGATCACCGCGCGCAGCGCCGGTTCGTAGGCCGCGTCGCTGGCGAACACCAGGCCGGGGGTCAAGGTCTGCACCACATGGCGCAGCTTGGCGTAATCGCGCGACACCAGCGCATAGGCCGGCGACACCGGCGCGTGGGGAATGCCGGCCAGCATCGCTCCCAGCGCCAGTTGCAGCTGCTCCAGGCTGTTCTCCCCCAGCACCAGGATCGGGCGCTCGGCGTCGAGCCCGCGTGCGAGCAGCGCGCTGGCGATGCGCCGTGCCCGCTCGAGCATCTGCGCGTAGTCGATGCGCACCCACTCGCCGTCGGGCCCGCGGCGCGCCGCGAACACGCGTTGCGGCGCCTCTCGCGCCCAATGTTCCAGCCGGTCCGTCAGACGCCGCGGGTACTCGCCCAGCGGCTCCGGCGAGCGCAGCACGATCGCGCCGTCGGCGCGGCGTTGCATCTCGGTGCGCACGCAGCCGCCGATGCTGCAGGCCCGCGCGGGCGGGCGGCGGCGCGAGGCGCGGGAGGCGGAATTGGCAGAAGTGGCAGAGGCGACGGTATCCATGCTCAAGGCTCCTTGCGCACCTTGGCGGCGCGGCCGGCGAGGAAATCCTGCAGACGCTGCTTGGCCGCGTCGTCGCCCTGGGCGATGGCCGCCATCAGCGACTCCACGAACAGGCCCTCGGCCTGCGGCATGCCGGCGATGCGCGGCAACGCATGCTGCACCGCGAAGTTCGACAGCGGCGCGTTGCCGGCGATGCGCCGCGCCAGTGCGAAGCCCTTGTCCAGGCCCTCGCCGGCGCCGACCTTGTACTGCACCAGGCCGGCGGCCAGCGCCTCGTCGGCGTCGAGCACGCGCCCGGTGAGCATCATGTCGGTCATGCGCGCGTGGCCGATGAGCTGGGGAATGCGCGAGGAGCCGCCGCCGCCCACGAACAGGCCGCGCTGGCCCTCGGGAAGCCCGAAGATGGCATTTTGCTCAGCTACGCGGATATGCGCCGAGGCCGCCAGTTCCAGCCCGCCGCCGACCACGGCGCCGTGCAGCACCGCGACCACCGGCGCGCGGCCGAACTGCACGCGCTCGAAGGCCGCATGCCAGGAGCGTGAATGCAGGATGCCCTCGGCCACGCTGCGCTCGCTGAGTTCCGACAGATCCAGGCCGGCGCAGAAGTGCTCGCCACGCGCCGACAACACCACCGCGCGCACCTCGGACGTCAGGGCGGAGAAGGCCTGATCGAGGGCCGCGATCAGGTCGTCGCTGATCGCATTGCGCTTGGCTTGCCGATCGAGTTCGACATGCGCGATCCCCGGCTCGGGGTGGGAGACGTGAAGCAGGGGTTCGGACGTGGCCATGGCAGGATACGATTCTCGGAAAAACTTCATGGTAGTAACTATTTTTGCCGCATCCTTCCCGGGAAAACCCTAGTTCTATCGTAAGGAGGAAGCTCGTTGTCCGGCGATCGACGGTCTATTATTTGCACATCTGAACTTTCTTCCCACAGACTCGCGCGGCCTGGAGCCCCTCATGAACCCCGACGAACTGATCGCCATCGACGTGCACACCCACGCCGAGGTGTCCTGCTGGAATCCCTTCGACAACTATGGCGAGGAGTACGACCGCGCGGCCGACAAGTATTTCCGTTCGGCGCGTCGCCCGACCATCGAGGAGACCGTGGCGTACTACCGGGAAAAGCGCATCGGCCTGGTGATGTTCACGGTGGACGCCGAGACCCAGCTCGGGCGCCGGCGCATTCCCAACGAGGAGATCGCCGCGGCCGCGCGCGACAACCCGGACATTCTGATCGCCTTCGCCAGCATCGACCCGCACAAGGGACGCATGGGCGCGCGCGAGGCGCGGCGCCTGATCGAGGAATACGGGGTCAAGGGCTTCAAATTCCACCCCACCGTGCAGGGCTTCCATCCCTACGACCGCATGGCCTGGCCGATCTACGAGGTGATCAACGAGTACAAGCTGCCGGCGATTTTCCACAGCGGCCATTCGGGCATCGGCAGCGGCATGCGCTGCGGCGGCGGGCTGCGCCTGGAGTACTCCAACCCGATGCACCTGGACGACGTGGCCATCGACTTCCCCGACATGCAGATCGTCATCGCCCACCCCTCCTGGCCCTGGCAGGACGAGGCGCTGTCGGTGGCCATGCACAAGCCCAACGTGTGGCTGGACCTGTCGGGCTGGAGCCCGCGCTATTTCCCGCAGCAACTGGTGCAGTACGCCAACACCCTGCTCAGGGACCGGGTGCTGTTCGGCTCCGACTTCCCCCTCATCACTCCCGAGCGCTGGATGAAGGACTTCGAGCAGGCGGGCTTCCGCCCCGAGGTGCGCGAGCCCATCCTGAAGACCAACGCGATGCGCCTGCTGGGACTGGGCACGCCGCCCGCGGCAGCCCCCGGCGACGCGTCGTGAGCCGTCCGCGGCCCCTGGCCCGGGGCGACAGATCGACTACAGCTCCAGCACCAGCCGCGCACTGAGGGCGCGCGAGCAGCAGACCAGCATCTGGTCGTTGCGGGCGCGCTCCTCGTCGGTGAGGTAGGAGTCGCGGTGCTCGGGCGTGCCGGAGAGCACGCGGGTCAGGCAGGTGCCGCACACGCCCTGCTCGCAGGAGGTGGCCACGTCGACGCCGGCGGCTGCCAGCGCCTGCACGATGGTCTGCGCCGGCTCCACGCGCACGACGCGGCCGCTGGAGGCCAGTTCCACCTCGAAGGCCCCGCCGGCGGACGACACGTCCTCGGCGGCGGCGAAGTATTCCCTGTGCAGGCGGGCGTCCTCCCAGCCGGCGTCCCGTCCGCCCTGCAGCACCCAGTCGATGAAGCCGCGTGGGCCGCACACATAGAGATGCGTGCCCGGCGGCGCCGCGCGCAGCAGCGCGGGCAGATCCAGACGCTGCGCCGCGGCGGCGTCGTCATGGTGCAGGTGCACGCTGGCGGCCCAGGCGGCGTCGCGCAGGCGCTCGACGAAGGCCGTGCGCGCAGCCGAGCGCGTGCAGTAGTGCAGCTCGAAGCCGCGTCCCTCGCGGTGCAGCTGCTCGGCCATGCTGAGCAGCGGCGTGACGCCGATGCCCCCGGCCAGCAGCAGGCTGTGGGGCGCCTGCTCGTGCAACGGGAAATGGTTGCGCGGCAGGCTGGCGCCCAGCAGATCGCCCTCGCGCAGCTTGTCGTGCACCACCAGCGAGCCGCCGCGCGAGGCGGGCTCGCGCAGCACGCCCAGCAGGTAGCGCGAGGTGTCGGCGGGGTCGCCGGCCAGCGAGTACTGACGCACCAGGCCCTCGCCCAGGTGCAGGTCGATGTGCGCGCCGGCGCTGAACGGCGGCAGCGCCGCGCCCTCGGGATGGCGCAGTTCGAGGGCGCAGATGTCTTCGGCGGCCAGGCGCTTGGCGACCAGGCGCAGGGTGATTTCGGCTTCGGGATGGCTCATGACGGGTGGAAGGAATTCAGACAGGAGTGTGCAGGCCGAGCAGGCGGCCGTAGCGCAGGCCGATGTAGGCGTGCTCGCGCATCAGCATCTCGGCGCGCGCGGCTTCGCCGGCGAGCAGCGCATCGAGCACCAGCGAGTGCTGCAGCTGGGCGACGCGCAGCTTCTCGTATTCCTGCGCCAGGCGCGAGGTGTCGATGATGATGGAGTCGGAGGACGCGAACGGCAGATGGTCGTTGCGGGCGATCGCGTCGGCGATGGCGCGGCTGGCGCTGGCGTCGATGATCGCGTGGTGGAAGCGCGCGTTGATCTCGCTCCAGCCGGCGATGGCCCCGTGCCCCAGCTCGCCCGCGGCCAACAACTGCGCGCCCTGCTCCACGCAGTCGCGCAGCAGCTGCCGCGTGGACGCAGGCAGGCCCTGCTCGCCCAGGCGCCGCGCGGCCAGGCCTTCCAGCACGCCGCGGACTTCCAGCCCGCACATCACGTCCTGCTCGGAAAAGCGCCGCACCACGTAGCCGCGCACGCCGGCCTTTTCCAGCAGCCCTTCCTGCTCCAGGGTGCGAAAGGCCAGGCGCACCGGGGTGCGCGACACGCCGAGTTGATCGGCCACGGGGATTTCGGCCATGCGCTCGCCGGGCGCGTAGCGCCCCTCGGAGATCAGGCGGCGCAGGGTGCTGAGTACGTGGATGGAGTCCTGGCTCATGCAGATTGGATCCAATAGAGCGGCACCGTGGTTTCCCTTTTGACGTTTCAGCCGAATTATGGTCGACTTTGGATCCAATCATCCAGCATTCCCGGGGCTAGATATCTCGGGGTTTTCACGGAGGAATCGAACCATGTTCGTGCAGAACGCCTGGTACGTCGCGTGCACCCCCGACGAGATCGACGGCAAGCCCCTGGGGCGCACCCTGTGCGGCCACGCGGTGGCCCTGTTTCGCGACGCCCAGGGCCGCGTCGCGGCGGTGGAGGACTTCTGCCCCCATCGCGGCGCGCCGCTGTCGCTGGGTTTCGTGCGCGACGGCCGCCTGGTGTGCGGCTACCACGGCCTGGAGATGGGCGCCGACGGGCGCGTGTGCGCGATGCCCTGCCAGCGCGTGCAGGGCTTCCCCTCCATCCGCAGCTTCCCGGTGGTCGAGCGCTACGGCTTCATCTGGATCTGGCCCGGCCGCCCGGAACTGGCCGACGAGGCGAAGATCCCGCGCTTCGACTGGCTGCAAAGCCCCGAATGGGCCTACGGCGGCGGGCTCTATCACATCGGCTGCGACTACCGGCTGATGATCGACAACCTGATGGACCTGACCCACGAGACCTACGTGCATGCCGGCAGCATCGGGCAGCGCGAGATCGAGGAATCGGTACCCCAGACCAAGGCCGAGGGCGAGGCGGTGGTCACCAGCCGCCACATGCAGGGCATCCAGGCCCCGCCCTTCTGGGCCGCGGCGCTGCGCGCCAACGAGTTGCCCGACGACCAGCCCTGCGACCGCTGGCAGATCTGCCGCTTCACGCCGCCCAGCCACGTGATGATCGAGGTGGGCGTGGCGCTGGCCGGCCACGGCGGCTACGAGGCCGACGCGCGCTACAAGGCCTCGAGCATCGTGGTGGACTTCATCACCCCCGAGACCGAGACCACGCACTGGTACTTCTGGGGCATGGCGCGCAATTTCAGGCCGGGCGACGCCGAACTGACCGCGCGCATCCGCGAGGGCCAGGGCAAGATCTTCTCCGAGGACCGCGAGATGCTCGAGCGCCAGCAGCGCAACATCAGCTCGCAGCCCCAGCGCTCGTTGCTCAAGCTCAACATCGATGCCGGCGGCGTGCAGTCGCGGCGCATCATCGAGCGCCTGATCGCGGCCGAGCAGACGGCCGGCGAAGCCGTCGGCGCCTGAGTTCGCGCAGGCACCGCGGGCAGCGCTCAGCGCGGCCCGCGGGCCACGCGGTCCAGCAGTTCGAACAGCATCAGGCGCTCGCCGGCCGACAGGCCGTGCAGCACCTCGGTCTCCATGTCGCGCGAGGCGCGCAGAGAAGCCTCCGCCAGGTCCTCGCCGGTTTCGTCCAGCGTGACGAACACGGAGCGCTTGTCGTGCTCGTTGCGCTCGCGCCGGATCAGCCCGCGCGACTCCAGGCGGTCCAGCAGCACGGTCATGCCCGGCGCCGTGATGGCCAGCGCGCGCGCCAGCTGCTTCTGCGTGGCACGACGATTGTGGCGCAGCAGTTGCAGGATGGTGAACTCCACCGGCCGCAGGCGCAGCGGCTCGCCGATGGCGCGCTGGAACGCGGCGCGGGTGTGGATGGAGGCGCGCGCCAGCTGGTAGCCCAGCACGTGCCCGAGCACCGCCTGATCGAGGCCCGACGCGGCGGTGGCGCGGCGCGCGGACGAATGGGAGGCGTTGGACTCGGTGCTCATGGAGGGCGCTGGCTCGACGTCAGGGGACTGTAGCAGGCCGCCCCGCCAGGCCGATCGCGCCCGCCCGCGCAAGGCGCGCGCAACGAACGCGGGGAAGGTTCATCCGGCCTGCCGCTCCTGGCGCACCAGGAGCTTGCCGTCGCGCAGCCCGGCCAGGCGCAGGTGATAGCCGATGGGCAGCAGGCGCAGCGCATAGCGCCCTTCCACGGCGCCCCAGATGCCGCGCGGGAACAGCAGCGCGAAACCGATGGCCAGCACGCCCAGGCCGATGAGGTAGACCACGCCCGTGGCGCCGAACCAGGTCTCGGCGGCGAAGAACAGCACGGCACCGATGATCGGCCCCTCGAACGTGCCCAGGCCGCCGACGATGACCATGAACAGCATGTAGGCGGTCCACTGCGGCCCGAAGAAGGTGGCCGGCTGGTAGGTGATGGAACTGGCCAGCCACAGCGCCCCGCCGGCTCCGCAACCCAGCGCCGACAGGAAGAACAGCACATGCTTGCTGCGCAGCACGTTGACGCCGATGGAGGCCGCGGCGGTCTCGTCGTCGCGCACCGCCTGCAGCGAGGCGCCGACGCGGCTGCGCAGCAGCATGAACAGCACGCCCAGCAGGACCACCATCAGCCCCAGGGCCATCCAGTAGTTGTCCGCCCGGCGCACCGCCGGGGCGTAGGCGTCGACGCCCAGCAGCGAGGTGCCGGTCTCGCCCTGCACGATGGGATCGATGGTCACCAGCAGATGCAGCAACTCGGCCAGCACCCACATGCCGATGGCGAACTCGCCGCCTCCGAGCTTGAGCATGATCTGCCCCAGCGGCAGCGACACCAGGCCCACCAGCAGCACCGACACCAGCAGCGCGGCATAGATGTCCATGCCGCCGGCCGACAGTCGCACCAGGAAATAGCCTCCGAGCCCGATGAAGGCCTGCTGGCCGATGGAAATGAGACCGCCGTAGCCGGCCAGCGCGTTCCACATGGAAGCCAGCAACACGTAGATGAACAGCGTGGTCAGCCGGTCCAGCATCTCCGGGCGCATGAACGTCGGCCCGAAGGCCAGCAGCAGCACCAGCAGGCCGATCGCCATCACGAACCCGACCGCGCGCGGAGTCCAGCGCACGACCTGCGCGCCTTGCATCGCCTGCTTCATGCACCAGCTCCTTGGGTGGACGCGCGCGCGGCCCGCAGGCGCGGCCGGCGCAGATTCCAGACTTTCGAATAGACCCGGAGCACCAGGATGACCAGGAACACCCCGTGCCCGGCGATGAGAAATCCGATGGGATTGATCTGCGCGCCGATGCTCTGCGACACGCCCAGCACGATGCCCCCCAGCAACGTGCCCCACAGCGACCCCGCGCCGCCGATGACCACGGTCTCGAAGGCGAACAGCAACTGCGACTGCCCGGCATAGGGCGCGAAGGTGCTGCGCATGCCCAGGAACAGCGCGGCCACGGTGATCAGCAGCAGCGCGATGGCGCTGGCCGCCGAATACACCATGCGCGAGTCGATGCCGATCAGGTTCACCGCGTCGGGGTCCTCGGCGGTGGCGCGAATGGCTCGACCGATGCCGGTGCGCGACAGCACCAGTTGCAGCGCCCCGAGCACGCCGACCGCGGTGCCGAAGGTCAGCACGTCGAGCTTGGACACGTACAGGTCGCCCACCAGTTGCCAGCTGTCGTAGGACAGCGAGCCGATGTTGGGGGCGAGCGATCGGGTATCCGCGCCGAAGGTCTGGAACAACAGGTTGTCGACGACGATGGACAGCCCGAAGGTCGCCAGGATGGGCACCAGCATGCCGCCGCGCAGGCTGCGCTGCAGCAGCAGGCGGTTGAGCGCCCAGCCGAGCAGCGCCATCACCGGCATGACCATCAGCACGGCCACCGGCACGTCGACACCGAAATGCTTGCAGGCGCTGAAGATGAGGTAGCCGGCAAGCACCACCAGGCTGCCGTGCGCGAGGTTGACGATGCGCATGACGCCGAACAGGAAGGACAGACCGCTGGCGAGAATGGCGTAGTAGCCGCCCAGCAGCATGCCCTGGATGATCTGGTTGAGGAATTCCATGTCGGGGCGGTCTCTCAGTGCGCGGCCTGGGGGCTGCGCGACAGGCCGAAGTAGGCGTCCATGATGTGCTCGCGGCTGAGATCGTCGCGCGCGCCCTGCAGCGGGATGCCGCCCTCGAGCATGCACACGACCCGGTCGGCGACCTTCAGCGCGCGCGTCAGGTCCTGCTCCACCAGCACCAGCGTGGTGCCGGCACGGATCAGCCCCTGCAGGGATTCGTAGACCTGGTCGACGGCGATGGGC
>JAKBNS010000287.1 GCA_021830925.1 Pseudomonadota bacterium | reverse complement strand
GTAGTCGATTCCACGCAGGTTCACGGTCAGGTTGCCCCAGGGGTCGGCCGGCAGGACCTGGAAGCCGCTGACCGAGTTGTCGGCCTGCGTGCCGACGCCGAAGCTGAGCACGCCGTAGGTGGTCCCGGCGCCTCCGCCGGGTATTCCCGGCATCTGCACCACGACGCCGTTGTTGTCGGCGCTCTGGAGGTAGAAGACCGGGTTGGACACCATGGAACTCGAGGCCGGCTGCGGGTTGAGCTTGCTGCAAGTGCTTGAAGTGCAGGAGTAGTAGACGCCGCCGTCGGAGACGAACTGCCCGACGCCCAGCAGCCCGTTGCCTTGCAGGCCGCGCAGCGAGCCGACGTCGCTGCCGGTGCTCGCGCAATCGGCGGGCACCGAAGGAAGGCTGCTGGCGCCGATGACCTGGATCGGCAGCGACGACGTCGTCTCGCCGCCCAAGTGAAGCGTGGCATGGGCCACGCTGCCCCAGATGTAGCCGCTGAGAAAGCGTGCGCATTCGCCCAGTTGCTGGGTCCCCGAGACCGTGTCGGCCGGCAGGTTCAGGCCGCCGAGCGCGCCTTGCAGCACGCGCAGGCCGTACGAGCCGGTGTCGAGCACGATGTGGTCGATGGTCTTGCACTGGTTCGACGAGTCGCACACGGTGACCGAGACATAGGGGATGTTCACCGTGGCCAGGCTCGGGTACTGCGCGGTGACGTCCGGATTGCTCGCCACGGTCACGAGCAGCTGGTTGCTCCCGACGACGGGCGGCAGCGGCGTGCTGCCGCCACCGGAACTCCCGCCTCCACCTCCGCCGCAGGCCGCGAGCCCGAGCCCCGCTGCCAACGCCAGCAGCGTGGCGACACCGGCGCGGCGCGCCACTCCCGCCAGGCCCGCCGTCATGGCTGCACGCCCAGGCTGGCGAGGTCCACCCCGGCGGGCACCAGCGCGGGCGCGTAGGCGGAACCGAAGTAAGCGCGCATGTGGCCTGCGGCATGTGCGACGATCTGCGGAGTGCGCAATCGCACCGCCGCACGATACGACGCCGCCGGGCGGGCCCGCAGCCCGGCCTGGTAGCCGGGAAAGTAGCTGCCCAGCAGTTGCCGCAGATCGGGGATGGTGGCGCCCGACCACGCGATGGCGAACACCACGCCGTCGGAGCCCGAGTACTCGTGCACCGTCACGCCCGACACGTCGATCACGGTGGTGTCGCTGACCTGCGCGGCGCCGGCGGCTCGCAGTGCGTGCGCCTGCGCCAGCGGCCGCCCATCGGCCAGCGCGCCGGACGCCGGTCCGCCGAGCGCGGCATGCGCTCCCGGTGCGGCGACAAGCGCGGCGCAGCCCACGCACAGCCAGGCGCGCCAGACGCGGCAAAGGTGCCAAAAATGCCAAAGGTGCCGAAGGTACCAAGCGGCCGGCTGTTGCCGACCCCCACCCGACTCACGCATGATCCGACAGGTCCCGAGGCCTGCCCGAGGCCTCCTGGTGGGCGACTATAGCGGCCCGGCGAGATCCACCGTCGGCCATGGGGACGGCAGGGCGCGCCCTCAGCTGAAGCGGATCTGCCCCTGAGGCAGCAGGTACAGCACCAGCGCGCGCCCCTGGCGCACCGTCGGACGATGGGCGCTGCCCGGACCGTACACCACCCAGCCCGCGCCATGGCCGTCGAAGCGGGCGTCGGCATCCAGCGGCATCACGAGGTCGATTTCCCCCAGCGGGTGTTCGTGGTGCGGACCTGCAATGTCTTGCATGTTCACGACATCCACGGAAAAACCTTGCAGGGCCTGTTCCGGCTTGAACACCCGGCCGTAGCGAATGCCCCCGGCTTCGCGCGCGCACAGCGCGCCTTCGGCGACACCCTGTTCGCAGGCTTCGCGCAGCCGCGCATACAGCGCGCTGGACGGCCCGAACTCGTCGTTGAGCCGCTGCTGAAGGCGTTCATCGAGAGGCGCTCCGGAAATCGCGGCAGTGATTTCGCATACGGCTTGATGCAAGGCATACACAGACGACATGGGAATCATCCTGAGGTTGTGGTGTGGCGCAATATGCAGTATTGTGCGTCCGACGACTGTAAATTTCCGCCCCCTGGATGTCAAGCACTATATTGCATACTTCGACTGCTGCCGCCAGCAGCCCCCCAGCCCCCGGACAGCCGGCGGGCACGAACCGGGTACCGCGCGCGGCATTGCCGTCGCGGCACCCGTTCCTGGTGGCCCTGGGCGAGCGCGTGCGCGCGCTGCGTGCGCGCCGAGGGCTCACGCGCAAGGCCGTGGCGCTTGCCTCCGACGTTTCGGAGCGCCATCTGGCCAACCTCGAAAGCGGCGTGGGCAATGCCTCGGTGCTGGTGCTGCTGCAGGTGGCGCAGGCGCTGCAGTGCTCGCTGGCCGAGCTGCTGGGAGACGTCACCGCGTCGTCGCCCGAATGGGTGCTGATCCGCGAACTCCTCGAGCATCGCGACGAGGCCACGCTGGGGCGCGTGCGAGCGGCCATCGGCGAGATGCTGGGCACCGGCGGAGACAACGCCGCGCGCAGCTCGCGCGTGGCACTGATCGGGCTGCGCGGAGCCGGCAAGACCACGCTGGGCCGCATGCTGGCCGAGGACCTGGGCTTTCCCTTCGTCGAGCTCAGCCGCGAGATCGAGCAATTCGCCGGTTGCAGCGTGGCCGAGATCCAGTCGCTGTACGGCATGAACGCGTATCGCCGCTACGAGCGCCGGGCTCTGGAGGAAACCATCCAGCTCTACACCGAGGCGGTGATCGCCACGCCGGGCGGGCTGGTGTCCGAACCGGCGACCTTCAACCTGCTGCTGGCGCACTGCACGACCGTGTGGCTCAAGGCCACGCCGCAGGACCACATGCAGCGCGTGATCGCGCAGGGCGACATGCGCCCGATGGCCGCCAGCGCCGAGGCCATGGGGGACCTGCGCACCATCCTGGCCGGACGCGAACCCTTCTACACCAAGGCCGAGTTCTCGCTGGACACCAGCGCCCAGGCGCTGCAGCCGACCTTCCTGGCGCTGCGCGCGCTGGTGCGCGAGACCCTGCGCATCGACGCCTGATCCCCGGCAGCCGCCGGGCCCAGCGGCCGGCCGCGCCGTCGTTCCCTCCGGCGCCCCAGGCGCCGTCCTCTCCGGAGTCCGTCCATGCCCGATACCCTTTCGATCCTGACCCGCCGCGCCGGCGTGGCCGAGGTGCGCATGTCGCGCCCGCAGGTGTTCAACGC
>JAKBNS010000281.1 GCA_021830925.1 Pseudomonadota bacterium | reverse complement strand
TTCGGGCGCAGGCGCTGCGGGCGATCTGCGGCGTTGCCCAAGCAGGCCAGGCGTCCAGCCTGGCCTTGGCTTGGGCGCCTTGCAGCTCATCCCGCAGCGCCTGCGCGCGGCCCCCTCCGGTATTTCAACAGCCTGCTAGTGACGTCGAGCGCATGGATCCTGCTTTAGCGAGATGCACTCGTGATGATGGGCTGGGGGAGCGCTGGCGCTGGATCGGCTTCCACATGCGCAATGGCGAAGGGCTCGAAGGGATGCTCTGCGCGGCACATTTCGCGGACGGCTCGGCCGAAACAGGGGTGTTCGACGCCAACCATGTTGTTGGCTGGGGGCGATCGAACAACAGCGTGTGTACCCGCCTGGAATTGTTACAACATGTTTTCCAAGATGGCCCCTCGGTGGCGGACGCCCTGCTGGCCGCGCTCGTGGATTGAGACATGGTCGATGGTCAAGCAGCTTCGATGACATTCGATGGCCCGTACGCTACGGGACACGAGCACGTCTTGAACGCGAATATTCTGGGATCGGCTCGAGACGCTCTGGAAAGCGCTGCCGCGAAATTTTCCATGGATGTCATCAGCGACGCGGGTGTGCGAGCGCGCTACGTTGAAGGCATACAGCGGGTCAGCCGGATGGTGCAAGCCGAAGTGGACTCGGGACGCATGTCGGTTGCGGACGGTGCCAGGTACTGCAATACGGTGAGAAACCAGATCCTCGTGGAAACTCGGAAGGTCACTTCGGCGACGGCGCGTGCCTATGCAGAGAAGAAGAAACCTGTTGGCCCGACGCTGCAGGAATCTTTGGACAAGTATGCACGCAAGCTGTACGGAAAGGCCTTTGCCAAATTGAATGAAGCGGAAAGGAATCGGGCTAGCTATATGGTCATCGAATCCGCGGGCCGCAACGACGTGGCGGTCACGACGGGTACGCGTGCGCTGAAGGTAGCCGGAAAGGTGAGCATGCTCATCACGGGGGCCCTGGCCGCGCAGTCGATCTTGACGTCGCGGAACAAGGTTCGGGAGTTCGCGCGGCAGGGCACGGTGATCCAAGGAGGAGTTCTCGGTGGCTTCCTGGCCGGTTTCGCGGTTTCACCAATTTGCGGACCCGGAGCGCCAGTGTGCGCCTTGGCCGTCTCCCTCGTGGGAGTGACCTTCGGTGCCATGGTTACGGAAGCCGCGTTCGATGCCTACGAGGATGAACTCGAGGAGTTCAGTGCATGGGGAATTCGCTGAACCTGGATGATCGTGAGTTCATCTGGACGAAACTGGCTGACTTCTTTACCTCGGCCGAAGTGGAGAGCTTCGCGGATTTCACAAGGCTTGCGGAATTTCCGTTGAGCGATCTGAGGGAGATCTTTTTTCGCGAGGTAGCCATTGTCTGCGGGCATAACCTTTGGGTGACGACCCCCGTGCTAGGGGAAGGCTTCGATCCCGAGTGGGTCAAAAGGGAAGCCGCGAAGGTGATGTCGTGGCGTGAGCGCGGGCGCGGGCCTTTGGGCAAGGCCGGCTATCTCGCCACTCGCCTGCTCTACCGATGGCTCTGCGGCGGGGTCTGGCGCGAGGTCGAGGCCGCGCTTGCGCGTATTCCTGGCGGCCCGGCGCCATGCGTGACCTGAGCCGGGTGTCGGACGCGGTTTCCCGGTCCGGGGAGCTTTGCCGGCGCAGCGGTTCCCCAATCGGCCTCGCGAGGCCGTTGTCGGATGAAACCTACACCCCCATCTCGGCGAACACCTCGCGTGCCACGCGGAAGCTGTCCAGCGCCGCGGGCGCGCCGCAGTACACGGCGGTCTGCAGGAACACTTCCTTGATCTCGTCCTTGCTGACCCCGTTGGCCAGCGCGCCGCGAACGTGCAGGCGCAGCTCGTGGGGGCGGTTCAGGGCGGTGATCATCCCCAGGTTGAGCAGGCTGCGGTCGCGTCGCGACAGTCCGGGGCGGGACCAGATCTCGCCCCAGGCGTACTCGGTGACCAGTTGCTGGATGTCGCGCGTGAACTCGTCGGCGCCGCGGATCGAGGCCTCCACGTAGTCGGTGCCGAGCACCTCCTTGCGAATGGCCAGACCGCGCTCGAAGCGTTGGGAATCGTCCATCAGGGTTCTCCGTTTCGGGAATGGGCAAAGGGGAATGCGCCGCGCGCGCGGCGCCGGCGAGGCGGCCAGGGCGCCGCGGCTCACCAGGGTGGCAGCGGGGCCTCCAGGCGCCGGCCGTCGTAGCCATGCACCTGGCCGAAATACGCGGCGCCGGCGTTCCAGTCCTCGCTGGCGCGGCGCAGTTCCTGCGGCGTGCGGGCGACGAAGTTCCACCACATGCGCATGTCCTCGCCGAAGGGCGCGCCGCCGATGAGCAGGCAGCGCGCGGCGGCGCCCGCGGCCACGCGCAGTTCGCGGCGGCCCTTGCCCAGCACCAGCAGGCTACCGATGCCCAGCGCCTGGCCGTCGAAGCAGGCCTCGTGCTCGAGCATCATCACCGCGTATTCGAAATCGTCTCGCAGGGGCAGCACCGCCTCCACCGGCCCCTCGCACAGGAGCTCCACGCCGAGCAGCGGGCTGTGCACGCAGGCCGGCGAAGCCTGGCCCAGGAATTCGCCGATGAACACGCTGGCGCGCAGTCCGTGGTGGTGCACCACCGGCAGGTCCGGCACATGCTGGAAGGCCGGCTCGCGCGCGCGCTGCGCCTCGGGAAGCGCGATCCACAGTTGCGCGCCGTGCAGCGACGGCGAACGCGGCGAGGGCGATTCCTCGGAATGGGAAATCCCCCGCCCGGCCGTCATCAGGTTGAGCTGGCCAGGCCGGATGGCCTGCAGCGAACCCAGGCTGTCGCGGTGCAGCACCTCGCCCTGCACCAGCCAGGTGACGGTCTGCAGCCCGATGTGCGGGTGCGGCCCCACGCGCATGCCCTGGCCCTGCGCCACGTCGGCGGGGCCGAAGTGGTCCAGGAAGCACCAGGCGCCGACCATGCGGCGCAGGCGGTTGGGAAGCGCGCGCGCGATGCGCATGCCCTCGCCGAGCACGGCCTCGTGGGCGGGGAGGATCTGCGGCTGGGAGTCGTCGGGCTGGTCCATGCAAGCATTGTCGCTCGATTCCCCGCGCCTGCAGTGGCTACCATCGCAGACTTCGACTCACCGAAGTCCCGGACCGCGCCCACCATGGTCGAGCTACGCAACATCGAAACCTTCTACTGGGTGGCCAACCTGGGAGGCTTTCGCGCCGCCGCGGAGAAGCTGCATGCCACGCAACCGGCGATCTCGCAGCGCATCCACGCGCTGGAGGAGGCGCTCAACGTGCGGCTGTTCGATCGCGACGCGCGTGGCGTGGCGCTCACGCCCAAGGGGCAGGAGCTGCTGCCCTACGCCGAGCGCATGCTGCGCACCCGGCTGGAACTGCAGCAGGCCGCGCACAGCGAGAGCGTGATCCGGGGCACGCTGCGCCTGGGGGTGTCGGAGACCATCGTGCATACCTGGCTGCCGCGCCTGATGGAGCAGTTGCACGAGGCCTACCCGGCGCTACTCATGGACGTGCAGGTCGACACCTCGACCCTGCTCAAGGAGCAGATCAACACCCACCAGCTGGACCTGGCCTTCCTGCTGGGTCCGATGACCGAGCCGCATGTGTACAACCTGGAACTGTGCGAGTACCCGCTGCGCTGGCTGGCCAGTCCGAAGCTGCCGGTCGGGCGCTCGCCGGTGCCGCTGCGCCGTCTGGGAGACTGGCCGGTGATCACCTATCCGGCCTCCACCGATCCGCACCGCGAAGTGCGCAAGATGCTGCACGACACCGGCGTGGAGCCGGTGCGCATGTACGGCAGCGCGGCGCTGAGCGTGATCGTGCGCATGGCGCAGGACGCCATCGGCACCGCGGTGATCGCGCCGATTTCCGCGCACCGCGCCTTGCTCGACGGCAGCCTGGTCATGCTCGACGTGGCGGGGCCGCCCTTGCCCTCGCTGCGCTACACGGCCTGCTGGCGCCACGGGGCCACCGATCTGGTGCCGCGGGTGGTGGCGCAGGCGGCGCTGCGGGTCGCGCGAGAAGACGCGCTTTTGCATCAGGGCAAATACTGATAAGCCAAACTTATCAGCTCTCATCCAAACACGTGATTGGACAGCCCCGGGCGCGGGCGCTGAAATGCCCCTCCAACAAGGAGAGGGCATGTCGAACATTCGCAATCCGGCGCCGGGCGCCTCGCCCGGACTGTCCACACCCTACAAGGTGCGCCTGGCCGCGCGCTCGGGAGCGCTGAGTTCGCCCACGGCCGACCTGGCTCCCGGACATGTGCAGGGCAACCTGGTGGTGCTGCCGCGGGTGCTGGCCGAGGATTTCCTGCTGTACTGCCAGCGCAATCCCAAGCCCTGCCCGCTGCTGGCGGTGGGCGAGGCGGGCGACCCCTCGCTGCCCGGCATGGGCGAGGACATCGACCTGCGCACCGATGTGCCGCGCTACCGCGTGTTCCGCGACGGGCGCCTGGTCGACGAGGTGGCCGACGTGCGCTCGTACTGGCGCGACGACCTGGTGAGCTTCCTGATCGGCTGCTCCTTTTCCTTCGAGCAGGCCATGATCGAGGCCGGGCTGCCGGTGCGCCACGTCGAGATGGGCTGCAACGTGCCCATGTACCGCACCAACATCGCCACCGCGGCGGCCGGCCCCTTCCAGGGCTCGATGGTGGTGTCCATGCGGCCGCTCAAGGCGGCGCAGGCGATACGCGCCATTCAGGTGACTTCGCGCTTCCCCGCGGTGCACGGCGCACCGGTGCATCTGGGCGACGCGCGCCAGATCGGCATCCGCGACCTGGCCACGCCCGACTTCGGCGAGCCCGTGCGCATCGAGCCCGACGAGATTCCCGTGTTCTGGGCCTGCGGAGTGACCCCGCAGGTGGCCGTGGCCGAGGCCAGGCCCGATTTGTGCATCACCCACGCGCCGGGCTACATGCTGGTGACCGACCTTCGCAACAGCCAATTGGCCAGTTTTTGATTCCCGCGGCCGCAGCAAACGGCCGCGGGCTTTGTTGAAGCTTGGATTCTCAGACCACACAGGGAGGAATGATGAAGCGCCGCGAATTGCTCAGTGTCATTGCCGCAGGCCTGACCACGGCCTCGATCGTTCCCGCGCGAGCCGCGGGCAAGCCGGTGCGCATCGGCGCGATCTATCCCCTGACGGGCGCGCTGGCGTCGACCGGACAGGACATCAAGAACGCCATCGAACTGGCGGTGGACATCGTCAACAAGCCGCACCCGGACCTCAAGACCATTCCGCTGGCGGCCGGCTCGGGGCTGCCGCGCCTGGGCGGGGCCCAGCTGGAGGTGGTGTTCTCCGACTCGCAGGGCAATCCGGCCACGGGCCTGGCCGACGCGCAGCGCCTGATCGACGAGCAGGGCGTCGTGGCGCTGACCGGCGCCTACCAGTCCAACGTCACCGAGACCTGCAGCCGCGTGGCCGAGCAGCGGGGTATTCCGTACCTGAACGGGGAATCCAGCAGCCCGGCGCTGACCGAGCGCGGCTACAAGTGGTTCTTCCGCACCACGCCGAACGACGAGACCTTCATCCAGAACATGATGGACTTCCTCGGCACCATCCAGAAGGTGCCGACGCAGCGCATCGCGGTGGTCTACGAGAACACCGACTTCGGCGTGAATACCTTCAAGGCGGTGCAGAAGTTCGCGCCCCAGTTCAAGCGCCAGATCGTGGCCGGCATCGCCTACACGGCGGGCTCGCCGTCGCTGAGCGCCGAGGTGGGCAAGCTGGCGGCGGCCAAGCCGGACGTGGCGATCTTCGCCTCCTACACCTCGGATGCGCTGCTGTTCGTGCGCACCATGCGCGAGATGAAGTACGCGCCGCCTGTGTTGCTGGCCAACGACGCCGGGTTCATCGACTCGGCCTTCGTCAAGCAGGCCGGCCCGCAGGCGCAGGGCATCCTCACCCGCGACGTGTGGGCCACCGACATCGCGCAGACCAACCCGGTGCTCAACCGCATCAACGCGCTGTACCACGCCCGCACGGGCAAGGACCTGAACGGCAACAACGCGCGCTCCATGGCCGGGGTGCTGGTGCTGGCCGATGCCATCAACCGCGCGGGCTCCACCGATCCGGAGGCCATCCGCAAGGCGCTGATCGCCACCGACCTGGGCTACGAGCAGGTGGCCATGCCCTGGCCGGGCGTGAAGTTCGACGCGCACGGCCAGAACGAACGCGGAGCCGGGCTGATCCTGCAGATGGAAGGCCCGGGCTACAAGACCGTGTGGCCGACGCAGTTCAGGCACGACAAGTCGCTGCCCAAGCTGCCGTTCGCCTGGAGCTGATGCGTCGTATCCGCGCGGCACGCCCTGGCGCGCCGCGCGGACCATCGAAGGGGGAGGAGAGACACCATGCTCGAGGCACTCTATTCAGGGTTGCTCGACGGACTGTTGTACGCGGCGGTGGCGCTGGGCCTGGCGCTGATCTGGGGCATCACCGACGTGATCAATTTCGCGCACGGCGAGTTCCTGATGCTGGGCATGTACGCGGCCTACTGGCTGTTCACGCTGGCGCATCTGGATCCGCTGCTGTCGGCGCCGCTGGTGGCGGTGGTGCTGGGCTTTTTCGGCTTCGGGGTGTATGCGCTGATCATCCGGCGGCTGCGCAGCGGGCCGCCGACGGCGGTGATCCTGGCCACCTTCGGCCTCGGCCTGGTCATGCGCCAGGCGGCATCGATCGCCTTCACGCCCAATTACCGCAATCTGTCGCACACCCTGCTGTCCGGCAGCGTGACCATCACCGGCGTGCACCTGGGACGCCCGCAATTCGTCACCGCGGTGATCGCGCTGGCGCTGGTGGCGGTGGTGTTCTGGCTGGTCTACCGCACGCGCTGGGGACAGGCGCTGCAGGCCGTGGCCGAGGACCGCGAGGTGGCCGCCTTCGTGGGCATCTCGCCGCAGCGCGTGGACGCGCAGGTGTGGATGCTCAGCAGCGCGGTGGTGGGCCTGGTGGGAGCCTTGCTGACCAGCTTCTTCTACATCTTCCCCTCCGTGGGGGCGGTGTTCGGGCTGCTGGCCTTCGTGGCCGTGTGCATGGGCGGCTTCGGCTCCCTGCTGGGCGCGGCGCTGGCCGGACTGCTGATCGGATTGATCGAATCCTTCACCGGCTTCCTGATCGAGCCGGCGCTGAAGACCCTGGGTATTTTCGTGTTGTTCGTGGCCGTGCTGTGGTGGCGTCCGCGTGGCCTGTTCGGACGGTGGTGACCCATGCAAGCTGATCCTTCTCTCGATCCGGCGGCGGGCCGCTGGCGCGCGCGAGCACCGCTGCTGCTGGCCGCGGGCCTGGCCTTGCTGATGGCGCTGGCGCCGGTGTTCACCCACGACGGATTCATCCTGCAGGTGCTGTTCAAGACCCTGCTGTTCGGTGCCCTGGGCGCGTCGTGGAGCCTGGTCGGCGGCTTCCTCGGGCGCATCTCCTTCGGGCACGGCTTTTTCCTGGGGGTCGGCGCCTACACCACGGTGCTGTTGATGCTGGACCTGCACGTATCCCCGCTGCTGGGCATTCCGCTGGGCGGGCTGGCGGCCGCGGCCGTGGCCTGGCTGATCGCGGCTCCCACGCTGCGCCTGTCGGGGCACTATTTCGCGATGATCACCATCGGGCTGCTGCAGATCGGCCTGCTGGGTACCACCAACCTGAGCTGGGCGGGAGGCGCCAGCGGGCTGTCGGTGCCCATCGGCGACCACCCGTGGATGCTGCTGTTCCGCAACCGCATGCCCTATTACCTGATCGCCGTGGTGCTGGCCCTGCTGAGCTTCGCGGCGGTGTATTTCAGCACGCGTTCGCGCCTGGGCTACTACTGGCGCGCCATCAGCGGCGACGAGGCCGCGGCGCGCAGCCTGGGGGTGTCGGCGCAGCGCTGCAAGCTGCTGGGATTCGCGCTGTCGGCCGCGCTGACCGGGGTGTGGGGCGGCTTTTTCGCGATCTACGTCGGATTCATCGACCCCGACTCGATGTTCAGCCTGTCGACCTCGGTGGAGATCGTGCTGGTGGCCATCCTGGGCGGCGCGGGCTCGTTGTACGGACCGTGGCTGGGCGCCGCGCTGCTGATCCCGCTGGGCGAGATCACGCGAGCCGCCTGGGGCGGCTCCAGCGGTGGCGCGGACGTGCTGGTGTACGGGCTGGTGATCGTGGCCGTCACGATGTTCATTCCCGGTGGGCTCACCACCTTGCGGAGGCGCCATGGCGTTGCTCGAGGTTGAGTCGCTGAGCAAGCGGTTCGGCGGGTTGACGGCCAACCGCGACGTCAGCTTCACGGTGGAGGCGGGCGAGCTGGTGGCCATCATCGGCCCCAACGGCGCCGGCAAGAGCACGCTGTTCAACAGCCTGGCCTGCAGCTACGCGCCCAGCGATGGCAGCATCCGCTTCGACGGGCGCTCCATCGTGGGCCTGAATCCGGAGCAGGTGGCGCAGCTCGGCGTGGCCCGCAGTTTCCAGATCCCGCGCAGTTTCGGGGACATGACGGTGCTGGAGAACACCATGGTCGGCGCGCTGCTGCGCCATCGGCGCATCGCCGATGCGCGGCGCCACGCCGAACAGGTGCTGCGCAGCGTGGGCCTCGCCGGGCGCGCCCAGGAGCGGGCGGCCGCGCTCAACGTGGCCGGGCAGAAGCGCGTGGAGCTGGCGCGTGCGCTGGCCACCGGGCCGCGCCTGTTGCTGCTCGACGAAGTGGCGGGCGGGCTCAACCCGGGCGAGGCGATCGCGCTGGCGGAGATCCTGCGCGAGATCCATGCCCAGGGGGTGACCTTGTTGATCGTGGAACATGTGCTGGAGGTGGTCATGCGCCTGGCGCAGCGCGTGCTGGTGCTGAACTTCGGACAACTGATCGCGCAGGGTTCGCCGCAGGAGGTCGTGCGCGACCCGTTGGTGATCGAGGCCTACCTGGGGAGCAAGCACCGTGTCTGAGACGCCATCCGATCCGATGCTTCGCATCGAGGGCCTGGAGGTCACCTACGGCGGCGTGCGCGCGGTGGGCGGCGTATCCCTGGAGGTCGGGCGCGGCGAGGTGGTGGCCTTGCTGGGCGCCAACGGCGCCGGCAAGTCGAGCACCCTGCGCGCCGCGGTGGGCAGCGTGCGCCCGCGGGCCGGACGCGTGGTGTTCGACGGCGCCGACATCACCGGCACGCCGCCCCACCGCCTGGTGTCGCGCGGCATGGCGATGATCCCGGAGGGCGCGCGGGTGTTCGCGCGCCAGAGCGTGGAGGCGAACCTGCGCCTGGGAGCCTTCACGGTGCACGACCAGGCCGAGGTGCAGCGACGCCTGCAGCGCGTGTATGACATGTTCGGGCGTCTGGGCGAGCGTCGCGGGCAGCTGGCCGGCACCTTGTCGGGCGGGGAGCGCCAGATGCTGGCCATCGGGCGCGCGCTGCTGAGCGCGCCGCGCCTGTTGCTCATCGACGAGCCCAGCCTGGGGCTTTCGCCCAAGCTGGTCGAGGAGGTGTTCGATGCGCTGGCAGGCCTGAACCGCGAGCAGGGCCTGTCGGTGCTGCTGGTGGAGCAGAACACGGCCATGGCGCTGGACCTGGCCGCGCGCGGCTACGTGCTGCAAAGCGGGCAGATCGTGCTGCACGGCAGCGCCGAGGAGCTTCGCAACGACGACGAGGTGCGGCGCGCCTACCTGGGCTTGTAGCGGGTAGCGGGTAGCGGGCCGGGCGAGCCGGGCGGTCCATGATTTCCACGAACGCGGCCGCCGTGCGCGGCCGCGAGGGGCGGGTTTCCCGCGAGCGGCGCGACACGGGGCGCCGCGGTAACGAGCAATCGAGAGGATTCGACATGAAATGGCAGTTCTGGGTGGATCGTGGAGGCACTTTCACCGACATCGTCGCGCGCCGGCCCGACGGTACGCTGGTGGCCAGCAAGTTGCTGTCGGAGAATCCGGAGCAGTACCGCGACGCCGCGGTGGCGGGCATCCGCCGCCTGCTCGGCCTGGCCGAGGACCGGCCCATCACGCCGGATCTGGTGGAGTGCGTGCGCATGGGCACCACGGTGGCCACCAACGCGCTGCTGGAGCGCAAGGGCGAGCCGGTGCTGCTGGTGACCACGCGCGGCTTCGGCGACGCGCTGCGCATCGGCTACCAGAACCGGCCGCGCCTGTTCGAGCGCCACATCGTGCTGCCCGAGCTGCTCTACCAGGAAGTGCTGGAGGTGGACGAGCGCGTGGACGCCGACGGCGGCTTGGTGCGCGAGCTGGACGCCGAGGCGCTGCGGGCGCAATTGCAGGCCGCCCATGCGCGAGGCCTGCGCGCGGTGGCCATCGTGTTCATGCACGGCTACAAGCACACGGCTCACGAGGCACTGGCAGCGGGGGTGGCGCGCGAGGTGGGATTCACCCAGGTCAGCGCCTCGCACGAGAGCTCGCCCCTGATGAAGTTCGTCTCCCGCGGCGACACGGCTGTGGTGGACGCGTATCTGTCGCCCATCCTGCAGCGCTACGTCGACCAGGTGGCCGCGCAGATGCCGGGGGTGCGCCTGCTGTTCATGCAGTCCAGCGGCGGGCTCACGCAGGCCAGCGCGTTTCGCGGCAAGGACGCCATCCTGTCGGGTCCGGCCGGCGGCATCGTCGGCATGGCGCGCACCGCGGAGCTGGCCGGGCACAAGCGGGTGATCGGCTTCGACATGGGGGGAACCTCCACCGACGTGTCGCACTACGCAGGGGAATACGAGCGGGTGTTCGAGACCCAGGTGGCCGGGGTTCGGGTGCGCGCGCCGATGATGAGCATCCACACGGTGGCCGCCGGCGGCGGCTCCATCCTGCATTTCGACGGCAGCCGCATGCGCGTGGGGCCGGATTCGGCGGGGGCCAATCCGGGACCGGCCTGTTACCGACGGGGCGGTCCGCTGACCATCACCGACGCCAACCTGATGCTGGGCCTGATCCGTCCCGAGCATTTCCCGGCGGTGTTCGGCCCCGACGGGCGCCAGCCGCTGGACGAGGAGGTGGTGCGCGAGCGCTTCTCGCAACTGGCCGCGCGCATCGAGGCGCAGACCGGGCGCGTGCAGACTCCGGTCGGGGTGGCCGAGGGCTACGTGGACATCGCGGTGCAGGCCATGGCCGGGGCGATCAAGAAGATCTCGGTGGCGCGCGGCTACGACGTCACCCGCTACACCATGCAGTGCTTCGGCGGCGCCGGCGCGCAGGTCGCCTGCCGGGTGGCCGACGCGCTGGGCATGAGCCGGGTGTACATACACCCGCTGGCCGGGGTGCTGTCGGCCTACGGCATGGGCCTGGCCGACCAGGCGGCGATGCGCGAGCGCAGCGTGGAGCAGGCGCTGGATGCCGACGGCCATGCGCGCATGCTGCAAGTGCTGGCCGAGTTGCGCGAGGAAGCGCGCGACGCGCTGGTGGCGCAGGGGCTGGAGGCGGCCGGCGTGCGCACCGTCGAGCGAGTGCTTGTGCGCTACCAGGGCACCGACACCGCGCTGGCGGTGGAGCCGGCCGAGCCGGGTCGGATGCGCGAGCGCTTCGAGCAGGCCTACCTGCAGCGCTTCGCCCACCTGTTGCAGGGGCGGGCGCTGATCCTGGAGTCGGCCTCGGTCGAGGCGGTCGCCGGAGGCAGCGAAATGCACGAGCGAGCGCAGGACACGCAGCGCCGCGGCGCCGCACCGGTGGCGCAGACCATGCGTGTGTTCCATCAGGGGGCCTGGCATCCCGGTGTGCTGGTGCTGCGACGCGACTGCAAGCCCGGGCACGTTGTCGAGGGCCCGGCGGTGATCGTGGACGCCAACACCACCATCACCGTGGCGCCCGAGTGGCGCGCCGAGGTGACGGCGCTGGATCACGTCGAACTGGCGCGCACGATGCCGCGGCGCGACGCGCGCGATTGCGACACGGAGGCCGATCCGGTGCTGCTGGAGGTGTTCAACAACCTGTTCATGAACATCGCCGAACAGATGGGCGCGCAGTTGCAGAACACCGCGGTGTCGGTGAACATCAAGGAGCGGCTGGACTTCTCCTGCGCGCTGTTCGACCAGCAGGGCAACCTGATCGCCAACGCGCCGCACGTGCCGGTGCACCTGGGTTCCATGGGCGAGAGCATCCGCACGGTGATCGAGCGCAACACCGGAACCGTGCATCCGGGCGACGTTTTCCTGCTCAACGATCCCTACCACGGCGGCACCCACCTGCCGGACGTCACCGTGGTGACGCCGGTGTTCGACGCCGCGGGCCGGGAGATCCTTTTCTACGTGGGTTCGCGTGGGCACCATGCCGACATCGGCGGGCTCACGCCGGGCTCGATGCCTCCGGATTCGCGCACCATCGCCGACGAGGGCGTGGTGTTCGACAACGTCAAGCTGGTCGAGCAGGGCGTGCTGCAGGAGCAGCGGGTGCTGGAGCTGCTGCGCTCGGGGCCGTTGCCGGCGCGCAATCCGCAGGAGAACCTGGCGGACCTGAAGGCGCAGATCGCGGCCAACGCCAAGGGCGCCGCCGAGTTGCTGCGCCTGGTGGACGGGTACGGCCTGGAAGTGGTGCGCGCCTACATGCGCCACGTGCAGGACAACGCCGAGCAGGCCGTGCGCCGGGTGATCGGCGCGCTGCGTGACGGCAGCTACACGCTGGAGCTGGACAACGGCGGGCGCATCCAGGTGGCGGTGCGCGTGGACGCCGACGCGCGCAGCGCGGTGATCGACTTCACGGGCACCTCGGAGCAACTGGACAACAACTTCAACGCGCCGCGCGCGGTGACCACGGCGGCGGTGCTGTACGTGTTCCGCTGCCTGGTGGACGACGACATTCCGCTCAACGCGGGTTGCCTCAAGCCCCTGCAAGTAATCGTGCCGGAAGGCTCGATGCTGGCGCCGCGCTACCCGGCCGCGGTGGTGGCCGGAAACGTGGAGACCTCGCAGTGCGTGACCAACGCGCTGCTCGGCGCCCTCGGCGTGCAGGCGGCGGGCCAGTGCACGATGAACAACTTCACCTTCGGCGACGAGCGGCGGCAGTACTACGAGACCATCGCCGGCGGATCGGGGGCCGGCGGGGTGTTCGACGCCGACGGCAAGCTGGTGGGCGGCTTCGACGGTACTTCGGTGGTGCAGACCCACATGACCAACTCGCGTCTGACCGACCCGGAGGTGCTGGTCTCGTAGTACT
>JAKBNS010000242.1 GCA_021830925.1 Pseudomonadota bacterium | reverse complement strand
CGGTGTTCCAGCCGGAGAAGTAGCCCGCGAAGCGACTCCAGTAGCGATCGGCGAAATAGCTGAAGGAACTGGACACCGGGGTCTCGACCAGCATTTCCCCCAGGAATCGCATGATCAGGAACACCAGCGCGCCGGCGAAGGCGTAGGCCAGCAGCATCGACGGCCCGGCACGTTCCAGCACGCCCGCGGAACCGAGGAAAAGCCCGGTACCGACGGCGCCGCCGAGCGCGATGAGCTGGATGTGGCGATTGTGCAGACGTTGCTGCAGGCTGTGGATTCCGGTGGGGTCCATCGAAGGCCTCGCGACCGGGGCCATCCCGGCACTGGCGAAACATTATGGGTGGCTCGTGCGCAGCGCGGACTCGCGCATGCGAATTCCCCGAATTCCCCGAATTCCCACGTCGATGGAAACGCCATGGCGGCGTGCCCCTAGGCTAGGGCCTGGTCGCCCCCTCGCGCATCGCGCAAGGCGAAGGCGAAAGCGCCCGGCGCCGGCGACGCGCGTGCAGCGGCGCGAACAGCAGGGACAGCGCGATGCAGGCCACGAGCACCAGCAGCAGCGCATGCAGCGCGTGGCGGAAGGCGTACAGGTACGCAGCCGCGTCGGGGTGCGGGCCCAGCGCGGCGAAGAACACCCCGCCGAGCACCGCCGCGCCCACCGCCGAGCCGATCTGCAACATCGCGGTGATCATGCCCGAGGCCACGCCAGCTCGTTCCGGCGCGACCTCGCCCAGCACGATGCGCAGCACCGACGGCAGGGTCAGCCCCTGGCCCGCGCCGGCCACCACCAACCCGGCGTAGAAGGCCCAGCCGGGTGCGCGCGCGCCGGCCCACTGCGCGGCCAGGCCCAGACCCACCGACAGCATCGCGAAACTGGCGCTCAACGTGGGCTGCGCGCCCAGGCGCGCGACCAGACGGGGCAGCAGCAACGGTGCCGCCAGGAAGCCCAGCCCGAAGGGCAGGATGGCAAGCCCGGCCTGCAGCGGGGTCCATTGCAGCCCGCTTTGCAGATAGATCCCGAAGGCCAGGAAGAACACGCTCATCCAGTAGAAGAGGAACGCCAGCAACAGGCCGAGCGTGACCACCGGATTGGCGAACAGGCGCAGGTCGAGCAGCGGATCGTGCCCGCGCGCCAGCCGGGCGCGCTCCACGCCGATGAACAGGGGCAGCAGCACGGCGGCCGCCGCGAAGCCCAGCCAGGTCCACAGCGGCCAGCCCACCTCGGGCCCGCGCGTCAGGGGAACGATCAGCGCGAGCAGGAACATCGACAGCAGCAGCGTGCCGGGCAGGTCGATGCCGGCGCCGCGCGGAGGCCGGTTCTCCGGCAGATGGCGCCAGCTGCCGAACAGGGCCACCAGGCCGATGGGCAGGTTGACCAGGAAAATGGCGCGCCAGCCCAGGCCGAAGGGATGCAGGCTGATCAGCGCGCCTCCGCCCAGCTGGCCGATGACCGCGGCCAGCCCGTAGACGAAGCCGAACAGCCCCATCACGCGCACCTGCTCGTGCGGGCTGAACACGCTGCGAATAGTGGCCAGCACCTGCGGGGTCAGCGTGGCGGCGAACACCCCCTGCAGCACGCGCCCGGCGATCAGCACGTTGGCGTCGGGGGCCATGCCGCACAGCGCGGATGCGGCGACAAAACCGGCCATCGCGATCATGAACATGCGCTTGCGTCCGTACAGATCGCCCAGGCGTCCGCCGGTGATCAGCACCACCGCGTTGGCGCACGCATAGGCCGAGATCACGAACTGCAGTTGCGAGTCACTGGCGCCGATCCCGGCGTGGATGGCCGGCAACGCGAGGTTGACGATGAAGTAGTCCAGCGGCGGCAGGATGGCGCCGATGAGCAGCATGGCCAGCGCCCAGCCGTGATGGCCTGACGGCGCGGCGGGCGGGGACGACGAAGGCTGCGCGGGCGCGGACGGCGACCGCGGGGAAGACAGGGAGATCATGGGGAGCGCGGAGTGGAGCGCCACGCGGGGCGCGACGCGCCAGGCGCGCGCCGGCGAGGTCATATCCCGTGGCGTGAGAGGGGATATTGTCCGCCCGCACGACCAAACCTGCAGGAGGCCGCTCAGGCGGCGGATCAGGCGTCGAGCAGTTCGCGCAGGCGCTGCAGGTCGTCCGGCGTGGCCGGGTTGTAGATCACCAGGCTGAGGTCGGTCCGGCCGTCCACCGCGAAGGTCGAGTATTCGAAGGCGAAACTGCCCAGCACCGGGTGGCGGATGTGCTTGACCGCCTCGTGGCGCGACGCGGGGAGTTCCGGTTCGTTCCACAACGCATGGAACTCCGGGCTGAGCCGGCTGAGCTCGTCCACCAGCGGCTGCACCGCGGCCGCCGCGCCGGCGCGCGCGGCCTCCACCCGGAAGCTGCCGACCACGGCGCGCGCCACGCTGTCCCAGTCGTACTGCGCGGCGCGGGCGCGCGCATCCAGGAACAGGTGGCGCAACACGTTGCGCTGCTGCGGCGCCAGCGCCGCGTAGTCCATCAGCACCCGCGTCGCCCCGCGGTTCCAGGCGATCACGTCCCAGGTGGCGGTGCGGATCACCGCGGGGCAGGGGTCCAGCACGTCCAGCAGGCGCTGCAGGCGCGGCGTGACGCCCTCGCTGACCTGGTAGCGCGCCTGCGGCGGGCGCCCGAGCCCGAGCAGGAACAGATGCTCGCGCTCGAGGTCGGTGAGCATCAACGCATGCGCGATGCGATCGAGCACCGCGGCGGACGGTGCCCCGCCGCGCCCCTGCTCCAGCCAGGTGTACCAGGTGGGGCTGATGTTGGCGCGCTGCGCCACTTCCTCGCGCCGCAGGCCCGGCGTGCGCCGACGCTCGGAGGGGTAGCCCAACGCCGCGGGGTCCAGGCGCATGCGCCGGTCCCGGAGGTATTCGCCCAGATGGCTGGTAGTCATATTACTAGGATAAGGTCACTACTTTACCATCATAAATCCGGCTTCCAGAATGCGTCCATGACCATTTCGGAGCAAGCATGATGCGTGTATTCGTGACGGGCGCGACGGGCTGGGTGGGCTCGGCCGTGGTGCGTGAGCTGATCGCCGCCGGACATCAGGTGCTGGGCCTGTGCCGCAACCCGGACAAGGCCGCGGACCTGGCCGCCGCGGGGGCCGAGGTCGTCGAGGGCTCGCTGCAGGATCTGCAGGGGCTGCGGCGCGCGACGCAGTCCGCCGATGGAGTGATCCATCTGGCCTTCGACCACGATTTCTCCCGCTTCGCGCAAAGCGGGGCCGACGAGGCCACGGCCATCGAGGCCCTGGGGGCCAGCCTGCAGGGCAGCGAACGCCCGCTGGTGGTGGCCTCCGGCGTGGCGCTGCTGGCGCCGGGCTCGGTGTCCAGCGAGCGCACCCCCGCAAGGCCCGAACTGGCCGCCCTGCCCCGCAACCCGGAAGCCGCGCTGGCGCGGCTGCGCGCGCGCGGCGTGCGCGGCGCCGCCGTGCGCCTGGCACCGACGGTGCACGGCCACGGCGACCACGGTTTCGTGCCGCGCATCATCGCGCTGGCGCGGGAAAAGGGGATATCGCCCTACATCGGCGACGGCGCCAACCGCTGGCCGGCCGTGCATCGCCTGGACGCCGCGCGCGTGTTCCGCCTCGCTCTCGAACAGGGCCCCGATGCCGGGCCCTTCCACGCGGTGGCCGAGCAGGGCGTGCCGATGCGACGCATCGCCGAGATCGTCGGTGCGCGCCTGGGGGTGCCCACGCGCTCCATCGCGCCCGAACAAGCGGCGGCCCACTTCGGCTGGATGGCCCAGTTCGTCGGCCTCGACTGTCCCTCGTCGAGCGAACACACCCGCTCCGTGCTGGGCTGGCGCCCCACGCAGCCGGAGCTGCTCGCCGACCTCGATCACCCCGCGTACTTCGCGGCCTGAAACCCTTGCAAGGAGAGAACCCCATGCGTGTATTCGTCACCGGTGCCACCGGAAACATCGGCTCGGCCGTGGTCGAGCAACTCGTCGGCGCGGGCCATTCGGTGCTGGGCCTGTGTCGTGCGCCCGAGAAGGCCGCGGCGCTGCAAGCCGCGGGCGGCGAGGTGCTGCACGGCCGCCTGGAGGATGGAGCCCTGCTGCGCGAGGCCGCGGCGGCTTGCGATGGCGTGATCCACCTCGGCTTCAAGCACGACTTCACCCGTTTCGTCGCCAACTGCGAGGACGACCGCGCGGTGATCCAGGCCCTGGCCGAGGGGCTGGGCGGCTCCGGGCGCCCGCTGCTGGTCACCTCGGGCGTGCCGCTGGCCAACACCGTGCCCGGCGAGCCGGCGCGCGAGCATTACCCCATCGTCGGCACCGAGGTGCATCCCCGCGCTGCCACCGAGCAGGCGGCGGCGCTGGCCGCCGCGGCCGGCGTGAACGTCTCGGTGGTGCGCCTGCCGCAGGTGCACGACACCCGCAGCCAGGGACTGATCACGCCGATGATCGCCCGCTTCCGCGAACTCGGCTACTGCGCCTACGTCGGCGACGGCATGCAACGCTGGCCGGCGGCGCACCGCCTGGATGTGGCGCGGCTGTATCGCCTCGCCTTCGAGCGCGCCGAGCCCGACGCCAAGTACCACGCGGTCAGCGAGGGCGGAGTGACCCTGCGGGACACCGCGCAGGCCATCGGGCAGCGCCTGGACCTGCCTGTGCGTTCCGTCGACGCCGAACAGGCGCCCGAAGTGTTCGGGTGGCTGGCCCGCTTCGCCGGGCACGACGTGCCGGCATCCAGCGAACTCACGCGTCGCTGGCTGGGCTGGGAACCCGAGGGCCCGAGCCTGCTGAGCGACCTGGCCAACCTGGAGGTGGCCGGCGCCTGAGCGGGTGCGCCGCGTGGCACCCCGGCCCGGCAAGCCCGTCCAGGTTCAGTAGCCGTAGGCCATCAGCACGCCGAACAGCGGCAGCAGCACCATCACGTGGGCCTGCCACATGAGCCAGCGGCGCTGCTCGGCGATCTCGGCCAGCGGCGCCTGGCCCAGCGCGACCCAGCGCCTGCAGGCGCGGGTCGCGGGCAGGCCCATCACCATCATCGCCGCGAACAGCGCCAGCTTGGCCCACAGCAAGGGGTTGTGCGCATACCAGGCCTCGCCCTTGACCCCCAGCGCCACCCGCGCGGCGCCGCTCAGGGCCACCGCCGCGAAGGCACCCCAGCACCAGAGGTCCAGGCGCAGCAGGCGCCGCAGCAGGGCCGGGCGTTGCTCCAGCACCTCCGGACGCAGCAGCGCCACGCGCGCGGTGAGGAACACGGCCAGGCCGAGGACGGCCGAGATATGCAGATAGGCGAGCAGGCTTTCCAGGAGCATGGCGCGGAGCTGGGTGCGGTTTCAGGCCGCGGCGGACTCGGCTTCGAGCTGGCGCCGCAGGTCCTCAGCGTACAACGCCATCGCGCGCACCAGGGACTGCTGGCGCAGGCGCTGGGCAAGACTCTCGTGCAGGTCCTCGAAAGGCGGCAGGCGCCCGGGATCGAAGCGATGCACCCGCACCACGTGCAGCCCGAAACGCGTGGGCACCAGGCGCGGCAGCAATCCCTCCCGTCCGTGCTGCGCCAGCGCGGCCCAGAACTCGGGCACGCACTGCTCGCGCGTGAGCTGGCCGAGGTTGCCGCCGAGCTGCGCCGAAGGGCAGTTGGATTCGGCCCGCGCCAGCTGCGCGAAGTCCGCCTCGCCCGCGAGCAGCGCGTTGAGCACGGTCTCGGCGTGGCGGCGCAAGGCTTCGATGGGCGTGGTGTCGGTGACCGCGAACAGGATGTGGTCGGCCTCGGCCAGCGCGCCCTGCAACAGTTCGTCGGCGTGGGTCTCGTGGTAGCGCCGGCATTCCTCCTCGGAGGGTTCGGGCACGCGCAGGTCGTGCTCCAGCAGGGCCTCGAGAAGCTGCTCTTCGCCCACCGACGCGTCGCCCGAGCCCGCTCCGCCCAGGCCCAGGGACAGCGCGCGTTCGCGCAGGTGGCGCAGCAGGCGCTGCTGCAGCGCCGGTTCGGGATTCTGCACGGGTTCCATGGCTTGGACTCCTTGGTTCAGCGGCGCGTGCGCACCAGTTGCCAGGGCCGCGCCAGGTAGGCCACCGAGGCGATGCCGCTCCAGATGTGCACCAGGCGGGTGAAGGGAAACAGCAGGAACAGGGTCAGGCCGAACACGATGTGCACCTTGAACACCAGCGAGGCGTTGGCGATGTAGGAAGCGGCGGTGCCGCCCTGGAAGGTGACCACGCCCTTGGCCCAGGACATGAGCAGCAGCATCTCCGCGCCGTCCAGGTGATGCGCCGACACGGCAATGGTGCTCAGGCCCAGCAGCAGGGTGGCCAGCAGCCACAGCAGCGTGACCCAGTCCATCGGGCGGGTCGTGGCCTTCAG
Organism: Pseudomonadota bacterium; assembly: GCA_021830925.1. Lineage (GTDB taxonomy): Bacteria > Pseudomonadota > Gammaproteobacteria > Burkholderiales > Burkholderiaceae_C > Thiomonas_A. The sequence goes on along the minus strand of JAKBNS010000242.1, from coordinate 46,655 downwards.
GCGCGCGTCGCCCAGACGCCGCGCGATGAGCAGCAGCAGCCCGACGAGGATCAGCAGGCCCAGCGTGCCGCCGGTGCCCATGGCCATGAGCTGCTTGTCCTGTGGCGTCAGGCCCAGCGCCTCGAATATCGCCAGCGGGGTCAGCAGGCCGACCAGGTGGCCGAAGAACAAGCCGATGATGCCGACGTGGAACAGGTTGGAGCCCCAGCGCAGCGTGCCGGTTCGCAACAATTGGCTGGACTCGCTGCGCCAAAGGTATTGCTCGCGGTCGAAGCGCACCAGGCTGCCGAGCAGGAACACCGTGCCGGCGATGTAGGGATAGACCCCGAAGAAGAACAGGTTCATGGCCTCAAGCTCCGGATGCGCGCGCCTGGGCGGCGCGCGGATGGAATTGCACCGGCTGCACCGCGCCCGCCCCCTGCGGAGAGCAGGCGTCGAGGAAGCTCACGGGCTCCTCGGCCCATGCGGCGTCCAGCGCCGCGGCGCTCCAGTCGGCGCCCTGGCCTTCGCCCCCGGACGGGTCGCGCGGGGCGGGCGTCGGCGAGCGCGCCTGCGCGGCCTTCGCGGCCTCGGCGGCGCGGCGCGCGCTGGCGCGCCAGTCGCTCTCGCCGGCCAGCGCGCACAGCGCGGCTGCCGCGGCCAGCCACGGCGAGTCGCGGCGTTGCAGCGCCGAGGCCAGGTTGACCAGCAACGGCGCGATCTCGCCCAGCGCGTCCAGCGCCGCCTGCGGCTCCAGCAGGGAACAGTATTCGAGGTAGACGGGAAGGTAGTCGGGCAGCTCGCGGCTGTTGAGCTCCAGCCCCGCCTGGCGGTACTGCTCCAGCAGATCGACCATCGCCTGCCCGCGCTCGCGCGCGTCGCCGTGCACGTGCTCGAACAGGTTCAGCGAGGTGCTGCGGCCGCGGTCGAACACGTCGACGTATTCGGCCTGCAATTCCAGAAGCTCGGCGTCGCGCAGGTGCCGCAGCAGCGCGGATGTGTCGCCCGCCTCCGAGCTCGCGGCGCCGAGGCCCTCCAGCTCGGCCGCGATCTCGCCGGCATGCGCCTGCAGGATCTCGCCCGGATAGTCGAACAGCAGCGCGAAAGAGCGCAGCCTGCGTTGCAAGGTGACGGCGTCCATCAGCGTTTCTCCTGGATGGAAATGGTGCGCCGCTTGCGGGCGCTGAACAGCGAAGGGGCGCTCTCGCCGTCGGAACAGCCGTTGCCGAAGCTGAAGCCGCAGGAGCCCTTGAGGTCGAAGGCGTTCTCGGCGTATTCGCGGTGGCTGGTAGGGATGACGAAACGATCCTCGTAGTTGGCGATGGCCAGGATGCGGTACATGTCCTCCACCACCTCCGGCTGCATGTCGACCTGCGCCAGCGCCGCCAGATCGGGCCGGCCGTCGAGCTGCTTGCCGCGCATGTAGGCGCGCATGGCGAGCATGCGCTCGAGCGCGCGGCGCACCGGCTCGACGTCACCGGCGGTGAGCAGGTTGGCCAGGTACTGCAGCGGAATGCGCAGCTGCGCCACGTCGGGCAGCGCGCCGTGGGTGCCCACCATGCCGGATTGCACGGCGCTCTGGATGGGCGACAGCGGCGGCACGTACCAGACCATGGGCAGCGTGCGGTACTCGGGGTGCAGGGGCAACGCGATCTTCCACTGCATGGCCATCTTGTACACCGGCGAGCGGCGAGCTCCCTCCAGCCAGGCCTCGGGCACGCCGTCGCGCCGCGCCTGCTCGATCACCTTGGGGTCGTGGGGGTCGAGGAAGACTCCGAGCTGGGCCTCGTACAGGTCCTGCTCGCGCGGCGTGGCCGCCGCTTCCTCGATGCGGTCGGCGTCGTACAGAAGCACGCCGAGGTAGCGGATGCGCCCCACGCAGGTCTCGGAGCACACGGTGGGCTGCCCGGCCTCGATGCGCGGGTAGCAGAAGATGCACTTCTCGGACTTGCCGCTTTCCCAGTTGTAGTAGATCTTCTTGTACGGGCAACCCGACACGCACATGCGCCAGCCGCGGCACTTGTCCTGGTCGATGAGTACGATGCCGTCCTCCTCGCGCTTGTAGATCGCGCCCGAGGGGCAGGAGGCGACGCAGGCCGGGTTCAGGCAGTGCTCGCACAGCCTGGGCAGGTACATCATGAAGGTCTTCTCGAACTCGGCGTAGATCTCCTTCTGCATGCCCTCGAAGTTGGCGTCGCGGCTGCGCTTGGCGAATTCGCCGCCCAGGATCTCCTCCCAGTTCGGGCCCCACTCGATCTTCTCCATGCGCTGGCCGCTGATCAGGCTGCGCGGGCGCGCGGTGGGCGCCGCTGCAAGCTCGGGGGCCTTGTGCAGGTGTTCGTAGTCGAAGGTGAAGGGCTCGTAGTAGTCGTCGATCTGCGGCAGGTTGGGGTTGGCGAAGATCTTCAGCAGGATGGACAGGCGCGAGCCCTGGCGCGGCTGCAGCGAGCCCTGCGGGGTGCGCACCCAGCCGCCCTTCCACTTGTCCTGGTTCTCCCACTCCACCGGGTAGCCCACCCCGGGCTTGCTCTCGACGTTGTTGAACCAGGCGTACTCCATCCCGGGACGCGAGGTCCACACCTGCTTGCAAGTGACCGAGCAGGTGTGGCAGCCGATGCACTTGTCCAGATTGAGGACCATGCCGATCTGCGCGCGGACTTTCATGATCGATCTCCTTGAGCGGGCGCTTCGTGGCTGTAGGCGGGTCCGGCGGGCTCGTCCATCCAGTCGACGCGGTTCATCTTGCGCACGATGCAGAACTCGTCGCGGTTGGCGCCGACGGTGCCGTAGTAGTTGAAACCGTAGGCGAGCTGCGCGTAGCCGCCGATCATGTGGGTCGGCTTGATGACGATGCGCGTGACGGCGTTGTGGATGCCGCCGCGGGCATGCGTGATCTCGGAGGCCGGAGTGTTCACCAGCCGGTCCTGCGCGTGGTACATCATGGCCATGCCCACGCGCACGCGCTGACTGACCACGGCGCGCGCGGCGATCGCGCCGTTGGCGTTGTAGACCTCGATCCAGTCGTTGTCGACGATGCCCGCGCTGCGCGCGTCGTCCTCGGAGATCCACACGCAGGGACCGCCTCGGCTGAGGGTCAGAAGGATCAGGTTGTCGGTGAAGGTGCTGTGGATGCCCCACTTCTGATGCGGGGTGATCCAGTTCAGCACCACTTCCGGGTTGCCGTTGCCGTACTTGCCCTGCACCGGGTGCACCGCCTTGAGGTTGACCGGCGGGCGATAGCTGGCGAAACCCTCGCCGAAGGCGAGCATCCAGGCGTGGTCCTGGTAGAACTGCTGGCGCCCGGTAAGGGTGCGCCATGGGATCAGCTCGTGCACGTTGGTGTAGCCGGCGTTGTAGCAGACCTTCTCGTCCTCGATGCCCGACCAGGTCGGAGAGGTGATGATCTTGCGCGGCTGCGCCTGGATGTCGCGAAAGCGGATCTTCTCGTGTTCCTTGGGCAGCGCCAGGTGGGCATGCTCGCGCCCCGTGATCCGCGACAGCGCGTTCCAGGCCTTCACCGCCACGTGCCCGTTGGTCTCGGGGGCCAGCATCAGGATGGTCTCGGCCGCGTCGATGTCGCTTTCGATGCGCGGGCGGCCCTGCGCGACGCCGGGTTCGCGCACGACGCCGTTGAGCTCGGCCAGCGCGCGCACCTCGTCCTCGGTGTTCCAGGCGATGCCCTTGCCCCCGTTGCCCTGGCTGTCCATCAGCGGACCCAGCGAGGTGAAGCGGGCGTAGGTGTTGGGGTAGTCGCGCTCGACCACGGCGATGGCCGGCGCGGTCTTGCCCGGGCGCAGCTCGCATTCGCCTTGCTTCCAGTCGCGCACGTCCAGCGCCTGGCCGAGTTCGCCCGCCGTGTCGTGCATCAGCGGGGTGAGCACGACGTCGCGCTCCACGCCGAGATGCCCGACGCAGACCTCGGAGAAGCTGCGGGCCAGGCCCTTGAAGATGTCCCAGTCGGGGCGCGCCTCCCACACCGGATCCACCGCCGCGGACAGCGGGTGGATGAAGGGGTGCATGTCGGTGGTGTTGAGGTCGTTCTTCTCGTACCAGGTGGCAGCCGGCAGCACCACGTCGGAGAACAGGCAGGTGGTGCTCATGCGGAAGTCCAGCGTGACCAGCAGGTCCAGCTTGCCCTCGGGCGCCTGCTCGTGCCAGCGCACTTCGCGGGGGCGTTGCGCGGGATCGGCGATCTCGGTGTCGAGCACCCCGTTGTTGGCCCCCAGCAGGTGCTTGAGGAAGTACTCGGAGCCCTTGCCCGACGAGCCCAGCAGGTTGGAGCGCCAGACGATCAGGTTGCGCGGCCAGTTGTCGGGATGGTCGGGATCCTCGCAGCTCATGCGCAGGCTTCCGTCGGCCAGGCCGCGCTCGACGTAGGCACGCGGGTCCAGCCCGGCCTGCGTCGCCTGCTCGGCGAGGCGGATCGGATTGGCCTGCAGCTGCGGCGCCGACGGCAGCCAGCCCATGCGCTCGGCGCGCACGTTGTAGTCGATCATGCTGCCGCCGAAGCGCGCGGGGTCGGCCAGCGGCGAGAGGATCTCGTCGACGCCCAGCTTTTCGTAGCGCCACTGGTCGGTATGGGCGTAGAAGAAGCTGGTGGAGTTCATCTGGCGCGGCGGGCGGGTCCAGTCCAGCGCGAAGGCCAGCGCGGTCCAGCCGGTCTGGGGACGCAGCTTTTCCTGACCCACGTAGTGGGCCCAGCCGCCTCCGGGCACGCCGATGCAGCCGCACAGCATCAGCATGTTGATGATCGCCCGGTAATGCATGTCCATGTGGTACCAATGGTTCAGCCCGGCACCCAGGATGACCATGGACTTGCCCTGCGTACGGTGCGCGTTGTCGGCGAACTCGCGCGCGATGCGGATCACCACGTCGGCACTCACTCCGGTGATCGGCTCCTGCCATGCCGGGGTGTACGGCACGTTGTCGGCGTAGCTGCTGGCGCAGGGGTTGCGCTCCTCGCCGAAGCCGCGCTCGATGCCGTAGTGGGCTGCTAGCAGGTCATAGACGGTGGCCACCTTCACGTCGCGCGTGCTGCCGTCGGGCTCCACCAGGCGCAGCACGCGATAGGGGACCTTGCGCACCAGCACGCTGTCCTGCACGTTGCCCGGGTGGTGCTCGGCGGGCACGCCGCCGAAGTACGGGAAGCCCACGTCGGCGACGCCGTCGCGCATGGCGGCCAGCGACAGCGCGAGCACCCGCTCGGCGCCGTCGCGGGCGTCGCGAGGCTCCAGGTTCCACTTGCCGGCACCCTCGCCCTTGGCGGCCCAGCGAAAGCCCACCGAGCCGTGCGGCAGCGCGACCTCGCCGTCGGCGTCCAGCGCCACGGTCTTCCATTGCGCGTGCTCGGCCTGGCCGAGGCCGTCGGCGAAATCGCTGGCGCGCAGGTAGCGCCCGCTGGCCAGCACGCGCAGTCCGCCATCGAGCTCGCGCTCGTCCAGGCGCACGAGCAGCGGCAGGTCGGTGTAACGCCGGCAATATTCCTCGAAATACGCCGACTTGCGCTCGCCGAAGTGGAATTCGCGCAGGATCACGTGACCCAGCGCCATGGCCATGGCGGAGTCGGTGCCCTGCTTGGGGTGCAGCCATTCGTCGCTGAGCTTGGCCACCTCGGCGTAGTCCGGGGTCACGGCCACGGTCTTGGCGCCGCGGTAGCGGGCCTCGGTGTAGAAATGGGCGTCGGGGGTGCGGGTCTGGGGCACGTTGGAGCCCCAGGCCATCAGGTAGGTGGCGTTGAACCACTCGGCCGACTCGGCCACGTCGGTCTGCTCGCCCCAGACCTGCGGCGACGAGGGCGGCAGATCGCAGTACCAGTCGTAGAAGCTGCCCGGCACGGCGCCGATCAGCTCCAGGTAGCGCGAGCCGCCCGCATAGGAGACCATGGACATGGCCGGGATGGGGGAGAAGCCGTAGATGCGATCCGGGCCCCAGGTCTTGATGGTGTACACGTTGGCGGCCGCGACCAGCTCGTTGACCTCCTCCCAGGTGGCGCGCACGAAGCCGCCCATGCCGCGCAGGCGGTGGTATTCGCGGCGCTTGGCCGGGTCCTGCACGATGCTGGCCCAGGCCTCCACCGGCTCGAGGCCGCGGCGGGCCTCGCGCCACATTTTCATCAGGCGCCCGCGCACCATGGGGTACTTCACGCGGTTGGCCGAATACAGGTACCAGCTCGCCGAAGCGCCCCGCGGGCATCCGCGCGGCTCGTGGTTGGGCATGTCGTCGCGGGTGCGGGGGTAATCGGTCTGCTGGGTCTCCCAGGTGACGATGCCGCCCTTGACGTAGATCTTCCAGGAGCACGATCCGGTGCAGTTGACCCCGTGGGTGGAGCGCACGATCTTGTCGTGCTGCCAGCGCTTGCGGTAGCCGTCCTCCCAGGTGCGGTCCTCGGTGGTGACCTCGCCGTGGCCGCCGGCGAAGGGCTCGCGCCGGCGCGCGAAATGGGTCAGCCGGTCCAGGAAATGGCTCATCGTGATTCCTCGGGTTGGCGCGGACGCGCGCTCAGCGCGCCGTGCCGGTGATGGCGGGGGCGGCGTGGCGCACGCCGTGGCGCGTCGCGTACAGAAGCCCGGTGAACAACAGGCTGGCCAGCGCCAAGCCCACGTAGACGACGTAACCGCGCGCATAGCCCACGTTTCCCATCTCCTGGGCGATGCGCCCGAGCATGGGCGGCACGACGAAGCCGCCCAGCGCGCCGAGGCCGCCGACCCAGCCGGCGGTGCCGCCGACCGCGTCGGGCACGTACTGCGGCACCAGCTTGAACACCGCCGCGTTGGCCACGCCCATGCCGATGGCCACCAGCAGTTCGCCGGCCACCGACACCCCGAAATTGCCCGACAGGGTCATGGTCACCGCGCCGGCCAGCAGCACGCAGAAGGCCGCGAAGGCGACCTTCTCGCCGCCCAGGCGGTCCGACCAGCTGCCGCCGGGCACGCGGATCAGCGAGGACACCAGCGAGAAGCCGGCGGTCAGCCCCAGGGCCACCCAGTGCGGGGCGCCGTAGTAGCTGCCCCAGAAGGTGGGCAGCCAGGCGGTCAGGGCGAGGAATCCGCCGAAGGAGGTGAAGTACAGCGCCACCAGCGGCCAGGTCCTCCAGCTCGCCGCCGAGTCCATCAAGGTGCGCGCGATGCTGGGCGCCGGGTACAGCTCCTGGCCTTGCTCGCGTGCCTGCGCCTGCGCCCGGGCCGCCGGCTCGCCGCGGCGGCGCAGCTGGAAGTACGGTGCGTCGTAGCCCAGCACGATGTACAGCCCGATGCCCACCACCACGATGACCAGGGAGACGAAGTAGCCGACCCACAGGCCGCCGGCGGCGATGATCAGCGGCAAAATGATGGCCACCAGCCCCGGCGAGGTGTTGCCGAAGCCGGCGTAGAAGGCCAGTGCCTTGCCCTGCTGGCCGCGCGGGAACCAGTAGGACACCTGGCCGATCCCCACCGAGAAGGTGGCGATGCCGCAGCCCCCCAACGCGCCGAACAGGAGAAGCCAGGGGTAATGCGCCTGCGTCAGGTGCGCCGGGTACAGGCTGAGCAGCATCCAGTACAGCCCGGCGATGCCGACCACCGAGGCCAGCAGCAGGATCAGGAACGGTCGCTTGCCGCCGTTGAGGTCCACCCAGGCACCGAAGGGAATGCGCAGCAGCGATCCCGTGAGCATGGGAACGGACACCAGCAGCCCCACCTGTTCGGGACTCAGGCGCATGACCTCGATGAAACTATGGGCGGTCGGCCCGAACAGCGAGACCGCGCCGAAACCGATGAAAAATCCGATGGTGGCGCCGATCAACGAGCGTTGCGCGCTGCCGCGCACGCCCGAGGCGCCCTGGTTGCCGGCTTGCATACCCATTCTCCACGCGATGTTGGCATGGAGCGAACCTTAGGCCCCGGCGGGCTCCGCGTGCATCGCCCGGAAGTACGGGCGGCCCTACGCCGCGGCTAGTTCCGAAGAACTACTTCGTCAGGGCGTCGAGCTTGTGGCGCAGCGCCCAACCGGCGACCTGCACGCGGGAGGCGAGTTCGAGCTTGCGCAGGATGCTCTGCACGTGCACCTTCACGGTGGTCTCGGCGATGCCCAGTTCGCGCCCGATCAGCTTGTTGCTGGCGCCGCGCGCGATGGCCGCGGCGATCTCGCGCTCGCGCGGCGTGAGCTGCTCCAGCTCGGCGTCGCTGGGTGGGGGCGCCGCCGGCTCGGACATGGCCCGCGCCAGCATCGCCCCCATCTGCGAGCCGATGATCACCCGTCCCTGGCGCGCGCGGCGGATCGCCGCCACCAGTTCGTCGGTGTCGCAGGTCTTGAGCAGATAACCGCCTGCGCCGCAGCGCAACGCGGCGGCCAGATCGGCCGAATCGTCGCTGACCGTGAGCATCAGTACCTGCGCGCCGGGCGCGGCCTCGCGCAGCCCGACGATGGCGTCCACGCCGCGCACGCCGGGCAGGTGGTTGTCCAGCAGGACCACGTCGGGCTGGGTGCGCGTGGCCAGGCGCAGCGCCTCGCCCGCGTCTCCCGCCTCGCCGACCACCTCGATGCCCGTCTCCAGGCCCAGCAACGCGATCAGGCCGCGCCGGAACAGCGCGTGGTCATCCACCAGCAGCACGCGAATCGTGGTTGCATCCATGCTCTCAGGTCTCCGCCATGCGTGCACCGGCCCCCGCGGCCAGCGTTTCCATTTCCGGCAGGCGCAGCGTCACCGTGGTACCGCCGCCTGGCGCCGAACGCAGATCCAGCGTGGCGCCGATCGCGGCGGCCCGCTCGCGCATGATCTGCAGTCCCACGTGGGACTGCGCCTGGCGCTGGACCAGCCGCGGGTCGAGCCCGCGGCCGTCGTCGGTGATGGTGAACACCCAGCTGGGCAGGCTTTCCACGCGCAGCTCCACATGCCGCGCCTGCGCGTGCTTGCGCACGTTCGACAGCGCCTCCTGCACCACGTGCAAGACCTGCACCTGGACGTCGGCGTCCAGCGGCTGGCCGCGGCCGTTGAAGCGCAGGCTCGCGCCCAGCCCGCTTTGCAGCTCGAACTTCTGCAGGGTGCTGCGAAGCGCGGGCTCGATGTCCTGCTCCTGCGTGCGGGTGCGGAAATGCAGCAGCAGCTCGCGCACGTCGGCCAGGCTCTCGCGGATACCGGCTTCCAGTTCGCCCACCGCGGCCTCGATGCGCTCGGCGTCGGCCGCGCGCAGCGCGCCGCGCAGCAGCTGGAGCTGGATTTTCATGAAGGCCAGCGCCTGCGCGATGGAGTCGTGCAGTTCGCGCGCCAGCAGGGTGCGCTCGCGCGCCACCGCGGCCTCGCGCTCCAGCGCCGCGCCGCGCAGGCTTTCCATGGCGGCCGCCAGGTGGTCCGCCAGCGCGTCCAGCAGCGCATGCTGCTCCGGGTCGGGCTCGCTGCCGCGGTAGAACAGGTCGACCTCGCCCAGCGCGCGCTTTTGCACCGCCACCGGCACACTGAGCAGGGTGGTGAAGCCGGCGCGCACGCAGGCGTCATCGGTATGGGGGTCGAACAATGGGGCATTCCTGTCGCGGCGAAAGCGCACCAGCCGCACGCCGTCGTCGGGGCGGCTGCCGCCGCAGTGGCAGGCTCCGGCGTTCAGGCAGCGCTCGTCCTCGGTGATGCTGCCCGGCATGCCCTCGGCGGCCAGCAGCAGGTAGCGCTGCGCGGTTTCGTCGGTCCAGCGCAGCACGGCGGCGTCGGCGCCGGCGATGCGCCGCACGGCGCGCGTGAAACCCTGCGCCAGTTCCTCCAGGTTCGGCGCCCGCGCCACCAGATCGCTGATCTCGTACAGGGCCGCCAGACGCTGGCGTTCGGTCTCCAGCGCGGCCGTCTTCTGGCGCACCCGCTGCTCCAGGTCGCCATGCACCGCCTGCAGTTGCGCGGCCATGCGGTTGAAGCCCTGCGCCAGATCGCCCAGTTCGTCGCTGCTGCCCACGCGCACGCGCACGCCCAGGTCGCCGGCGGCGATCGCCTCCACGCCGCGTGCCAGTTGGCCCACCGGCTCCAGCACGTGCAGATAGGCGAGGAAGAACATGGCCATGAACGCCACCAGCACGAAACCGCCCATGGCCATCTGCGCGGTATGCAGCTGGGCCGTCCAGAAGTCCAGTCGGCCCTCGATGGCACCCACGAAACCGTCGATCTCGGCGACGAAACGGTCCACCTGCACGCGCGTGACCCCGTCCGGGCCGGTGCCGGCGATCCAGCGCGGCCGCAGCCGGCCCCAGTCGTCGCGCACGACGGCGAAGCGGGCGCGTATGGCGGGGTCCCAGGGCACCGCCAGAGGGCGCTGCGGGTCGCCGCGACGCAGCAGATCGATGGCCTGCTGCATGCGCGCGATCTCGCCGTCCACGCGCGGCTTGCCGGGTTCGCCGGCGCCGAGCTGCAGGCGGTAGCTCATCATGCGCAACTGCCCCGCCACGTTGACCGCGCCGGCCCCGCCCTGCAGTTTCCAGGAAATCCACAGCGTGGCACCGACCGAAAGCAGGGAAAGCAGCAGGAACACGCCGGCGAACAGCGAGATCTTGGAACTCAGGGTCCAGCGATGACGGCTCATGGGCGAGCGGCGAGGGATGGGGGATCCATCAGCACGAAGCGCTGCAGCCCGGGGGTGGCGCAGTCGGCCAGCGTACTCTCGTCCAGCGCGGCGTAGAAAGCCCGGCGCGCCCGCTCGAGTTTCGGGCGCAGGGCGCAAAAACCCGACAGCACGCAATCGCCGCCGTCCGCGCGGAAGCACTCGGTCAACGCGGGCTCCTGCTCCAGCCAGGCCAGCACCTCGCCCAGGCGAATGCTCTGCGCCGGGCGCGCCAGGCGCACGCCCCCGCCCGGCCCGCGCATGGTGCGCACGTAGCCGCCGGCCGCCAGGCGCTGCAACACCTTCACCAGATGGTCACGCGAGACCTCGAGGCGCGTCGCCAGTGCCGCGCTGGACCAGGTGGCCTCGTCGCTGGCCGCCAGTACCAGCAACGAGCGCAGCCCGAAATCGGCGAATGAGGTCAGTCGCATGGAGTCCCTCTTCGGAAGTATGGGCCGCGCCTTCGACGCTGCCTATAGTGGAATCCATTCTACCTGTTTGGAATCCGTGAAATGTCTACCGCAACAACCCTTGAAGCCGCGCCGATGGCCGGTGTGATCGAGCGTACCCTAGGCGAGCTGGCGCGCGACATCCCGGGCGCCACCGCGGTGTTCCGGCGCCATCGCCTGGACTTCTGCTGTGGCGGCGGCGCGACGCTGCGCGACGCGGCCCAGGCCCGGGGCGTCGACGCCGACGCCGTGTGCTCCGAACTCGCCACGCTGAGCCCGCAGCCGGCATCGCCGCTGCCGCAACGCCCCGCCGAACTGACCCAGTTCATCGTCCAGCGCTTTCACGACGTGCATCGCCGTGAATTGCCGGAACTGGTGCGCCTGGCCGAGAAGGTCGAGCGGGTGCACCGCGAGCACCCCGAGGTTCCGGCCGGACTGGCCGACCACCTGCGCGGGATGCACGAGGAACTGCTGCAGCACATGGAGAAGGAGGAAACCATCCTGTTCCCCATGATGGCGCAGGAGCCGCCGATGCCCCTGCGTCCGCCGATCCAGCGCATGCGCGAGGAGCACGTGGACCACGGCGAGGCGCTGCAACGCATCCAGGCCCTGACCCACGAGCTGCGCGAACCCGCGGATGCCTGCAATACCTGGGCATCGCTGTACGCCGGGCTGCGCAAGCTGTGCGATGATCTGGTGGAGCACATCCATATCGAGAACAACCTGCTGTTCCCGCGTTTCGAATAGACGCGGCAGCCGAAGTCGCAGGCCATGCCCAAGAAGTTTCCGCTGCACCCGGCGCACCCGGAACGGGTGTGCTGGGGCTGCGAGCGTTACTGCCCGGCCGATTCGATGCGCTGCGGCAACGGCTCGGAGCGCACCCAGCACCCGGCCGAGCTGCTGGGCGACGACTGGATGGATTTCGGGCTCGACGCCCGGCAGGAAGAAGATCCCCAGGCTCCCCCGGGCTGATCGGCGCCCCGCCCTGCCCGGCCTCTCAGGAAGCCCCGCCGACGCGCGCCAGCGCGGCCACCAGGTCGGACTCGGTCACCATGCCCACCAGGCGGCGCCCGGGTGCCACCACCGGCAGATGATGGTGCCCGGCGCCGGCGAACAGCGGGATCAAGGCTGCCAACGGCATGCTCTCGGCGGCCACGCGCGGGTCGCGGGTCATCAGTTCGCCCACGCTGGCGCCGGCGCGCGCGAGATCGGTCGGCGTGACGATGCCCACCAGGCGGCGCTCGCCGTCGACCACGGGCAGCGCCTTCACGCGGTGGCGCCGAAGCAGCGCGGTGGCCTCCCACGGCGGCATGCCGGGGCGCGCGGCGATCGGGGCGGGGGACATGACGTCGGCACAGCGAAGGTCGTCGAGGCGGCGCCTGTAGCTCTGCAGCTGGGTGTTTTCCACCAGCGCCAGCAGGTCGTCGCGCGTGATGTCGAACACCTGGTTGTAGCGGGCCAGCAGACGATCCAGCTCGCCGCCGAGCCGATCCCGCGAGGCTTGGTCGGAAGCGGCACGCTTGCCCTCGATCGGCCGATGGGGATAACTGCGTCCGGTGGCGTTGTTGAACAACAGCCCCGCCGCCACCAGCAGCAAGGTGTCGACCAGCACGGGAAACAAGGCGAAGCGTGGATCCGTCACGCCGCCCAGCGCCGTCAGCAGGGCCGACGCGCCCCCGGGCGGATGCAGGCAGCGCAGCGCCATCATCACCGCGATGGCCGCGCCCACCGCCACGGCGGCGACCAGATCGGAGTGCCCCAGCCAGCGAACGCAGACCACGGCGACCAGGGCCGACAGCGTGTCGCCCGCGATCACGGGCCAGGGTTGGGCCATCGGGCTGGAGGGTGCGCAGAACACCAGCACGGCGCTGGCGCCCAGCGGCGCCACCAGCCACGGCGACGCGGCGCCCAGCCAGCGGCTCAGCGCATGCGCGGCGAAGCCGGTCACCGCGATCCCCAGGGCGCCGCCCACCGCCATGCGCAGGCGCTCGCGAGCGTCCACCGCGGTGGCCGGGGGCAGGAAGCCGCGAAGCCAGGTCCTCACCTGCGGCGCGCTCAATGGCCCAGGCGCGTGGCGTGCAGCGCCCGCTGGCGCCACGCGCCGAGCACATCGCTGCGCGTGAGCATGCCGCGCAGCGTGACCCCGTCCGCGTCGTCCACCACCGGCAGGCGGCCCACGCCATGCAGGGTCATCAGATTGAGCGCCTCGTGCAGGGACTGCTCGGCGCGCACCACGACCGGCTCACGCGTGGTCAGGCTGGCCAGCGGCGCCTGCGCGTCCAGGCCCTGGCGCGCCAGATCGCGGCGCGTGAACACTCCGACCACGCGCCCGGCCTCGTCCACCAGCGCGTAGCCCTGGTGCGCGGCGCTGCCCTGCTGCTGCAGCCAGGCTCGCAATTGCTCCACCGTCTGCGACGCGCGCAGGCCCAGCGCCTGCATGCTGGCGTGATCGGCCACGCGGGCCTGGGCGAAGGGGTCGGCCTGGTAGGCGCTGGGCACGCGCACGCCGCGACGCGCGATCTTCTCGGTCATGATGGTCTCGCGCATGAGCAGGCCCGAGACCATGTAGGCACTGGCGCAGCCGATCATCAGCGCCAGCAGGCCCGAGGTCTGCCAGGTCGCCTCCAGCGCGAACACCACCGAGGTGAACAAGGCGCGCGAGGCTCCGGCGAACATCGCCGCCATGCCGATCAGGGCCGCCATGCGCGGATCCAGCCCGAGCCCCGGAAAGGCCGCCGCCACGCCGTAGCCCAGCACGGCGCCGAGGCAGGCGCCGACGGTCATCAACGGAGCCAGCGTGCCGCCGGAGGTTCCGCTGCCCAGCGCGATCGCCCACGACACCAGCTTGGCCGCGCCGAGCATCAGCAAGGCCCCCACGCCCAGGCTGCCGCCCAGCGCGGCGGTGATGTTGTCGTAGCCCACGCCCAGGGTGCGCGGCTGCCACCAGCCGATCAGGCCGACCGCCACCGCGCCCAGCGCCGGCCACCACATCCAGTGCACGGGTAGGTGCTCGAAGGCATCCTCGATGGCATACAGCGCCCGCGTGACTCCCACCGCGACCAGGCCCACGAGCGCGCCCAGGAGCACCGTGGCCAGCAATGCGCCCGGCTGCGGCCATGCCAGCGCCGGCATGGCGAAAAAGGGGTGGTTGCCCAGCAGCACCACGCGCAACGCGGCGGCGGCGGCGCAAGCGCCGATCACCGGCAGCAGCGAGGCGGGGCGGAATTCGAACAACAGCAATTCCACCGCCAGCAGCACCGCCGCCACCGGGGTGCCGAACACCGCCGTCATGCCCGCCGCGGCCCCGGCCGCCAGCAGGGTCTTGCGTTCGTCGGGGGTAATGTGCAGCCATTGGCCGAACAGCGAACCCAGCGCGCCACCGGTGGCGATGATCGGGCCCTCGGCGCCGAAGGGACCTCCGGTGCCGATGGAGATCGCCGCCGACAGCGGCTTGAGCCACAGCACACGCGCCGAAATGCGGCTGCGGTTGAGCAGGATCTGCTCCATCGCCTCGGGAATGCCGTGACCGCGAATGGCAGGCGAGCCATAGCGCGCCATGATTCCCACGATCACCGAACCGAGCACCGGCACCGCGATCACCCAGGCCCCCAGGTGGTTGTGCCCGGGCACGCCCATGGTCCAGTCCCAGCGCCCCTGGAAGCTCAGGTGGGTGATCAGCCCGATGAGCAGCAGCAGCACCTTGGCCACCGGTACCGCGGCCACGCCGACCAGCCCGGCAAGCAGCAGCATGTACAGGGTGCGCGTGCCCACCCCTCCCGGATCGTTGCCGATGTGCGCGGTACGCGCCAGCGGCTCCAGCGACGGCGAAACCGGTACCGGGGAATGCGGGGAATTCGAACTGGGGTTCATGACGATGCGCGGCGGCGGCCGGCCGCTCGCGATGGAAGTCTGAGGAGCAAATCGGCAAAAAGCATACCTGAATTCGAATATGTCCCGAGACGTACCGTGACGGGTCGCGCCTTCCGCGCGGGGTACCATCCGCGGCAGTTCGCGACGGGCCAGTCCATGGAACTCCACGGGGTCGATCTCAACCTGCTGAAGATCTTCGATGCGGTGTACGCCGAGCGCAGCGTCAGCCGCGCCGCGCTGCGCATCGGGCTCACCCAGCCCTCGGTCAGCCACGGGCTGACCCGCCTGCGCCTGCTGTTCTCGGACCCGCTGTTCGTGCGCCATCAGTCGGGCATGGCGCCCACCGTGGTGGCCGATCGGGTCGCGGCGGCGCTGGGGCCGGCGCTGCGCAATCTGCAGGCCATGCTCGACGAACACCTGCAATTCGACCCCGTTCGCAGCACCCGCACGCTGCGCGTGTACATGACCGATTTCGGCAGCGTGGCCTTCCTGCCCGGGCTGCTGGCCGAGCTGCGTCGTCGCGCGCCCGGCATCACGCTGGAGTTGCCCCAGATCGCCTCGACCGAGCTGGCGGCCGCGCTGGACGCCGCGCGCCTGGACCTGGCCGTGGGCTACCTGCCGCACCTGCACGATCAGGGCCTGGTGTCGGAACCGGTACTGGTGGAGCGCTACGTGGAACTGCGCCGCGCCGAGCACGCACAGGCCGACGCCGACTACGCGGCGGTCACTTCCCATCCGCAGACCCTCGAAATCCTGCGCGCGGCGGGGCTGGAATCGCGCATTCGCCTGTGGCTGCCCAATTTCATGGTGCTGCCCGCGCTGCTGGCGCGCAACGATCTCGCGGTGCTGCTGCCGCGCAACGTGGCCGACCAGGTGGCCCAGTGGATGCCGGGCACGCCGCTGCAACTGCGCCAGGCGCCGGGCTCGCCGCCGCTCATCCGCGTTAGTCTGCACTGGCACCGGCGTTATACGACCGACCCCGGGCTGCGCTGGTTTCGCGACCTGTTCCTCGAGCTCTACCGCGACGAGCGCGAACCATCGATTCCGTGAATATCCCAAATGCGGCAAGGGGCATTGTCCCGCGCCGGAAGGCCTGTCTAGACTGGCCGTCCAGCCCGCATTCCGGACCACGGGACGATCCATGCCCAACCAGACCACCGCCGCGCTGCTGCTCGAAAGCCTGCAGCAGCTCGGCATCGAATTCCTCTTCGCCAACCTCGGCAGCGACCACCCGCCGCTGCTCGAAGCCATCGAGCAGGCCCGCGAGCAAGGTCGCGCGCTGCCGCGCCTGATCACCTGCCCGAACGAAATGGTCGCGCTGTCGGCCGCGCACGGCTGCGCGCTGGCCAGCGGGCGCCCGCAGGCCGTGGTGGTGCACGTGGAGTGCGGCACGCAGGCGCTGGCCGGCGCGGTGCACAACGCCGCGCGCGGGCGCGTGCCGGTGCTGATCTTCGCGGGGGCCTCGCCGCTGACCCAGGAGGGCGAGCTGCGCGGGAGCCGCAACGAGTTCATCCACTGGATCCAGGACGTGCACGACCAGCACGGCATCGTGCGCGGCTACATGAAGTACGACTACGAAATCCGCGTCGGCCACAACCTGCCGCAGGTGCTTGCCCGCGCGCTGCGCATCGCCTGCAGCGCGCCGCAGGGACCGGTCTACCTCAGCGCCGCGCGCGAAGTGCTCGAGCAGGAAGTTCCCGCGCTGCAGGCCGCACCGGTGCTCGCTCGGCCGCTGGAGCCGCTGGCACTGGCGCCCGCCATGCTGGAGGAACTGGCCGACGCGCTGTGCGAGGCACGCGCGCCGCTGATCGTCACCTCGCATCTGGGACGGCGCCCCGAGGCCGTGCACGCGCTGCAGCGCCTGAGCACACGCCTGGCCATCCCGGTGTGCGAGTCGGCGCCGTCCTGCCTGAACCTGCCCACCGACGACCCCATGTACCTGGGCAACCAGTGGAACCAGCCGGTGCAGAACCCGCTGCTCGCCGAGGCCGACGTGGTGCTGGTACTCGACAGCGACGTGCCGTGGATCCCCACCGTGAACCGGCCCCGGCGCGACGCGCGCATCTTCCACATCGACGTGGATGCGCTCAAGCAGGCCATGCCGCTGTGGTACATCGGCGCCGAACGCTCGGCGCAGGCCGACGCGCTGTGTGCGCTGCGCCAGCTCGACGCCGAGCTCGATCGCCGCGCGTTGCCCCTGCAGGCGATCGAGCAGCGGCGCGCGCGCATCGCCGCGCTGCACGCGCAACGCGATGCGCAACTGCAGGCGCTGGAGGCGATTCCGGCCGACGCGAGCATCACGCCCGAGTACCTCAGCGCCTGCCTGCGCCCGTACATCGATCGCGACACCATCGTGTGCAACGAGGGGATTTCCAACTACCACACGGTGATCAACCACCTGCGCCTGAGCGAGCCCGGCAGTCTGCTGGCCAGCGGCGGCGGCTCGCTGGGCTGGAGCGGCGGTGCCGCCTTCGGGGTGCGCCTGATGCGCCCCGGCTCCCGGGTCGTGGTCATGTGCGGCGACGGCTCCTACCTGTTCTCGGTGCCCTCGTCGGTGCACTGGATGGCGCGGCGCTATGCCGCCCCCTTCCTCACCGTGATCTTCAACAACGGCGGCTGGAAGTCCCCCAAGCTGTCGGCGCTGGCGCTGCATGCCGAGGACGCCGTGGGCCGCTCCGAGGACCTGGGTGTGTCCTTTGCGCCGGCGCCCGATCACGCCGGCATCGCCGCCGCGGCCGGCGGCTCCTGGGGACGCCGGATCAGCCGCGCCGACGAGGTCGAACCGGCTCTGCGCGAAGCCTTCGCGGCGCTGGACGAGGGACGCGCCGCGGTACTCGACGTACAGGTCGGCGAACTCTGAGCCGGGCATCGCGCACACAAAACCATTCCGGAGACAAGAGCCATGCGCAACACCCAGGACCTGCAGGAATTCATCGACACCTCGCCGTTCTCGCCGTACCAGTGGCTGATCGTCGCGCTGTGTTTCACGATCATCCTGATGGACGGATTCGACACGGCCGCCATCGGCTACATCGCGCCGTCGCTGCTGCAGCAATGGGGTCTGCAACGCGGCGATCTGGGCCCCGTGCTCAGCGCCGCGCTGGTGGGCTTCGCCGCCGGCCCGCTGATCGCCGGGCCGCTGGCCGACCGCATCGGGCGCAAGAAGGTGCTGTTCGGCGCGCTGCTGGTGTTCGGCGCGGCCAGCCTGCTGGCCAGCTTCGCCGCGGACCTGCGCATGCTCACCGCGATGCGCCTGTTCACCGGCTTCGGCCTGGGTGCGGCGGCTCCGGGCGCGGTGGCGCTGACCGGCGAATTCGCCCCGTCGCGTCGCCGCGCCATGTTCACCAACGCCATGTTCTGCGCCTTTCCCGTCGGTGCCGCGGGCGGTGGCTTCCTGGCCGCGTGGATGATTCCCCTGTGGGGCTGGCGCAGCGTGCTGCTGGCGGGCGGCATCGTGCCGCTGCTGCTGGCGGTGCTGCTGCAGTGGCGCCTGCCCGAATCGGTACGCTACCTGCTGGCGCGCGGGGTCGACGGCGCGCGGGTGCGCGAGATTCTGGCGCGCATTTCGCCCGCCGCCCGCGAGGTCGAGCACTTCGTGCTCGATACAGCCGAGGACACCCACGGCCCGCGCGGCCTCGCCGCGGTACTCGGCCGCTCGCACCTGGCCGGCTCGGTGATGCTGTGGATCGCCTATTTCATGGGCCTGGTGATCTTCTACGCCCTGATCAACTGGATGCCCATCTTGTTCAAGGACGCCGGCATGGCGCCACGCCAGGCCACGCTGATCACCGCCCTGTTCCCGCTGGGCGGCATCGGCGCGGTGGCGGCCGGCATGCTGATGGACCGATTCCAGGCCGATCGCGTGGTCGCGGCCGCCTACGCGCTGACCGCCGTGCTGATCTACCTGATCGGCCACGTGATGGGCGACCTCGGCCTGCTCACGCTGACCGTGTTCGTCGGCGGCGCGCTGATGAACACCGCGCAGTCCTCGATGCCGGCTCTGGCCGCGGCCTACTACCCCACGCAGGGCCGCGGGGCCGGAATCGGCTGGATGCTGGGCATCGGCCGCTTCGGCGGCGTCGCCGGCTCCGTCCTGGTGGGCATGCTGGCCGCGCGCCACGCCGGGTTGTCGACGATTTTCCTGATCGTCGGCATCCCGGGGCTGCTGGCCGCGATCGCACTGGAAGTCAAGCGGGCGCTACGACCGCGCCACGCCTGATCGGGCGGACTCATTATTTCGCACAACATCAAAAACATCTCACCCCACTCTTGCATTCAATGTCAATGGAAAGGAATTAGCCGGCTCCGTTCCGCGATCAGCGGATTTCCCGGATGTTCGTTATGATGTTGTCTATCATCTAACGATCCGATCCACCGGGAGTGAGTCAGCATGACCTCGATCGAAACAATCTCCGCACAGGCGGCCGCAAGGCGGGCGTCGCCGCGCATCTCGGGGCGCGCCGCGCGGGTGCTGCTCAGCGTCTCGGGGGTTTCGTTCATGCTCATGCTGGACTCGAACGTGGTGGCGGTGTCGCTGCCCGCCATCGCCCGCAGCCTGGGCACCTCGTTCGCGGACATCGAATGGGTGGTGAGCGCCTACATCCTGAGCTTCGCCGCCTGCCTGATGCCCGCCGGCGCGCTGGCGGACCGCTTCGGGCGGCGCCGGCTGATGCTCACCGGGCTGGTGGTGTTCACGCTGGCCTCGCTGCTGTGCGGTCTCGCCCCCGACGCGCGCATCCTCAACGCCGCGCGCACCCTGCAGGGCATCGGCGGAGCGCTGCAGCTCAGCGCCGCGCTGGCCGTGCTGGGTCACGTGTTCCGCGGCCCGCAGCGCGCCCATGCCTTCGCCGTCTGGGGCACGGTCATGGGCGTGGCGGTCGCGCTGGGCCCGGTCGTGGGCGGCGCGGTGACCGCCGCCTTCGGCTGGCGCTGGGTGTTCATCGTCAACGTGCCGGTGGGCATCGCGCTGCTGGCGCTGAGCCTGTCCAGCGTGGAGGAGTCGTCGGATCCGGACGCCCGGCGCGTCGACCTGCCCGGCATGGTGCTGTTCGGCGGCGCGCTGTTCCTGATCGTGTGGGCCATGATCGACGCCAACGCCGCGGGCTGGGGCAGTCGCTCCACGCTGCTGCGCCTCGCCGGCGGCGCCGCGCTGGCGGCCGGCTTCGTGATCGCCGAACGGCTGCAGGCGCGGCCGATGGTGGATCTCGCGCTGTTCCGCAGACGCACCTTCCTGGGCAGCAGCGTCGCCATGCTGGGCTTCGCGGCCTCCGCCCAGGTCATGCTGACCTACCTGCCGCTGTACCTGCAGAACGCCTTCGGCTTCGGGCCCGCGGCGGCCGGCCTGCGCATGCTGCCCTTCGCGCTGCCGCTGTTCATCGTGCCGCGCGCGGCCACCACGCTCGCGCACCGGATGTCGGGACGCACGCTGCTCGGCGCCGGCCTGTGGATCACGGCCGCGGGCAACGCGCTGACGGCCTGGCTGATCGCCCGGCACGCGGGCTATGCCGCGGTGGCCGTCGGCATGGCCTGGACCGGCTGCGGCGCGGGGCTGCTCAACGGCGAGACGGCGAAGGTGGCGATGAGCGTGATCCCGCCGCAACGCGCCGGCATGGCCTCCGGCATCGGCGCCACGCTTCGCTTTGTCGGACTGGTGGTCGGCATCACGGCCCTGGGTGTCGTGCTGGTCGGGCGCACGCGCCATTACCTGGCGGCCGCGCTGGCCGGCTCGAGCAGGCCTTATGCTCCGATCGGCACGCTGGTTTCGCACATCGTGGCGGGCGATCCGGCGGGCGCGACCGCGGGCCTTTCCCAGGCCGCCGCGCGAGGCCTGCAAGCCCTGGCCCGCGCCGGTTTCGCGCAGGGCTTCGTCGACGTGCTGCTCGTGGCTGCGGCGGTCGCCGCGGTTTCGGCGGTGCTGAGCTGGCTGCTGGTGAGCCACGAGGAAACCCTGCCGGTGCCCCATAACCCTTCCGGGTCCAATGCATGAAGGTAAGCAAGGAACAAGCCGAGAAGAACCGCCAGGAGGTCATCGCCTCCGCGGCGCGCCTGTTTCGCGACCGCGGATTCGACGGCATCGGCCTGAGCGAGGTCATGCAGGCCGCGGGCCTGACCCACGGCGGCTTCTACAAGAACTTCGACTCCAAGGAGGACCTGGTCCGCCAGGCCGCCGAGCGCGCGCTGTCCCGAGGGCGCGCGCGCTGGACCCACGAGGTCGCCGGCGCGCGCGGTGATGCGCTGGCCAGCTTCGTGCGTGGATACCTGTCGCCGGAGCACCGCGACCGTGTCGCGGACGGCTGCGCCTTCGTCGCGCTGGGTGCCGATGCCGCGCGCCGCGGCGATGCGCGACTGCGGGAGATCTTCGAGGCCGAGGCCCGCGGCTATCTGGACCTGCTGGACGGGATCCTGTCGGCCGAGCCGGGCGAGGTCACGCGCGACGCGTCCATCGCCATCCTGTCCACGATGGTGGGGGGCCTGCTGATGGCCCGGCTGATGCAAGATCCCGCGCTTTCCGCGCGCTTCCTGCGCGCCGCCGCGGACGCTGCGCTGGCACTGGGACACCCCGCCGAGGACGGCGCACGCGCGGCCGGGGCGGCGTCATGAGCGCCCCCTGCATCCTGCTGCCCGGCCTGCTGTGCGACGAGGCCGTGTGGAGCGCGCAGGTCGAGGCCCTGGCGGCGCAGGGTGTCTCCTGCCAGGTTCCCGGCTACGGCGAACTCGATTCCCTGCAGGCCATGGCGCGCAGCGTGCTCGAGGGCGCGCCCGCCGAGCGCTTCGCGCTGGCCGGGCATTCGATGGGCGGACGCGTGGCGCTGGAGGTCGCGCGCCTGGCGCCGCGGCGCGTGCTGCGCCTGGCCCTGCTGGACACCGGCATCGATCCGCTGCCCGCGGGCGAGGCCGGCGAACGCGAGCGCGCGCGGCGCATGGAGTGGCTGGGCATCGCGCGCGAGCAAGGCATGCGCGCGATGGCCCGCGACTGGGCCCGCGGCATGGTGCATCCCTCGCGCTGGGACTCGCCGGTGTTCGAGTCCATCCTGGACATGCTGGAGCGCAAGACCCCGACGGTGTACGAGGCACAGATCCGCGCGCTGCTCGCGCGCCCCGATGCGCGGCCCCTGCTCCCTACCCTGGACTGCCCGGTCCTGCTGGGCTGCGGGCGCGACGACACCTGGAGCCCGCCGGCCCGCCACGAGGAGATGCAGGCTCTGCTGCCCGGCTCGCGCCTGGTGCTCATCGAGCACAGCGGACACATGGTGACCATGGAGCAGCCGCGGGCGGTTTGCGACGCGCTGCTCGCCTGGATGGACCCGCAAGCCGGCGCCTGAGTTCCACGGCCCGAGGCATTCCGTTGTAGCATCGGAGCCCATGCAACGCACCCCGCGTCCCACCTCCGCCGCCCGAGCTGCACGAGCCCGTCGCTCGGCGCCGTGTGCTGCGCGTGAGACCGAAACGATGAAGACCTGAAGTCCCCTTCGAATCGCGTTGTTCCGCAAGGCCACGGCTGACCCCCGTGGCCTTTTTGTTTTTGCGCTCCGCCCTCACAGGACCCCGGCCATGCAGAACACCACCGTTCCCGACCCGCAGTTCCGGCATCTCATGCAGGTCACCGCCCGCCCCGCCAGCATTTTCGTGCGCGGCCAGGGCGCCTGGCTGTGGGACGAGGCCGGACGCCGGTACCTGGACTGGCTGCAGGGCTGGGCCGTCAACTCCCTGGGCCACAGCCCCGAACTCATCAGCCGCGCGCTGCTGGAGCAGTCGACCCAACTGCTGACGCCCAGCCCCGCGCTGTACAACCTGCCGTCGCTGCGCCTGGCGGCGTCCCTGTGCGAGCTCAGCGGCTTCGACCAGGTGTTCTTCGGCAGCACCGGCGCCGAGGCCAACGAGGGCGCGATCAAGCTGGCGCGCAAGTGGGGCCGCGTGGCACGCGGCGGGGCCTACGAGATCGTGACCTTCGCCGACGCCTTCCACGGGCGCAACCTGGCCACCATGGCCGCCAGCGGGAAGGCCGGCTGGGATGCGCTGTTCCCGCCCAACGTGCCCGGCTTCGCGAAGGCGCGGCTCAACGACCTGGACTCGGTGCTGGCGGCGCTGAGCCCGCGCAGCGTGGCCATTCTGCTGGAGCCCGTGCAGGGCGAGGCCGGCGTGCGCCCGGCCACCCCCGAGTTCCTGCGCGCGCTGCGCCGCCTGTGCGACGAGCGCGGCCTGCTGCTGATGTTCGACGAGGTGCAGACCGGCTGCGCCCGCCTGGGAGAACTGTTCGGCTTCCAGCACTTCGGCGTCGAGCCCGACGTCATGACCCTCGGCAAGGGCCTGGGAGGAGGCGTGCCGATCTCGGCGCTGCTGGCCAAGGCGCACTGCAGCGTGTTCGAGCACGGCGACCAGGGGGGCACCTACGCCGGCAATCCGCTGATGTGCGCGGTCGCGCTGGCCGTGCTGGACCGGCTGCGCCAGCCGGAATTCCTCGCCGGGGTGCGCACGCAGGGAGCGAGGCTGGGCGAGGGATTGCGCGAGCTGTCGAGGCGCCACGGCCTCGGCGAGGTACGCGGCCACGGACTGCTGTGGGCACTGGAACTGAGCCACGACGGCGCCGGCGCCGTGGTGGAGCGCTGCCGCGAGCAGGGGCTGCTGATCAACGCGGCGCGCCCCCATTGCCTGCGCTTCATGCCGCGCCTGGACAGCACGCCCGAGGAGATCGACCAGGGCCTGTGCCTGCTGGAGCGGGCGCTGGCCCCGGGCGAAGCCCATTGAGCGAAGACGGGGCGACGCGCGAGCAAGCGCAGGCATACTGCTGGGCGTCGCCTCGCTTCCATGCTCGCCATGCCGCTGCTTCCCATCCCGCCCCGGCTTCGACCGCTGCCCGGACTCGCGCCTCGCGACGCGAAGGGCCGGGGCGTCGGTGCTCGCTTCGCGTCCTTCGCCACGCTCGTCGCCTGCGCGGGGCTGGCGGCGAGCATGGCGCACGCGGCCGCGCCGTCGGTCGTCCGGGTCACCGCGCTGGTCGATCGGGTTGTGCTCCCGCTGATGCGCCAGCGCCACATCCCGGGCATGGCGGTCGGAGTGATCGCCGGGGGGCGGTCCTACGTGCTGAATTACGGCGTGGCTTCGACGGCCAGCGGCGCGCCGGTCGACGATGCCACCTTGTTCGAGGCGGGCTCGGTGACCAAGACCCTGACCGCCACCCTGGCCGCCTGGGCCGTCGCGCGGCACCGCCTGGACCTGGACGCGCCGGTGCAGCGCTACGTGCCGCGACTGCGCGGCAGCGCCTTCGGCAAGGTCACGATCCTGGAACTGGGCACCTACACACCCGGCGGCGTGCCGCTGCAGGTACCCGAGGGCGTCCACGACCGCGCGCAGCTGCTGGCCTACCTGCGCGCCTGGAAGCCGGCGTGCGCGCCGGGAAGCTGCCGCACCTACAGCAACATCGCCACCGGCATGCTGGGGGTCGCCGCCGCGCGCAGCCTGCATGGCTCCTTCGCCGAGGCCATGCAGGGGCGCTTGCTGCCGGCGCTGGGCATGCGCCACAGCTGGCTGCGCGTGCCCGCAGGCGAGCGCGCCCACTACGCGCTGGGCACCACGCAGGACGGCAAGCCCGTGCGCATGCGACGCGGCGAGCTGGCCGACGAAGCCTACGGTCTGCGCACCACCGCCGGCGATCTGCTGCGTCTGCTGCGCCTGAACCTGGATGGGCGGGGCCTCGCACCCGATCTGCGCGAGGCCCTGGAGCTGACCCGCACGGGCCATGTCCGGGCCGGCGTGCTGACCCAGGACCTGGTCTGGGAGCAGGTGCCCTACCCCGCCACGCTGCCTGCGCTGCTGGAGGCGAATTCGATGCGCATGATCCTGAATGCGGTGCCGGCCACGCGCATCGATCCGCCGGCACGGCCGACGCCCGACGCCTGGATCGACAAGACCGGGGCGACCAACGGCTTTTCCGCCTACGTGGCGATGGTGCCCCGCCTGGGCGTGGGCATCGTGCTGCTGGCCAACCGCAACATTCCCATCGACGACCAGGTGCGCGCCGCGTACTCCATCGTCGGGGACCTGAAATCCTTGGGAGGACCGCGATGAAGCACCCGTCCCGCGGCCTGCTGCTGGAGCTCGGCGTCAACCTGCTCGGTCCCTGGCTGGTGTACCGCCTGTGCCTGCCCTGGCTGGGCGAGTTCGGCGCACTGGTCGCCTCGGGCATTCCACCGGCGTTTTGGGCGCTGACCGGACTGGCGCGCACGCGCCGGCTGGACGCGCTGAGCCTGCTGGTGCTGCTGGGCATCGCGCTGTCGGTCGCGGCCTCGCTGCTGGGTGGCGAACCGCGCCTGCTGCTGCTGCGCGAATCCCTGGTGACCGGTGCCATCGGCCTGGCCTTCCTGGTCTCGCTGGCACTGGGGCGCCCGCTGGTGTTCTACCTGGCGCGCGCGACCCTGGCGCGCGAGTCGGCCGAGGGCGCCGAGAGTTTCGAGGCGGCGTGGCGCGCCAGGCCGGGGCTGGTGCGTTCGATACGGCTCATCACCCTGGTCTGGGGCCTGGGTCTGTGCGCGGAGTTCGCGCTGCGGGCCTGGCTGGTGATGCGCCTGCCCATCGAACGCGTGCTCGTCGTGTCTCCGCTGGTTGGATACTCCGCCTACGGCGCGCTGGTGGCCTGGACGCTGTGGTACCGCATGCGCCTGAAGGCACGCGCGGCTCGCGCCCGCGCCGCGGATCCCGGCTGAGACCTCAGCGCAGGCTGGCGAACACGCCGCCCAGCATGGCCTCCCAGTCCATGCCGGTGTCGGCCAGCGCGCGGTCGAGGCGGCCGTCGGTGAGCAGCACGGCATAGCCGTGCACCAGCGACCACGCAGCCACCAGCGCCACTTCCAACCCCTCGCCCGATCCCGCGCCCGGAGGCGATCCGTCGACCCCCGCCGGACGGCCGCCTTCCCCGCGCGGGCCATCTGCCAGCGCATCGAGCATCACCGTGCGAGAGCGTGCGCTGGCGTCGCGAAGTGCGGGGCGCTGGAAATCCAGGCAGGCGTCACGGAACATGAGCCGGAACAACCCGGGCTGCTCCCGGGCCCGTGCAACGTAGGCATGGCCCAGCGCCACCAGGCGCAGGCGTGGGTCGTCCGGTGCCGCCGCGGCGGCACCCTCGAGCGCATCGGCCAGGCGCGCGTATCCCACCGCGGCCACTTCGCTGAGCAGGCCGGTGAGGTCGTCGAAGTGATTCTTCGGCGCGGCGTGGGAAATGCCCGCCTCGCGCGCCAGAGCGCGCAGCGTGAGGCCCTCGACGCCATGCTGCTCCAGCATGTCCAGCGCCAGGCGCAGCAAGGTCGCGTGCAGGTCGCCGTGGTGATAGCGGCGCGCCGCCGCGCCAGCTTCGAGGGAGGAGTTTGGAGGACTCATGTTTCCATTGTAAATATTGCTTGACCGCTCCGCGGGACCCATGGCAGGATGTAGATGTTTCCACTGTCAATATCACAGGCGCAAGCATGTCCCCCGAACCGCAATCCGTGCCCGACCTATCCCTGGCGCCGATCGACACCGAATACGACG
Organism: Pseudomonadota bacterium; assembly: GCA_021830925.1. GTDB lineage: Bacteria > Pseudomonadota > Gammaproteobacteria > Burkholderiales > Burkholderiaceae_C > Thiomonas_A. Next base: position 20,287 of record JAKBNS010000242.1, on the reverse strand, counting down.
CCGCGGGGCTGCGCGTGACGGGGCGCCTGCCGGAGCAACTGCGAGGCACGCTGTACCGCAACGGGCCCAACCCGCAGTTCCCCGATGCGCGGGAGCACTGGTTCCTGGGCGACGGCATGGTGCATGCCTTCGACTTCGCCGATGACGGCGTTTCCTATCGCAACCGCTGGGTGCGCACCGAGCGCTGGCGCGCCGAACGCCAGGCGGGGCGACGCCTGGCGGACGCCTCCGGCTTCGGCCGACCCGCGCAGCAGTCCGGCGGAGTGGCCGGCCAGGGCAAGGCCAACACCCACGTGCTGGCGCATGCCGGGCGCCTGCTGGCGCTGGAGGAAGCCCACCTGCCCTTCGAACTGGATGCGCGCGCCCTGGAATCCATCGGCCCCTGGAATGCCGGCGGCGCGCTGCAGGGACCGTTCACCGCCCATCCCAAGGTCGACCCCGAAAGCGCGGAGATGGTGTTCTTCGGCTACGCGGCGGACGGCCCGCTGTCGCGCGGCATCGTCTACGGGGAACTCGACGCGCAGGGGCGCCTGCTGCACCGGACCCGATTCGAGGCCCCGTACTGCAGCATGGTGCACGACTTCGCGGTAACCCGGAACCACGTGTTGCTGCCGGTGCTGCCGCTGCAGGGCGACCTGGATCGCGCCCGCGCCGGCGGACCCGCCTATGCCTGGCGCCCCGAACTGGGCAGCCACCTCGCGCTGCTCGCGCGCAAGGGCGATGGCCGCGGCGTGCGCTGGTTCGAAGGGCCGCCCTGCTACGTGTTCCATGTGCTCAACGCCTGGGAGGAGGACGCCGGCCGGCGCCTGCATGCCGACGTCATGCGCTACGACGAGGCTCCGCTGTTCCCGCGGCCCGACGGGAGCATCCCCGCGCCGGTCAGCGCGCGCCTGGTGCGCTGGAGCTTCGACCTGGACGGCGACGGCGGCAGCCTCGAGCAGACGCCGCTGGGCGAGGTGCACGGGGAGTTTCCGCGCATCGACGAGCGCCGTGCCGGCCTGCCCTATCGCCACGGCTGGGCCTGCGCCGATCGGCTCGGTGCCCAGCGCCAGGCATGTGCGGGCCTCGTCCACGTCGACCTGCGCGAGCAGCGCCAGCACACCTTCTGGGGCGGGCCCGGCGAGCGCTTCTCGGAACCTGTGTTCGTGGCCCGCGCACCCGACGCGCCGGAGGGCGACGGCTGGCTGCTGGCCCTGGTGCACCGGCCGCCGACCCACACCAGCGACCTGCTCGTGTTCGACGCCACCGCGCTCGACCGGGGCCCGCTGGCCACCGTGCATCTGTCCCACCGCGTGCCCGCCGGATTTCACGGCAGCTGGGTGGGCGCGCCGCGCCGACCATCGTGACGCCGATGGTGTGGCACGGCACCTGAACGCCTGGCGGACGCTCAGGGGCGCAGCGCGCGCACGTAGACCATGCGTTCCACCGACACCATCGCGCCGCGGTCCCAGTTCTCGCGCAGAACGCCCTCGAGCAGCGCGCGTTCCTCGGGCGCGAAATCGTGATCGAGCACATCGCGCAGCGAGCGCGCGAAGGGGTGCGGGGTGTGTCGGGTGAAGCTTTCCCAGTCGGGCGCCAGGCTGGGCCCGGCGTCGATGTGCAGTTCAACATGCACCTGCGCAAAGCGCGCCTGCAGCGCCCAGGCGAACAGCTCGCGCTCGGAATAGTTGCAGTGCGGGCTGCGCGCGAGTTCCTGTTCGGTATCCGGGAATTGCTGCGAACGCCAGCGCTGCAGCAGGCGCAGCAGCTGCGGCTGTTGCGCCGCGAGCCCCGCCGGCTGCGCCACCTCCTCCAGCGCACGACGCTGCGCGCAGGCCGCCAGCGCGTCGTCCCGGAACACCGGCTCGCCCAGCGAAAGCACTCCCCCGGGGCGCAGCACCCTGCGGAACTCGGCCAGCATGGCCGGCTTGTCGGCCACGTAGGCCAGCGCCGAACGCGTGGCCACCGCGTCCACCGAGGCATCGGCCAGTTCACGCAGGGCCGACGCGACGCCCGAGTCGGCGTCGAGCCGGAGCAACCGGCAGCGCGCCGCGGCCCCCATGGCCGTCGCCCGCTCGCCGGCCACGCGCATCAACATGGGCGACGTGTCGGCGAACACCACCCGGACATCCGGCCAGCGCTGCAGCGCGCGCAGGCCCAGCGCGCCGCTGCCGCAGCCGAAGTCGAGCAGGCATTGCCCAGGCTCCGGTTCCAGCGCGTCCAGCACGCGGTCCACGAACAGCCCCACGCGCGCCTCGATGCGAGCCTCGTGCTCGGCGCTGGCGCCGGCGCGGCCGCGCAGCAGCCATTCGGCCCAGGCGTCGTGCGCGCCAGTCAGATCCTGTTCCGACAAGGACTCTCCATGCTCAGTTGTCCACCGACAATTTCTGCACCGTGTTCACTCCCCCCGAGGGCGTGAAGCTGACCTCCACGTTGGCACCGTCGCCGAAACCGGCCGGAATGGTCGTGCCCACCGGGATGGTGAGAAGATAGCTTCCAAGCATGAAGGTCGTCTGCGCGGTGGCCGTGCTCGACGAACCCGTCACCGCGCTGCCCTGGCTCCATGAATACATGCGCCCGGAAGCCTCGAGATCCCCGGAGCCTCCATCGGCACCGAAATTGATGGTGTAGGCGTCGACGCTGCCGGAGCCGGTCCACGTACCTTCCACCTGCACGGTCTTTCCGACGCCCACGCTGGAGGCCTCGCCGTGGTTGTACGCGCAATTGGCCGCGATCGTCACCGTCACCGGGGTGGTCGAGCCCTGCAACTGCCAGTTCATCGTGAATTGCGTAGGGCCGGCGTCGACGCTGGTGATGGTGCCCTGCAGGTCCACCGTGTCGCCCACCGCCGGCGACGCGTGCACGGTGACCGTGCGGGCGACGATCACGTTGCCGGACGTCGGGGACGTCTGGCCCGTGATGTCGACGTACACGCCGTTGCCGAGCTGCGACACCGATCCGCCGCTGAAGCTCGGACTCTGCGACGCATCCACCGGCGTGCCCCGCACCAGGAAGCTCGACGCGTCGACGAATCCGGTGATGGTGCCGTGCAGCTCGAACTGCGACGGCGCGGCCGCCGAATAGGTGTCGACCTTCTGCGCCACCAGCGTGCCCTTTCCGTCGGACTTGCCGCTCACCACGACGTACTGGCCCGCCATCAGCGCCGGCGCCTTCGCGCCCATGGCCGTCGTGTCCACCGGAATGCCCGCCACCGTGAACCCGTTCGAGCCCAGGCCGTAGGCCACGCCCGAAACCTGCACGGGGCCGCTGAAGCTGCCGGTGCCGGCCACGCGAAGCACCCAGGTCGAGCCGGAGTTCCAGGCATACACCAGCTCGCCCGGCGCGAGCGAGGCGCCCGGCGGCAGCACCACGCTCGTGCCGGCGCCCAGCGGGATGGGCGTGGCGCTGGAATCCAGGGTCAGCGACGAGGCGCTCAGCGCGCTCACGGTGCCGACCAGGCGGGTGACCGCACTGCTCCCCGGTACCTGCTCGATCAGCGTGGCCCACAGGTAGGGGCCGTTCGCGTCCACCCCGTAGGCTCCGTGCACCTCCACGTTGGTCGAGCCGGGACCGATGCTGGCCAGTCCGGTCAGCCCGGAGTACAGGGTCTGAGGGCCGCGCGTGGGGTCGGTGTTGACCAGCACGCGCATGCCGTTGACGGTGAGCGTGCCGTGGACTGCGTCCACGTTCTGCGCCACGCCCTGCAGTTCGGGCTGCACGGTGGCCGTGGCCGGCTGGTTGTCCGCGCCCAGGCTCAGATCCATGCGCGCCCCCAGTTCCACCGCCTCGGAGGTGGTCTGCGCCGATTCGCTGGTCGAGGTGGGCGCGTAATAGGTGGGCGTGGCGCTGCTGAAGGTCTGCCCGTCGACGATCACGCTGCCCAGGCCGACCACGGTGCCGAAGGCGATGCCGGTGCCCCCGGTGCCCACGCCGCCGCCCACCAGCGCCACCGCCGCGGCGCCGCCGCCGCAGGCGGCCAGGGCCGCCGCGCAGCACGCCGCGGCAGCGACCAGCGCCGCCCGGCGTAGTTTGTCCGACAGCATATGGCTCACGACCGGTCCTCGGAAGATGATTTCGGAGACGGGGAGGCGCGCCGACCCGTGCGCGCGGCACGCCGCGGCCCCGCGGCTTCGGGCTCGGCCGGCTCGACGGGCGGACACGGCGGCTCCTCGCTCCAGTAATAGGCACCGAAACGCATGCGCCCGCTGGCGCCGGGCCGCGCGGCGTCGGATTCCAGGCAGCGGATGGCCTCGGCGATCATGGCCTCGCGGGCACGCGCCCACAACTCGCGCGACAACTCGCCCAAGCGCTGCATCGAGGCCTCGCTGAGCCCGTCGGCGAACACGCTCTGCTCCAGGCGCGGCGCTTCGCCGCCCAGGTTGCGCACGGCCGTCGACGCATGGTCGGCCAGGTTCATGCCGAACAGCTCGAGCAATTGCGCCGGCTCACCGGATGGCACGAACACGTCGTTGCGCGGAATCACGAACTCCACCCCCTTGCGCATGGCCATCTCCACCAGGCCGATGCGCACCATCTCCTGCAACACGCTGTACGGGTGCACGTCGCTGGTGCAGGCGCGCACGAGGGCCTCGAAGGAGGGTGCGGGCCCGAGCCGGGGAACCGGCTTCGGCCGTCGCCTGCGGTCGTGGTAGCCGGGCGACACGGCCCAGCGCGCGAACACCTGCGAACTGGTGGACATGGGGGCCTGCGCCTTCGCGCGGGCCGCCGGATCGTTGCGCCAGGCGTGCACGTCCTTGCGGTGCACGCCGGAGACCACGCTCAGGCCCGAGTCGGTGTCGGGCGCGCCGCGAGCGGCCATCAGCTCCTGCGCCTGGCGCAGGAACACCTGCTTGAGCGCCAGCACCGCCTGCTTGTAGTCGACGCCGGCGTCCAGCAGCAGCCGGCACAACGGCGCCTGCACGCGCTCCCAGGCCTCCAGCGTCTCACGCGCCGGTTGCGGCCTGGCTGGCGAATTCGAAGGCAGAGGGTTGGTGGAACGTCCCATGGCGCTGCGGCATGCGCGGCTGAAACCGCCGTCATGCCGTGAATTCTAACGCAACAGGCATTGACTGGGAAATTTTCCCATTTATGATTGCGTCCACGAAACGGCCCGCGGCACACTCGTCGGTGCGGTCGGCCTCGTCCCGCGCAAGCGATCACCAGGAGCATCACCATGCACAAGCGACTTTCCTCCCGTCATCTGCGTTTTGCGATGCTGCCCGCGGCGGCGGCGGTCGCGCTGGCCCTGGCCGCCTGCGGCGGCGGCGGCGGCGGGTCCGGCCCCGGCGGCGTCTCCCTCAGCGGCGCGGCCATCGATGCGCCGATGCCCGGCGCCAGCGTGACCATCACCTCCGGCGCCCCGCTGGCCGACGGCGGCAGCGTGATCGGCACGGCCACCGCCAACGCGCAGGGCTCGTTCACCCTCAGCGTGACCCTGCCCAGCGGCAGCGTGCCCATCTTCGCCAACGCCGCCGCGGTGGGTCGAAGCGCCGGGTCCACCCCGCTGGAACTCACCAGCTACCTGGGCCAGTCCGACGTTCTGGCCAGCATCGGCACCCTCAGCACCATCAACCTGCCCGACCTGGACGTCAGTCCGGTGAGCACGGCCGCGCTGGCGGTGTATGCGCAGACCCACGGCGGCAGCTACGCCACGCTGGGCCCCGCGACGTATGCCAGCACCATCGCGACCTACCGCAACGACATCCTGGCCATCGCCGCGGCCGTGAAGGCCGTGGGCGACAACTACTGCACGCCGCAGATCAGCGTGAGCTCGACCACCGACCTGGCGAGCCAGATCGCGGCCGGCGCCACACTGAGCTCCGCGGCCAGCCCCTCCACGGCGCTGGCCACCGCCGCCGCGGTGCTCGGCGGCAGCTGCGCGCAGCTGCCGGCCCTGCAGGTCGCCATCCTGGCCGACCCGGACTTCGCCCCCGAACTCGACCTGGGCGACGTGATCGACGCCAACGTGCAAAGCGTGGTGCCCGGCACCTACCAGTTGCAGGCACTGGTGGCCGAGACCCCGGTGAACTGGGACGTGAACACCGGCAGCGGATCGGTGGCCAGCACGGGCACCCCCAACCCGGCCGAAGTGGTGATGGATCCGAGCGTGAGCATCGACGCCTCGGGCAAGGTCACGTCCAGCGACGGCAATGTCTCCGGCACCCTGGTGGGCAACCTGCTCACCCTCGACCTGAAGGACGGCGCGGGCCACTCCTACCTGGTGCGCGCCAAGATCGCCTCGCTGCCCACCAACCTGTCCAGCCAGCAGGCCTACGTGATCCAGGGCGGCGGCGTGAACACCGGCAGCCAGCTGCTCGCCAGCTTCGCCGCCGCGCTGGCGCCGGCCGCCGCGGCACCCGCCTGGAACGGCTTCAGCCAGGCCAGCTCGGACGATGGCGGAGCGCGCTGCACCACCGGACAGTACGCGCTGCGCTTCGACCTCGACGGCCTGTCGGCCGGAGGACATTCGGATTCGGTGGGCGGACTCGCTGCCTGCGTCACCCCCAGCACCAGCGGCTGGAGCATGAACCTGGCGAGCTTCAACAACATCTCCGGCGACGACGGCCACGGATACACCTTCAGCATGCCCGCGGTCAGCACGCTGACCCAGGGTGCCGGCACCCCGAGCAGCACCGTGGTCTGGAGCGAAGCGACCGGCCCGGCGGCCCCCTTCATCCTGGAGGCTCCGGCGATCAACCTGACGGTGACCGGCGGCGCCATGTCCAGCCCGACCACCTACAGCGGCAACGCCTACTACGTGATGGGCACCCACGCCATCGTGGTGTCCACCAGCGGCGGCGGCAACGTGGTGCTGAACATGCAGGACAACTCGCTGACCACGGTGTCCGAGTCCAGCCACTTCCAGGGCGGCGGCGACGGGTCGCAACAAGGCGACCATTGATGTCGCATTCCACCGCGCTCCCTGCGGAGCCGCGCCGCCGGGCCCTGCGCCCGGCGCGCGGCGCGCAACCCGATCTGATGGATGAGTTGCGCCTCGCGCTGCGCCGCGGCCAGCTGCGCCTGGCCTACCAGCCCATCCACCGCATGCGCGGCGCGGACCCGAGCAGCTTCGAGGCCCTGCTGCGCTGGCGTCACCCCGTGCTGGGTGACGTCGCGCCGGAGCATTTCATCGACCTCGCCGAGCGAAGCGGCCTGATCCTGGAAATCGGCGACTGGGCGTTCCGCGCCGCCGCCGCCGAGTGCCGACGCCTGCGCGCGACCAGCGGTCGCGCCGTGCATGTCGCGATCAACGTGTCGCCCCTGCAGTTGAGTTCGCGCACGACGGTGCAGTTGTGGCTGCGCCACCTGCAGGACATCGACCTCCCCCCCGATGCGATCTCCGTGGAAATCACCGAGCGGGTCATGGTGCGGCACCCCGAGGCCGCGGCCGGACAGCTTCGGCTGCTGGCCGATGCCGGCGTACGCATCGCGCTGGATGATTTCGGGGTGGGCTATTCCAACCTGGCCATGCTCGGCCAGTTGCCGGTGCACGCGCTCAAGTTCGACCGATCCCTGACCCAGGCACTGGTGGACAGCGAACGCCATCGCACCATCGCCTGTTCCGTGGTCGACATGGCGCATCGTCTGCGCATGCAGGTGGTGGCCGAAGGCATCGAGCGGACCGCACAGGCCGCGCTCACCCATGAGATGGGCTTCGACTTCGGGCAGGGTTACTGGTACGGCAGGCCGCTGAGCGCGGCTCAGGCCGAGCAATGGCTGCGCGCGGCGTGACCGCGCCTACCGGCCTCACCCGCCGCCCCCCCGCGGCCTGGGCGTCCGTCGCGGCGGAGCCCGGCCTGGGCATCGACGTCGCGCTGCTCGCGCTGACCGCGCTGTGCATGTTCCACGGCCTGGGCATCGGACCCATCCGGGATACCGACGAGGCCCTGTACGCGGCCATCGCCGCGGCGATGGCGCACGGGGGTTCGTGGATCATCCCCCATCTCGATGGCGTTCCCTACATCGAGAAGCCGCCGCTGCTGTACTGGCTCATGGCCCTGACCTTCAAGGCCTTCGGCGTCGGCGCCTGGCAGGCGCGGCTGCCGGACGCCCTGGCGGGCTGGCTGACCGGCGTGGGCTGCATCGCACTGGGGCGCTCCACCGGGGCGCCGCTGGCCGGGCGCTTCGCCGCGCTGGTCACGACCACCAGCCTGGGCTTCCTGCTCGTGAGCCGCACGGTGTTGTTCGATCCCCTGATGGGACTGTTCTGGCTCGCCGCCTTCGCCTTCGTGCAACTGGCACTGGATCGACGCCGGCGATCGTGGCTGCGCGCGGCGGCCGTCGCGGTGGGCCTGGCCACGCTGGCCAAGGGGCCCATGCCCCTGGCTCTGCTGGGGCTGGTGGGCGCGTCGCAGATCGCGCTGGCGCCGCAGGGACGCGCCCGCGGCGAACTGCTGCGCTTCGTGCTCGATCCCTGGGCCGTGGCGCTTTACCTGCTGGTCGTCGTGCCCTGGCACCTGGCGGCGAGCCTGCAACTGCCCGGTTTCGCCTGGTTCTACTTCGTCAACGAGACCGTCATGCGATTCCTGGGTACCCGGGTTCCGCGGGACTTCCACACCGGGCCCTGGTGGTACTACGGACCCAAGCTGCTGATCGGCTTCTTCCAGTGGATCGGCGTCATGGCGGCCACCGCGCTGCTCGCGCCGAGGCTGCGCGGGCACGGCACGGCGGAGTTCACCGCGCGCATGGCACGCAACGCGGCGGTGGTGTGGATCGTGTTCTTCTCGGCCGCCGGGGACAAGGGGGCGTACTACCTGCTGCCCACGATCCCGCTGCTCGCCTGGTGGCTGGGCGTGCGTCTGCAGACGGCCCAGCGGGCCACCTCCTGCCCGCGCCTGCAGACCGGCATCGGCGTGGGCATGCTCGGCTTCGGAATCTGCGCCCTGGCCGCGCTGGCGCTGAGCTGGAGCGCGGTGCTGCAGGCCCCGATGCTGCGCTCGGGCCTGCCCCCCGCCGAACTCGATCCACTGCGCCAATTGCTCGCCGGACTGTCGGCCGCGGCGCTGCTGGCCGGCGCGCTGCAACTGCGCGGACGCGGCGGTGCGGCCTTGCTACTGTTCGGGCTGCTCGGCCTGTCCATGGCCGGCTTCAGCGACCGGCTCAGCGTGGCCAAGACCGCCGACGTGTCGCAACGCGACGTCGCCCGGCGCCTGTACGCACGCATGCCCGCGGACACGACCGTGTACTCGTGGCGCAGCTTCGAGGACCACGACGCCTCGCTGCTTCTCTATGGCGCGCGCCAGCTGCGGGTGATCGACAGCCTCAGCAGCGACCTGCGCTTCGGCTGCGCGGCCGACCCGGCGGCGCGGGCCTGCGTCGGCCCCGCGGCGGTTCTGCGCAGCCGCGCCGAGGACCGCCCGCTGGCCATCTGGGTCGCTCGCGAGAGTCTGGCCGATTTCGTCGCCTCCGGCCTGGGCCGGGGCATGCGCTCCTTCGCCGCGAAGGACAGCGAGGTGTTCTACCTGCCGGCGCGGCCGAGCGCGGGCATGCTGGCGTCGACGGGACTGCCGCCGCGGAGCAATACGCGGTAGCGGATCATGACGCGTGGGCCTGCCCCGCGGGCCGTTCCACCCCGCCATCGGCCGCGTCTGCCGGCGCGGGCACCGCGGCACGCAGGACCTGCGCCAGCATCGGAACCACCTCGTCGACCAGGGTCGACCGCGCGGCCGGCGGCACCAGCATCGCGAACTCCACCTGCGGCAGGCTCGGCAGGCGCATGCCCGCGATGGACCGCAGCGGCCTCAGCCCGGCCGGCAGTGCGCTGGCATTCAGGCAGGAAAGGCCGAGTCCGGCGCCGATCGCCAACTGCAGCCCGGCCACGCCGGAGGCGCGATGCGCGACATAGTGCTCGATGCCCCGCGCGGCAAGCGCGCGCGCGACGAAACGGTGCACCGCGCAGGACGCCGGAAGCACGACCAGCGGCACCGCCCCGCCGGCGGCGATGCGCAGCGAGGGGTCGGCCACCCAGGCCATGGGTTCGCGAAACAAGGCCACGCGCTGCACGCCGGACGGCGTGCGGCGCGTGGCTCCGCGCTCCAGGATGCGCATGGACAGCCCGATGTCGTAGGCCTCGTCGTCCGCCTCGTCCTCGATGCTGGCGCTCTTGCGCACGGCCACGTGCAGTTGCAGCCGCGGGTGGCTCGTGCGCAGGCGACGCAGCAGGGCGGCGATTCCCGACGGGTGGAAATAATCCGTCACGGCGATGCTCAGGCTGCCCGCCAGATCCACGCCCTGCATCGACCGGACGGCGCGCTCGTGGGCATCGAGGATTTCCTGGGCATGGCCCAGCAGCTTGCGCCCTGCGGGGGTGAGCTCGGCGCCGCGCTTGCTGCGCAGGAACAAGGTGGCCGAGCAGGCCAGTTCCAGCTTGCGGATCTGTTCACTCACCGCCGATTGCGAACGGTACAGACGCTGCGCCGCCGCGCTGAGGCTTCCGCTGTGCGCCACGGCGACCAGGGCGCGCAGGCATTCGGGGTCGAAGGTACGCATGACTCATCCATCCGGATCATCCAACGGGTTTTCCGATGGATGGAAGCACATTTTCCCGCTTTTCCGTGGCTTCGACCGCGCCTAGGCTGCGGAGGTCCTGCTCCAAACCCGAACCGTCATGCCCTTCGTCACACTGCAATACACCGCGCCGGCCGATGCGGCGCTTGCCGCGCGCCTTGCGTCCGAGCTCGCCGACCTGGTCTGCGCCGTGCTGCGCAAGGATCCGCTGCGTACCTCGGTGCTGCTGCGGCCCGCCGATCCGGCGCATTGGTTCATCGCCGGCCGGCGCCTGGCCGATACCGGGCGGCATGCCTTCCGCCTGGAAGTCACCGTCACCGACGAGACCAACACCCGCGCCGAGAAGCAGCGCTTCCAGCGCGAGGCCTTCGCCCTGCTGTCGAGGCTGTTCGGAGACATCCACCCGCACTCGAACGTGCACGTGATCGACTGTCGCGCCGCGGCCTACGGCTACGGCGGCATCAGCCAGGAAGAGCATTGGAGCCGCACGCCGGCGCAACCCGCGCCGGATCGGACCTGAACCAGGAGAGCATCATGCCCCTCGTCACCGTGACCCTGTACCGCAAGCCCCGCCCCGCGGGGTTCAAGACCGCCGTGCTCGATGCAGTGCACGCCGCCCTCGTGGCAAGCGGCGTGCCCGAGGCCGACCGCTTCCAGCGCGTGCTGGAACTCGACGCCCAGGACCTGCGCATCGATGCGCGCTATCCGGACGCGCAAGTGGCGCGCGACGACGACACCATGCTGGTCGAGGTACTGTGGTCGGTGGGGCGCAGCGTTCGCGTCAAGCGAGCGTTGCTGGCGGACCTGATGCGGCGCCTGCGGGAACTCGGCATCGAACCCGAGAAGGTCATGGTGTGCTTCAAGGAGACCCAGTGGGAGAACTGGTCCTTCGCGGGCGGGCGCCTGCTTCACGCCTGACGCTGCGGGCGTAGCGTCCCGGCGCCAGTCCGACGTGGCGGGTGAAGGCCACGCCGAAGGTCCCGACCGAGGCATAGCCGACGTGCTCGGCGATCTCGGCGATGCTCGCGCGTCCCTGGCCCAGCATCTGTCTGGCCAGCGCCATGCGCCAGGCCAGCACGTACTCCATCGGAGCCAGCCCGACCTCCCGGCCGAAGCGATCGTGGAAGGCCGAGCGCGACATCGCGGCGGCGCGCGCCAGCCGCGCCACCGTCCACGAAGCGCCCGGGCGTTCGTGCAGCGCGCGCAGGGCCACCGCCAGCCTGGGATCGGCCAGGCCGCGCACCAGCCCGGGCGAGGCCTGCCCGCCCCCATTGGATCGCAGGGCCTCGATCAGCAACACTTCGAGCAGGCGGCTCAGCACGAGCTCGCGCGCGGGACGCTGGGCACGCGACTCCTCGGCCACCAGCTGGCTCAAGGTGCGCAGCCTGGGGTCGCCACGCACGTGCACCCAGGCCGGAAGCAAGGACACCAGCATCTGCGCGTCGGGCGAGCCGAACACGCAGTGCCCCACCTGCAGGCGCGTGTCCACCCGCGCGCGAGGATCGCCTATGCGCGCGCCGCCCGGCATCGGTGTGATCGGCGTATCCACGTTCTCGCCCTCGCCCGGGGGCTCGCTGTCCACGCTGGATGTCGCGAAGGCGCGCGCTGCGGGAATGAGCACGAAGTCGCCTTCGCGCAGGGTGATGAGACCGCTTCGGGTCTGCCCGTCCACGCGCAGGCGGCAGGCGCCTTCGAGCACCACCATGTAGAAGGGACGCCCCGTCTCGCTGCGGCGCACGGCCCAGGGGGCCGACGCGACGACCTGCTTGGACAGGGGCGCGCCGGGCTGGAGCAACGCGACGACTTCGGACAGCGGGTCGATCATCCCTGGACGTTCTCGACAAATTTCCGGACTTTTCATTGTAGGAAGTCCTGCTTCGGAGGCCTACAGTGCAATCCTGTTCAACCCATTGGAACGCCACCTCATGTCCGATGCATCCACCATCCTGATCACCGGCTGCTCCTCCGGCTTCGGCCTCGACACCGCCCGCCTGTTCCTCGACAGGGGCTGGCGCGTGATCGCCACCATGCGCACGCCGCGCCAGGACCTGCTGCCCGCCTCCGGGCGCCTGCGCGTGCTCGCGCTGGACGTGACCGACGCATCGAGCATCCAGCGCTGCCTGGAGCAGGCGGGCCCCATCGATGCCCTGGTCAACAACGCCGGCATCGGGCTCGCGGCGCCGCTGGAAGGCCTCGCGCAATCGAGCATCCGGGAGGTGGTCGAAACCAACCTGCTCGGCACCATCGCGATGACCCAGGCCGTGCTCGCACCGATGCGCGAGCGCGGCTCCGGGATCGTGGTCAACGTCACCTCCACCGTCACCCTCAGGCCGCTGCCGCTGCTGTCGGTCTACACGGCCAGCAAGGCGGCGGTGAACGCCTTCACCGAATCCCTGGCCCTGGAACTGGAGCCCTTCGGCGTGCGCCTGCGCCTGGTGTTGCCCGGGCGCTGCCTGGACACGCGATTCGGCGACAACGCCCGGCGCCTGATGGCCGAGGCGCCGCCCGCCGCCTACGTCGAGTTCCAGCGGCGTGTGTTCGAGTCGATCCGGGACACCTCGACGCCGCTCACCGAATCCGCCGCGGTGGCGCAGGCGGTGTGGCGCGCGGTGACCGACCCGCAGGCTCCGATGCGCATTCCGGCGGGCGCGGACGCAGTGGCGCTGGCGTCGGCGTAGTGTCGCAGCGAAGCTCCGCGCCGCGCAGGGCCAGCACCCCGTCGCGTTGCAGGCGGGCGAGCGCGCGGTACAGGGCCTCGGGCGTCAAGCCCAGCTCCGCCGCCCAGGCGCGGCGCGTGGACGGCAGCACCAGCACGCCGTCCACGCCCTCGGTCTCCACTGCGTGCACGATGCGCGCCTCCGCCCCCTTCAGGCTCAGGCGCTCGCAGCGCAGGCGCGCCGCGCGCAACTGCCCGGCCAGGCGGGCGGCCCACCAGAGCGCCAGCCCGGGAGTCTCCTCCAGCACCCGCAGCAGGCGTGCGCGCGCAAAGCCCAAGACCACCGACGGGCGCGCCGCCAGCGCGTCGCAGTGATAGCGCGACGCCTGCAAGCTGGCCTCCGCGACGAAGCCTTCGCGCACGCGTTGCAGGATCAGCGCCTGCCCCTGGCGCGAAAGGCGCTGCAGCACGATCTCGCCGGATTCCACCCAGTACACCCGGGTCGGCTCGGTGCCGCCGAGAAACAAGCTTTCCCCCGCGCGCAGTTCAGCGCGCACTCCGAGCGCTCGCAGCTTCTCGGGCAAGTCTGCTGCCAGGCCATGGGGAATCGACAAGGGGAGCTCGGGCATGGAAACGGACGGTGGCGGCCCGGATCGACGCAGACCGCGGGATCCAGCCGAAAACATGATCGCGATCATATGTTCACGCCTCCCCCTGTATGTAAGCTCTGGCCACCGAAACCCAGGAAACCGCCGTGAAACAAGGTCTGAGGGCCGCCGTGCCGGCCGCCCTGCTGTTCGCCCTCGCGCTGAGCAGCGCCGCCGCGCATGACATGTCCATGCACCCGGGCGCCATGCCGGCGCCCGCCTCGGCCCCTGACTCCGCCGCCACCGCGCGGGTCGACGGCCGCGCCGAGGTTCGCTTCCCGCCTGAATTGCGGCGCGAGGTGCTGGCGACCATGCGCATGCATCTGCAGGGCCTGGCCGAGATCCAGCAGGCGATGGCGCAGGGTCGTTTCGACGACGCGGCGCGCGTGGCCTCGATGACCCTGGGCATGTCGTCCATGCACGGCGACCAGGCCGAACAGGAAGCGCGTTACATGCCGCCGGGCATGCGCGAGCTGGGCGCACGCCTGCACATGCAGGCCGGCGAATTCATCGTGGCGGCACAGGACGCGACCGCCACCGGGGACTGGCACAAGCCGCAGATGGTCTTCGGTCGCATGATGCAGACCTGCGTGGCCTGCCACGCGGCCTACAAGCTGCAGTAGCCGGCGCCACACGGAGCAAGCGACCATGGTGCGGACCCTGCTGAAAATCGCCCTGTCGCTGGCCCTGCTGGCGACAGGCCTGGCGGCCCACGGCGCGGTGCTCGACGTCGTGCCCGTGAGCGCCGGGGTCTACGCACTGGTCGGCCCCTTGGGCCAGCGCGACCAGGCCAATGCGGGCGACAACGCCACCTTCGGGGCCGTGCTCACGCCCGAGGGTGTGATCCTGATCGACAGCGGCGCGGGCGACGCCGGTGCGCAGCTGATCGCGCAGGCGCTGCGCGGCGTGACCAGGCTGCCGGTGCGCTGGGTGATCAACACCGGAAGCCAGGACCACCGCTGGCTGGGCAATGCGTGGTTCGCGGCGCGGGGCGCGAAGATCCTCGCCCTGCAGGCCACCGTCGGCGAGCAGCACGCCTTGGGCGCCCAGGAAGTGCAGGCGCTGGCGCAGGCTGGCGCGGCGGGAGGCGCTCCCCCGTCCCCGCTGAGCAGCCCCGACCCGCTCGCGGGCGACGAGGCCCGGCTGGTGCTGGGCGGCGTGAGCCTCGAACTGCGACGCTTCGGACCCGGCCATTTTCCCGGGGATGCGATCGTGTGGCTACCCGAGCAGCGCGTGGCCTTCGCGGGGGATCTGGTGTTCGCCGATCGCATGCTCGGCGTGCTGGACAACGGCAGTCGCGTCGACCAGTGGGCGCGCAGTTTCCATGCCTTCGCCTCGACCTTGCATCCGCGGGTGATCGTGCCCGGTCACGGGCGCCCGTGCTCGCTGGAGCAGGCGCGTGCGCAGACCGGCGACTACCTGGACTGGCTGGTCGGCCAGGCCCGACCCGCGGCCGAGAACATGGAGGATCTGGAACAGGCCGTCACGCGCATCGACGCTGCCACTCCGCGGACCTTCCGGGAGCTGGCCAACGCCGGGGAACTCAATCGCAAGAACATCAACCGCGCCTACCTGCAGTTCCAGATGCCCTGAGCGCGCCCCCGCTCAGCAGCAGGCAGCCCCCGGTTCGCGGGCTTCGGGCCCCGCCGCGACACGCCGCTGCTGCACCGGGGGACAGGGCACCGAACCGTAGGAGCAGAACACGCAACAGTCTCCGGGCAGCGGAGCGAACACCGTGGCGCATGCGGGGCATTCGTGGAAAAAGCGGCAGGCGTCCACCGGCATGTTCTCGCGACTGGCGAAGCCGCAATGGGGGCAACTCAGGACCGACTCGAGCACGACGGCGGACATGGCAGGGTTGGCAGGGCGTTCGCGGGCGAGCCCAGCATACGACGCTCGCCGTGCTTGCCTTCGTCCTCGCGCACAGGCAAGCTCGCAGTCATGACCTTCTCGCCTGCGCCGCCGGCTGCCCTGGACGCACTGCTGCAGGGCCTGGGCCTGAGCCTGAGCCTGATCGTGGCCATCGGCGCGCAGAACGCCTTCGTGCTGCGCCAGGGACTGCGGCGCGAGTACGTGGCCCCGGTGGTGAGCCTGTGCGTGCTGGCCGACGTGGGCCTGATGGGCCTGGGCGTGGCCGGCATGGCCGAGGCCGTGGGCCGCGGCAGCTGGCTGGGGCGTGCACTCGCGCTGGTCGGCGCGCTGTTCCTGGCCGGCTACGGCTCGCGCGCGCTGTGGCGCTCGCTGCGACCCGAAGCCCTGCTGGCCTCCCAGGCACCCCGCGCACGCGGACTGCGCGCGACCCTGGCCCAGGCGACCGCCTTCACGCTGCTCAATCCGCATGTCTACCTGGACACGGTGCTGCTGGTGGGCAACGTCGGTGCGCGGCAACCGGGCCCGCTGCGTCTGGTGTTCCTCGCGGGCGCCGGCACGGGCAGCCTGCTGTGGTTCGGCCTGCTGGGCTTCGGGGCGCGCTGGCTGGCGCCGTGGTTCGCGCGGGCCAGGGCCTGGCAGGTGCTGGACCTGCTGACCGGAACCACCATGTGGTTCCTGGCGCTGCGCCTGCTGCCGCAGGCCTGGGCCTGAGCCGACGCTCGGACACCAGCACGCAATCCCGCATGCGTTTGCGGGTACCCTCGTGGCAACATGGAAGCCTGGGGTCGCCGGACCCCGCACCCGACACCATGCCCTTGCGACGCCTCACCCTCGCCGAGCGCGCCGCGCCGACTCGCTATGCGACGGCCAGCGCGGTCTTCCTCGCAGCATTGGCCCTGCGCTTCGCGGTTCTGCCTGTTGACCAACGCGCCGGATTTATCACGTTCTATCCGGCGATTGTGCTTGTCTTTTATCTATGCGGAACCGGGCCTGGCTTGTGGGTCCTGGTGTTGAGCGCGGTCTGCGGCCTGTACATCTTCTACCCGCCGTACTGGGGCTGGGCGCTGACGCCCACCAGCGCCTTGGTTGCGCTGTCCTTCGTCGGTTCCTCGCTGATCATCGCGCTGGTCATGCGCACCTTGCAGAACGGCCATCGCCGACTGGGCGAGGCGCTGGCCCGGATGGAATTGAGCGATGCGCGCTGGAAGGCCATGGTGAACGACCAGAGCGACGTGGTGCTGCGCTTCGACGCACGCGGAGCCGTGCTGTTCGCCAACGACACGGCGCAGCGCCTGTTCGGCGAGGCCGCGCGGCCCGGCCGTCCTGGCCGGTGGCGCCGGGCGGTGCATCCGGAAGACCTTGCACGCGTGCTCGATCGCCTGGCGACCCTGAGCCCGGCCAAGCCCAGCGTGCGCTTCGACTGCCGCGTGCTCGACGTCGACGGCGAGGTGCACTGGATCGACTTCGTCGACCACGCCTTCCACGACTCCGCGCGGCGCCTGCTGGAGGTGCAGAGCGTGGGCCGCGAGGTCACCGAGCTGACCGAGGCGCGCCAGGCGCTCGAGGGCGTGGTGCGCGAACAGCATGCGATGCTGCACAGCGACCTGGTGGGCATCATCAAGATCCGCAGGCGCGACACCGTGTGGGCGAACTCGGCCTTCGAGCGCATGTTCGGCTACGAACCCGGGGAACTTCTCGGCAAGTCCTCGCGCATCCTGTATCCCGATGCGGAGTCGTACCTGGCGCTCGGGCGCGACGCCTACAAGGTGCTGCAGGCGGGCGGCACCTATCGGGCCCAGGCGCGCATGGTGAAGAAATCCGGCGATACGGTGTGGGTGGACATCAGCGGCACCATGCTGACCGCGCAGCGCGACGAATCCCTGTGGATGATGCTGGACATCACCGCGTTGAAGATGCGCGAACAGCGCATCGAGGCGCTGGCCTACCACGACGCGCTGACCGGCCTGCCCAATCGTGCGTTGCTGCTCCAACTGCTCGAACGCGAGCTCGCGACCCGGCGGCGCCTGAACAACGAACTGGCCGTGTGTTTCGTCGACCTCGACCGTTTCAAGCCCATCAACGACGCCCACGGCCACGATGCCGGCGATCGGGTGCTGGAAGTGGTGGCCGAACGCCTGCAGGAAAGCGTGCGGGGCAATGACATCGTGGCCCGCCTGGGGGGCGACGAGTTCGTTGTCGTGCTCACCCACCTGCCCGATGCGGTGGTCGTGCGCGACACCCTGGGACGCCTGCTCGAGCGCCTGCGCGCGCCCATCGCGCTGCCCGACGGCGCCGTGGCCGTCATATCAGCCAGTGTCGGCGTCGCCGTGTGTCCGGGCGATGCCCAGGGCACCCAGGGCCTGCTGCGCCGCGCCGACCAGGCCATGTACGAGGCCAAGGGAGCCGGTCGCGACCAGTTGCGCTTCTACGCCCGATAGGCCTGAGCCCGCGCCGGGTCGGGGGCTCAGACTCCCGACGAGCCTTCGCGCGGCTCCGACCCTCGCGGCGGGGGCGACGGTTGCGACAGCGAACGCCCCAGGGGAAGGAAATGCCAGGCGATGCCCAACACCGGCACCGACCGCGGATCGCCCGGGTCGATGCGATAGATGGAGAACAGGCCGAAATTGCTGCGCCGCGTGTTGGACAGCACGTACGAGCGGGTCAGCCCCGGCAGCAGTCCGGCGAGGAAGCCGACCGCGCCCGGCGCGTCCTCGAGCTTGTTGCGCGCATAGGCGGCGAAATCGTCCAGACCGGGGTTGCCCAGCGCGAGCAGGGCCACGATCACGGCCAGCACGACGAGGATGCGGTGGGTCCTGGAGGCGGCTTTCATCGATTCGAGGCTACGGAGGTGGAGGCGGGCCCGCGCCGCAGCCCGAAACCCGTATTAGACCCCAGCGCGGGCCGGGCGCGGGCTCCATCCGCCCCGGAGTGCCGGTTCAGTACCCCGCGGCGAGTCCGTCGCGCCGGGAATCGCTGGCCGCCACGTAGCCCCGCTCCGCGTTGCCCTCCTCGAGGCGCCAGATGAACTGGCCGGAGCCGAAGTCCATGTAGGGGTCCTCGATGGACTGGATGACATGCCCGCGCGCCACCAGTTCGCGCACGCAGCCGGCATCCAGCGTGGGCTCCACGTCGATGCTGAAGTCGCGGTTGACCTTCCAGCGCGGGGCATCGCAGGCCGCCTGCGGCTGCTGGCCGTAGTCGAGCATGCGCACGAGGGTCTGCAGGTGGCCCTGCGGCTGCATGTCGCCGCCCATGACCCCGAAGCTCATCACCGCCCGGCGCCGGCCCTGCTCCTCGCGGGTGAGGAAGGCGGGAATGATGGTGTGGAAAGGCCGCTTGCCCGGCGCCACGACGTTGGGCGACGCGGGATCCATGGAAAAACCGTAGCCGCGGTTCTGCAGCGAGATGCCCATGTCCGGCACGACCACGCCGGAGCCGAATCCCATGTAGTTGGACTGGATGAAACTGATCATGCGACCCTGTTCGTCGGCGGCGCTCAGGTAGATGGTGCCGCCGGCACGCGGCATGCCGAAGCCGAAATGGGTCGCGCGATTCGGGTCGATCAGCCTGGCGCGCGACTTCAGGTAGGCGTCGTCGAGCATCTCGGCCGGGCTCAGCTCCATGGCGCGCGGATCGGCCACGTAGCGGTACACGTCGGCGAAGGCCAGTTTCATCGCCTCGATCTGCAGATGCTGCGACTCCACCCCGTCGCGCGGCAGCGAGGCCAGGTCGAACTGCCCCAGGATGCCCAGCGCGATCAGCGCCGCGATACCCTGCCCGTTGGGCCCGATCTCGTGCACCGTGTAGCCGCGGTAGTCCTTGGCGATGGGCTCCACCCACTGCGCCTGGTAGCCCCGCAGGTCCTGCAGGGTCATGGCGCCGTCGCATGCGCGCGAGAAGGCCGCGATGCGCTCGGCGATCTCGCCTTCGTAGAAGCCGCGCGGTCCCTGCTCGGCCAGCATGCGCAGGCTGCGCGCGTGTCCCGGCAGCCGCAGGTGCTCGCCCACCTCCGGCGCGCGCCCGCCGGGCATGAATGCGGCCGAGAAGCCCGGCTGCTCGCGCAGGTCGGCGATGGCCGCCTTCCATTTGTGCGCCACGATGGGCGAGACCGCGTAGCCGCGCTCGGCGATGTCGATGGCCGGCGCCATGAGGTCTGCGAAGGGCAGCGAGCCGAACTTGGCGTGCAGGGCTTCCCAGCCGGCGACGACCCCCGGCACGGTCACGGTATCCCAGCCGCGCATGGGACGCCGGACCCCGCCGTCCCGCTCGCCGTAGCGCTTGCGGAAATAGTCCAGGCTCCACGCCGCCGGCGCGGTTCCGGAAGCATTCAAGCCGTGCAGGCGAGCGCCATCCCACACCAGCGCGAAGGCATCGCTGCCCAGGCCGCAGGACACCGGCTCGACGACGGTGATCGCGGCGGCGGCGGCGATGGCCGCGTCGATCGCATTGCCGCCCCGCCACAGCATGCGCAGCCCGGCCTGCGCGGCCAGCGGATGCGAGGTGGACACCACGTTGCGGGCGAACACCGGCGTGCGGGTGCTCGGATAGGGGTTGTGCCAGTCGAAGTGGGTCATGACGCGCGAGCAAGGGGCCGGACAGGGGGCGGCGAAGAGGGCTGCGAGGCTGG
>JAKBNS010000263.1 GCA_021830925.1 Pseudomonadota bacterium | reverse complement strand
GTGGGGGTCACCGGAGTCGGATACAGTTGTGGCCATCAACCAAGGATCCATTGGCGCATGCCTGTCCGGGTGTTGCGCCGTCTTGCCGTTTGGGTGCGATTCGTTGCGGGCCTGGAACAGGATGGACCAACACAACAACAAGGCGGTTGCGGCCGGGGAGGTCCGGCGCGCGGCGTGCGCGGGAGAGCGTGAGCACGCGCTGGAGCGTGCGCGATGAAGCCGTTGTTCGACGTGCTGATCATCGAGGACAGCCAGGCCGACTACCTGTTGCTGCGCCGTCAGCTGGAACGGCGCGGAGTGCTCGGGCGCTGCCGTCACGTCGAGGATGACCAGGCGCTGGAGCAGGCGCTGCGCGAGCCCTGGGACGCGGTGCTCACCGACTACCACCTGCCGGGCATGGACATCTCGCGCATCGTGCGCATGGTGCGCGCGGCAGACCCGCTGGTGCCGGTGCTGCTGGTGTCGGGTTCCATCGGCGAGGAGCGGGCGGTGGAACTGCTGCGCGCCGGGCTCACCGACTTCGTCGCCAAGGACGCGGTCGCGCGCATTCCCGAGGCCCTGGCCCGTGCGCTGCAGGAGGCGAGCGACCGCCGGGAGCTGCAACAGGCGCACGCCGCGCTGGCGGCCTCCGAACACAAGTTCCGTTCGCTGTTCGACAGCACGCCCTGCGGCCTGCTCGGCGTGGATCGCGACAGCGGAATGGTGCTGCAGTGCAACCGCCAGGCGCATCGGATGCTGGGAGAGGTGGTCGCGCGCAGCCTGGACGGCATCGTGCACGAGCAGGACCTGCCTGCGCTGGCGCGGCGTCGCGCTCACGCGGTCGCCGCCGATGCGGTGCCGTTGCAGCTTCGCCTGCAGGCCGCCGACGGCCAGTGGTTCTGGGCCGAATGCGACATCGCCGAACTGGCCGCGGGCGACGAGGTCGGAGCCCCCGCGCAATGGGTGCTCAGCGTGGTCGACATCACCGAGCGCAAGCTCGCCGAGGACGAACTGCGCATCAGTTCCATCGCCTTCGAATCCCAGGAGGGACTGGTGGTGCTGGACGCGGCGGGCAACATCCAGCGCGTCAACCAGGCTTTCACGGCGATCACCGGGCACACGCAGAAGCAGGCCTGCGAGGAGTCGAGCACGGTGGTGCTGTCCACCGGCGGCGACGACGCGTTGCGCAGGCGCGTGTGGCGCCTGATCCGCGAGGAAGGCTACTGGCAGGGCGAGGTGGTCAACCGCCGTCGCGACGGCTCCCTGTACAGCGCCTGGATGACCTTTTCGGCCGTGCGCAACGGGGCCGGCGAGGTCACCCATTACGTCGGCACCCTGTCCGACATCAGCCGCGAGAAGGAAGCCCAGCGCGAGATCCACCGCCTGGCCTATTTCGACCCCCTGACCGATCTGCCCAACCGGCGCCTGCTGCACGACCGCATCGAGCATGCGCTGGCGGCCAGCCGGCGCAACGAGGAGCACGCCGCGGTGCTCCTGCTGGATCTGGATCATTTCAAGAAGGTCAACGACTCGCTGGGCCATAACTTCGGCGACGAACTGCTGCTGCAGGCCTCCGGGCGCATGCGCTCGGCGCTGCGGGCCGGCGACACCCTGGCGCGCTTCGGCGGCGATGAATTCGTCGTGCTGCTGGAGGATCTGGGCAGCGACCCCATCGTCGCGGGACGTCACGCCGAGCGGGTGGGCGAGGCATTGCGCGAGGCCCTGGCACGACGCTATGACCTCGGAACCCAGTCGCTGTACTGCACCGCCAGCATCGGCATCACCCTGTTCCGGGGCCGGGACGCCACGATGGAATCGGTGCTGCGCCACGCCGACCTGGCCATGTACCGGGCCAAGAACGCCGGGCGCAACAGCGTGCGCTTCTTCGAGCCGCAGATGCAGACCGAGCTCAACGCCCGCAACGCGCTGGAGACCGACCTGCGCGCCGGACTGGAGCGCGGCGAGCTGCTGCTGCACTACCAGCCGCAGGTGGACGATGCCGGCTATCTGATCGGCGCCGAGGCGCTGGTGCGCTGGAACCATCCGCAGCGCGGGCTGCTCGCGCCCGGGGTGTTCATCGGCGTGGCCGAGGAGACCGGGCTCATCGTGCCTCTGGGGCTGCGGGTGCTCGAGATGGCCTGCGCTCAGCTTCGCCGCTGGGTCGAACGCCACGACCGCCCGATGCGCCTGGCCGTCAACGTGAGCTCCCGCCAGTTCCGCCAGGAGGACTTCGTCGACTCGGTGCTGCTGCGCCTGCGCGATTCCGGGGTCGAGCCCTCGTGGCTCAAGCTGGAGATCACCGAGAGCCTGATGCTGGACAACATCGACGACGCGGTGGCGAAGATGGACGCGCTGCAGGAGGCCGGCGTGGGATTCGCGCTGGACGACTTCGGCACCGGAAGCTCCTCGCTGTCGTACCTGACCCGCCTTCCGCTGGAGCAGTTGAAGATCGACCAGTCCTTCGTGCGCAACCTCCCCGAGGTGCGCAACGACGCGATGGTGGTGCAGACCATCCTGGCCATGGCCAAGGGCCTCGGGCTGGAGGTGGTGGCCGAGGGCGTCGAGACCGAGGCGCAACTGGAATTCCTGCGCCGCCACCGTTGCGACGCCTTCCAGGGCTGGCATTTCGGCAAGCCGCTGGGGGCGGAGGCTTTCGACGAACTGTTGCGCCGCCAGGTGTCCTGGACCGTGCCCCCGATCGCGGAGCAGGAACTGCGCGGCTACGGCGCCTGAAGGCCCTCCAGCAGGCCGTTGAAGCACCGAAGGGCACGCGCCTGGCGGGCGCCCATGCTCGCGGGCGGGGCTCGGCTTGTCGCCGACCGCGGCCCCCGCTAGCATCGTTACAAAACGTTTCCATCGACGCCGGGCGTGGCGCGAGCATCGCGACGTGGCCGCCCAGCCGGAGCCTGCGATGCCCTATGCCAGCAACCTGGAGCTTCCCTCCGCCGTGCGCGACCATCTGCCTCGCCATGCGCAGGACATTTTCCGCGAGGCCTTCAACTCGGCCTTCGACCAGTACGCCGACCGCGGCGAACAGCGCGAGACCCTGGCCTTCAAGGTGGCCTGGGCCGCGGTGAAGCAGAAATACCGCAAGCAGGGCGACGACTGGCAGGCCAAGCATTGACCGCCAAGGCCTTGCTCGTTCTGAGTTCCTGCCTGGCTCTGCCAGCACCGGCCGGGCCGTTCGACACCGGCGATGAACGACTCCCTGGGCGAGTCCGAGCCGTCTCTCCGTGAGGTTCGGCCCGTCCCGGTTTCAGCGCAGGATTTCGGCTTGCCGGTCGGTCCGCGCGGCCGCGACGGGACGGGCGTACATGTAGTCGCGCCGGAAGGGGTAGTCGCTCTGCGCCGCGCGGATGCGGGGGGTGTCCTCGCCGCGGGTCTCGACCACTCCATTGGGACGCGAGCCGAGGATCTGGAACAGCGAGATCCAGCCCTGCTCGAAGCCCATCGCCGAGCCTGCCAGGTACAGGCGGTAGGCCCGCAGCACCCGGTCCGCGTGCTCGCCCAGCACGCGCTGGGCCTCGTCGAGGCGCGATTCCAGGGCATCCACCCAGCACCACAGCGTGCGCGCATAGTGGGGGCGCAGGCATTCGGCGTCCAGCGGCTCCAGGCCGCCGCGCGCCAGCGTGTCCATCATCACGCCCACGTGCACCAGTTGCCCGCCGGGGAAGATGTACTTTTCGATGAAATCCCCCATGCCGCCCGCGAGCTGGGGGTTGTCGGTGCCCCCGGCGGTGATGCCGTGGTTGAGCACCAGGCCGCCCGGGCGCAGCAGGCTGCGAATCTTGGAGAAATACAGCGGCAGGTTGGGGCGCCCCACATGCTCGACCATGCCCACCGAGGCCACCTTGTCGAAGGGCTGGGTCTCGTCGACGTCGCGGTAGTCCTGCAGCAGCATGCGCACGCGCCCCTGCAGGCCCTTGCGCTGGATCATCTCGTTCACGTAGGCGTGCTGGTTGCGCGACAGCGTGATGCCCGTGGCGTCCACCCCGTAATGCTCTGCCGCCCACAGCAACAGCCCGCCCCAGCCGGCGCCGATGTCGATGAAGCGCTCGCCCGGGCGCAGTTGCAGCTTGCGGCAGATGTGGTCCAGCTTGGCCTCCTGGGCCTGCGCCAGGCTCATCGAGTCGTCGGCGAAATAGGCGCAGGAATACACCCGTCGCGGATCCAGCCACAGCGCGTAGAAGTCGTCGCTGATGTCGTAGTGGTGCTGGATCTGCGCGGCGTCGCGCGCGCGGCTGTGATGCGTGCGCTCCCACAGGCCGCGCCGCAATTGCTGCACCCAGCGCGACAGCGGGGCCTGCTCGGCCGCCGTCGGGTCGCTGCCCAGCAGCGCCGGTGCCGCGGCCATCAGGTCGCGCAGGCGGCCTTCGATCTCCAGGCGTCCTTCCACGTAATCCTCGGCCAGTCGGCCGATCGCTCCTTGCGCCAGGTGCATCAGCGCGCGCATATCGCGCACGACCAGGCGCAGTCGCGCCCCGGCCGGACCGATGAGACGGCCTCCGGGGAGTTGTACGGCACAGGAAAGCGGAAGCGCGGCCAGGCGCTGTTCGGCAGGCTGCAGCAGACGATTGGAAAGCATGGCCAGGGGTCTCCGTACGGGCACACCGCGGACGACCACGCACGTCGGCTCCAAGCGACGCGCTGGTCGTCCGGCCACGCGCCACAGCCGCGGACGTCGCCCACCAGCGTGTTCCGGAGCACTGCTAGGACACGGCGACGCACGGGACAGGTTCAGTGTAGGGCAGGGTCGAAAATCCTGCCCGACCTGCCGCGAGCCCCGTTTCCGGGCGCGCGCCGTCAGGGGTGCAGGGCCGATTGCACGCTGCCCGAGCGCTCGCGTTGCTGGCCGCCGCGCACGATGCTGGCCAGCAGCACCCAGTCGCGCACCATGGCCTCGATCACGTCGTCCAGCGACACCACGCCCACCACCGCACCGTCGGCGCCGGTCACGGCCAGGCGGCGCACGCCGTGGGTGAACATGGCCTGCATCGCTTCCATCAGGTCGTCGTTCTCGCCCACCGAGGCGACCCCCGTGCTCATGACCTCGGCCACCAGGGTCGTGCGCGGAGCGGAGCCGGCGGCCACCGACTTGAGCACGATGTCGCGGTCGGTGACGATGCCCAGCAGCCGGTTGTCGGCGCCTCCATCGGTGACGATCAGCGCGCCCACATGTTGGTGCAGCATCTGTTGTGCGGCTTCCTGCAGGTTGCGTTCTTGCGGGATATGAACCGCTCCCCGGGTGAATATCTCATGGACTTGCATGTTCATCTCCTTTCATGAGGCGGCGTGCCGGGCCTGGGATGCGCTTGCCGAACGCTCCAGGAGTCGACGCACCTCGTCGTCGCCGGTCTGCCCGAAATCTTCATAGAAGCGTCCGACGCCTCCGAGGTTCCATGGCCGCGCCAGGGTCACCACCTCGGACCGCGCCAGTGACGGCTCCAGCAAGGCCTGCGCGGCGGCCACCGGCGCGGCCACCACGATGCGTGCCGGCTGCGCGCGGCGCAACACGTCCAGCGCGGCGCGGATGGATGCGCCGGTGGCGATGCCGTCGTCCACCAGCACGATGCAGCGCCCCTTCAGGCGCGGCGGCGGCCGATCGCCGCGGTAGGCCGTCTCGCGGCGCTGCAGCTCCAGGCGTTCACGCCGGACCACGGCGTCCAGCGCCTCCTGGCTCACCTGCGCCTGCACGATCAGCTCGGGGTTGAGTTCCAGCACGCCACCGGCGCCGATGGCGCCCATGGCCAGCTCGGGTTGCTGCGGCAGGCCGAGCTTGCGCACCACCAGCACGTCGAGTTCGGCGCCGAGTTTTCGCGCCACCTCGAAGGCCACGGGCACGCCGCCGCGCGCCAGGCCCAGCACAAGCAAGTCGGGCGTGCCGGCCAGCGCCTCCAGCGCGCCGGCCAGTGCGCGGCCCGCGTCGCGCCGATCGGCGAATCGGGGTTCGGACATGCCATCGCCTCCTCGCGCCACCCAGGGTGACGCCTGCATCAAGCCTAGGAAGCGGCGCACGCGGCGTCCTTGACCCACGTCAGCAAGCAGGCTCCGGGCAGGGGCCCGCGGGCGACCGGTCGCCCGCGGTTCAGAGCGCGCCCGCGACCACGTTGACGGTCAGAGCCAGGATGAACACGTTGAAAAAGAAGGCGGCGACGCTGTGCAGCAGCACGATGTGACGCACGCCGCGGCCGGCGATGTTCACGTCCGAGGTCTGGAAGGTCATGCTCAGCACCACGGAGAAGTACAGGTAGTCCCAGTAGTCGGGCGTGGCGTCGTCGGGAAAGCGCAGTGCCGGGCGCCCGTGCGCGCGTTCCAGGTGGTCCGCGTGGGCATAGGCCTGGGCGAACACCACGCTGAAGAACAGCCACGACAGCACGATGCTGGCTGCCGCCAGCGGCAGGTCTCCCGGATGTCCGCCGTGCCCCGAATGCAGCTCCAGGCGCAGCGCCAGCAGCACCACCCCGGAGGCCAGCAGCGAGAACACGAGCACCCCCCAGCGCCCCTGCAACTGGCGCTCGGCCCGTCGAGCCAGGGCCTGCGGCGCGCTGTGGCCCATCATCCAGCCGATCGAGCCCAGGTAGGCCGCGCTGGCCAGATCGAAGGACAGCAGCAGCGCGCGCGCCGGGCCGAGGCGCGCCTGCAACGCGCTGGCCAGTACCAGCGCGAGCAGCGTGGACGCGCTCAGCCGCGGGTGCAGGAGCGCGGTTTGCAGCGGGCGGGGAAGTCGGAGCATCGTGCGGGAGCGGGAGCCTTGCAGTGTACCGAGGCGCCCCGCGAAGGCCGCGCGCTCGCGCGGGCGTGCGCCGGGTCGGCACTTGTCCCTAGAATTTGCACTGCGCAGCGGGTATGCGTCCGCCGCCGACGCGCCTTGCGGGCCCGCCCGCCTGTCCACCTTCTCCCTTCCCCTGCCTCGGCCCCGTGCCTTTCGCCATGACCGAACCCGCCGTACCCGACCTGGCCCACATTTCCCCGCGCGACAAGGCCGAGATCCTCGCCCAGGCGTTGCCCTACATCCGCAAGTTCCACGGCAAGACCCTGGTGATCAAGTACGGCGGCAACGCGATGACCGATCCGGCGCTGCAGCAGGATTTCGCCGAGGACGTGGTGCTGCTCAAGCTGGTGGGCATGAATCCGGTGGTCGTGCACGGCGGCGGCCCGCAGATCGACGAGGCGCTGGCCAAGATCGGCAAGAAGGGCACCTTCATCCAGGGCATGCGCGTGACCGATGCCGAGACCATGGAGGTGGTCGAGTGGGTGCTGGCGGGCCAGGTGCAGCAGGACATCGTGGGCCTGATCAATTTCGCCGGCGGCAAGGCAGTGGGCCTGACCGGGCGCGACGGCGGCATGATCCGCGCGCGCAAGCTGCGCATGCGCGACCGCGCCAACCCCGACGTGGAACACGACGTGGGGCAGGTGGGGGAGATCGAATCCATCGATCCCGCGGTGGTGAAGGCGCTGCAGGACGACCAGTTCATCCCGGTGATCTCGCCCCTGGGCTTCGGCGAGGACAACGAGAACTTCAACATCAACGCCGACGTCGTGGCCGGCAAGCTGGCCGAGGTGCTCAAGGCCGAGAAGCTGGTTCTGCTGACCAACACGCCGGGGGTGCTGAACAAGGCGGGCGAGCTGCTCACCGACCTGTCGGCGCGCGAGATCGACGAGATGTTCGCCGACGGCAGCATCTCGGGCGGCATGCTGCCCAAGATCTCCTCGGCGCTGGACGCCGCGCGCTCGGGGGTGAACTCGGTGCACATCATCGACGGGCGCATTCCCCACGCCATGCTGCTGGAGATCCTGACCGAGCAGGCCTTCGGCACCATGATCCGCTCGCATTGAGCATGCGCGGAGCCCGCGCCGAGTCGCCACGCCGCACGGTGTGGCTGTTCGACATGGACGACACCCTGCACGATGCGTCGTGGCAGGTGTTTCCTCGCATGAACCTGGAGATGACCGCCTACATCCAGCGCCATCTCCAGGTGGACGCGCAGCGCGCCGACGAGCTGCGCCGGCATTTCTGGCGTCGCTACGGCGCCACGCTGCTGGGCCTGATGCACGAGCACGGGGTGCGCGCCGAGCATTTCCTGGAAGAGACTCACCGCTTCTCCGACCTGGCGCGCCTGCTGCGTGCCGACGCGGCGCAGCGGGCCGCGTTGCGCCGGCTTCCCGGGCGCAAGTACGTGCTCACCAACGCGCCGCGCGCCTACGCGCTGCGCGTGCTCGGCGCCTTCGACATGCTGCGCGAATTCGATGGCGTGATCGCGGTCGAGGACATGCGGCAGTTCGGCAAGTTGCGCCCCAAGCCCGACGCGCGCATGCTGCGCCACGTGCTGCGACGTCTGGGCGTTCGTCCGGCCCAGTGCGTGCTGGTCGAGGACACCCTCGGACACCTGCGCTCGGCACGCGCGCTGGGCCTGCGCGGTGTGTGGTTCACGCGCTATGCGCATCGAGCCGCGCGCCGCCAGGCGGCCGTGGCCGCCGCGGCGTCGGCGCAGGCCCAGCGGCTGCAGCGCGCCGGGCGGCACGGCAGGCCCGGTTACGTCAGCGCGCGCACCGCCAGTCTGTGGCAATTGCCGCGCCTGATTCCCGCCCGACCCGGGAGCTGAAGCGGCGCGGGCGCGCATCGGCGCCGGTGCCTCGCCAGGGCGCCGGGCATGACCGTGCGAGAATCCGCCCACCATGTCCGAGCCTGTCGAAGCTCCAGCGCCCGCCGAAGCCCCTGGCACCGTGCGGCGACGCCCGCCGCCCGGGAGGCGGCGCGAGCAGATCCTGCAGTGCCTGGCGGGCATGCTCGAGGAGGCGCCGGCCGAGCGCGTGACCACCGCTGCGCTGGCGGCGCGCCTGCAGGTGTCGGAAGCCGCGCTGTATCGGCACTTCGCGAGCAAGGCGCAGATGTTCGAGGCCCTGATCGAGTTCATCGAGAGCAGCCTGTTCGGCCTGATCGCGCAGATCGAGGCGCAACAGCCATCCGGCCTGCTGCAGGCCGCGCGCATGGTGCAGGCCCTGCTGGTCTTCGCCGAGCGCAACCCCGGGCTGAACCGCGTACTCATCGGCGACGCGCTGGTGGGCGAGCATGCGCGCCTGCGCGAGCGGGTGCTGCGCCTGTTCGCGCGCTTCGAGGCCTCGGTGCGCCAGAGCCTGAAAGTGGCGCAGCAGCAGGGCGCGGTCGGGACGGGTTTCGACCCGGCCGAGCGGGCGCGCTGGATGCTCACCTACGCCAGCGGCAGCCTGGCGCTTCGCGCGCGCGGCGATGGGCGTGTCGCCGCGGGCGGCGACGAGGCCGCGCTGCGAGCCTTGCTCGGCTGAGGCCGACACGGCCCGGCGCGGGAGACCGCGCGATTGCGTGGTTGACAAAGCTCGCGATTTCAGAAATAGTACGATCGTTCGTTTTCTCCCAGGCGCCCGTCGAGGCGCAGCGACCGTGTCGACCATCCGCAGGGCCTCCATTCCCGATTCCGAAACGTCCCCCGAGACGGCCGCGCCGAGCGAGCCGGCCGGCAAGGGACGGCAGACCCGCCTCGCGATCCTCGACTGCGCCTTGCAGATGGCGGGGCGCATTGGTCTGGAAGGCCTGTCCATCGGCGTGCTCGCGGATCGCATGCACATGAGCAAGTCGGGCGTGTTCGCCCACTTCGGCTCGCGCGAGGAACTGCAGATCTCGGTCATCCGGCACTACCACGAGACGTTCGAGGCGGCGGTATTCCTGCCGGCGCTGGAGCAGCCGCGCGGCCTGCCGCGCCTGCATGCCATGTTCCATCGCTGGCTGCAGCAGGTCAGTCTCGAGGTGGAGACGGGTTGCATCTACATCTCGGGCGCGGTGGAATTCGACGACCGTCCGGGCCCCGTGCGCGACGCGCTGGTGCTGATGGTGCAGACCTGGCAGGCCGCGTTGCGCCGCGCCATCGAGCAGGCGGTGCAGGCCGGGCATCTGCGCGAGGACACCCCGGTGCAGCAGGTGCTGTTCGAACTGCACGGTCTGATCCTGGCCCTGCATCACGACGCGCGCCTGCTGCAGATTCCCGACTGCGCCGAGCTGGTGCGCAGCGCCTATCTGCGGGTGCTGGGTCCGTGGACCACGCCGGCGGGCGAGCAAATGCTGCAGGAACTGCAGAGCCCTTGCGCCTGAATCCCCTTTCCATCCTTCCATCCTTCCATCCTTGCTTTCGCCCCCAGGAGAATCGACATGCCCCGCTACACCCCGCCGTTGCGCGACATGCAATTCGTCATGCACGAAGTGCTGGAGGTCGTGCCCGCGCTGCGCGAACTCCCCGCCCACGCCGACGTGGATGCCGAGCTCATCGACCAGGTCTGCGAGGAGGCCGGCAAGTTCTGCTCCGACGTGCTGTTCCCGCTGAACCTCAGCGGCGACGCCGAGGGCTGCCGCTACGACGCGGCCACGCACGCGGTGAGCACGCCCAAGGGTTACCGCGAGGCCTGGCAACAGTACGTCGAGGCCGGCTGGCCGCTGCTGACCGCGGCGCCCGAGTACGGCGGCCAGGGACTGCCCCATCTGGTGGGCAGCGCGGTGCACGAGATGGAGAACGCCGCCAACCAGGCCTGGACCATGTACCCGGGGCTGACCCAGGGCGTAGCGGAATTGCTGGGCACCCACGGCGACCAGCAGCAGAAGGACCTGTACCTGCCGCGCCTGGCCTCCGGCCAGTGGACCGGCACCATGTGCCTGACCGAGCCGCATTGCGGCACCGACCTCGGGCTGATCCGCACCAAGGCGGCGCCGCAGGCCGACGGCTCGTACCTGCTGTCGGGCCAGAAGATCTTCATTTCCAGCGGCGAGCACGACCTGGCCTCGAACATCGTGCACATGGTGCTGGCCAAGCTGCCCGACGCGCCCGAGGGCTCGAAGGGCATTTCGCTGTTCGTGGTGCCCAAGTTCCTGCCCGACGCGGCGGGCGAGCCGGGCGAGCGCAACGGCATCTTCTGCTCCGGCATCGAGCACAAGATGGGCATCCACGGCAACGCCACCTGCCAGATGACCCTGGACGGCGCGCGCGGCTGGCTGGTGGGCGAGCCCAACAAGGGCCTGCCGGCGATGTTCGTGATGATGAACGGCGCGCGCCTGGGGGTGGGCATGCAGTCCCTGGGGCTGACCGAGGTGGCCTACCAGAACGCGCTGGACTATGCGCGCGACCGCCTGCAGATGCGCTCGCTCAGCGGTCCGAAGGCCCCGCAGCAGGCCGCCGACCCGATCATCGTGCACCCCGATGTGCGGCGCATGCTGCTGACCGCGCGCGCCTGGGCCGAGGGCGGGCGCTTTCTGGCCTACTGGGTGGCGCTGATGCTGGACCAGTCGCACCAGCACCCCGACGCCGAGGTGCGCAAGGACGCCGACGATCTCGTGGCCCTGCTCACCCCCATCGTGAAGGCCTTCATCACCGACAATGGATTTACCGCCACCAACGAATGCCTGCAGGTGTTCGGCGGCCACGGCTACATCCGCGAGTGGGGCATGGAGCAGTACGTGCGCGACGCGCGCATCAACCTGATCTACGAGGGCACCAACACCATCCAGGCGCTGGACCTGATCGGCCGCAAGGTGCTGATGGACGGCGGCGCCCGGCTGAAGAAGTTCGGGCGCATCGTGCGCGACTTCGTCGAGGCCGAAGGGGTGGTCGAGTCCATGCAGGAATTCGTCAACCCGCTGGCCGATCTGGCCGAGAAGGTGCAGAAGCTCACGATGGAGCTGGGCATGAAGGCCATGACCGACCGCGAGCAGGTCGGCGCGGCGGCCACGCCTTACCTGCGCGTACTCGGCCACCTGGTGTTCGCCTACGGCTTCGCGCGCATGGCCAAGGTGGCGCAGCGCCGTATCGCCGAAGGCGCCGACGAGACCTTCTACCAGGCCAAGCTGCAGACCGCCCGCTTCTATTTCGCCCGCCTGTTGCCGGAGACGGCGACGGCGATCCGCCAGGCGCGCAGCGGCTCGGCAGTACTGATGGACACCGACGCGGTGTTCGCCTGAGCCTTCGCGGCGCGCGCCCCTTCCACCCTTGCCCACGCCCCTTCGAGGGCCTTCCCACCATGAGCCAGAACTTTCCCATCCGCAAGGTCGCCGTGCTCGGCGCCGGGGTCATGGGCGCGCAGATCGCCGCCCACTGCGTCAATGCCCGCGTGCCGGTCGTGCTGTTCGACCTGCCGGCCAAGGAGGGCCCGAAGAACGCCATCGCCGAACGCGCGGTGGCGAACCTGAAAAAGCTCAGTCCGGCGCCGCTGGGCCTGACCCAGGAGGCCGAGCTGATCCGCTGCGCCAACTACGACGACGACCTGGGCCTGCTGGCGGGCTGCGATCTGGTGATCGAGGCCATCGCCGAGCGCATGGACTGGAAGCACGATCTGTACCGCAAGGTCACCCCCCACCTGGCGAGCGGCGCGCTGTTCGCCACCAACACCTCGGGCCTGTCCATCACGCGCCTGGGCGAAGGCTTCGACGAGCAGTTGCGCCAGCGCTTTTGCGGCGTGCACTTCTTCAACCCGCCGCGCTACATGCCGCTGGTGGAACTGATTCCCACCGCGCATACCCGGCCCGAGGTGCTGGACCAGCTGGAGAGCTTTCTCACCACCACGCTGGGCAAGAGCGTGGTGCGCGCGCTGGACACGCCGAATTTCGTGGCCAACCGCGTGGGCGTGTTCTCCATCCTCGCCGTGATCCACGAGGCCGAGCGCTTCGGCCTGAGCTTCGACGTGGTCGACGACCTCACCGGCTCCAAGCTGGGCCGTGCCAAGAGCGCCACCTTCCGCACCGCCGACGTGGTGGGCCTGGACACCATGGCCCACGTCATCGGCACCATGCGCGACACCCTGCCGCTGGACAAGGATCCCTTCGCCGCGCTGTACGCCACGCCCAAGGTGCTGGCGCAACTGGTCGAGCGCGGCGCGCTGGGGCAGAAGAGCGGCGCCGGTTTCTACAAGAAGGTGGGCAAGGACATCCAGCGCCTGGACCCCGCCAGCGGCGAGTACGTGGCCGGCGGCGGCAAGGCCGAGGAGATCGTCGCGCGCATGCTCAAGAAGCCGGCGGCCGAGCGCTTCGAGCTGCTGCGCAATTCGAGCAACCCGCAGGCGCAGTTCCTCTGGAGCATCTTCCGCGACGTCTGGCATTACATCGCGCTGCACCTGGCCGACATCGCCGACAACGCGCGCGATCTGGACTTCGCGATCCGCTGGGGCTTCGGCTGGAACGAGGGGCCCTTCGAGACCTGGCAGGCCGCCGGGTGGAAGCGCATCGCCGGCTGGATCGCCGAGGACATCGCGGCCGGCAAGGCGCTGTGCTCGACTCCGCTGCCCGAGTGGGTGGCCAGCATCGACGCCGTG
>JAKBNS010000231.1 GCA_021830925.1 Pseudomonadota bacterium | reverse complement strand
GATCGATGCTGATCACCGCCACGTGCAGGCGGTCGTGCTGGTCCAGGCGCAGGCGCCGCACCAGCTCGTCGGTGAGGCTGGACTTGCCGGCACCGCCGGTGCCGGTGATGCCCAGCACCGGCGCGCGCGCCCGGCCGGCGCGTCGGCGCAGCTCGGCCACCAGTGCGGCGTCGGCGCGGCCGTTCTCCAGCGCGGTGATCAGACGCGCCAGCGCGCGCCAGGCCGCGGGCGTATGCCCGGCGACGGCGTCGAGCACGCCCGCGTCGGCCGCGCCCGCCTCGCGGTCGCAGCGCATGAGCATCTCGCCGATCATTCCCTGCAGGCCCATGCGCTGCCCGTCCTCGGGGCTGTAGATGCGCGCCACGCCGTATTCCTGCAACTCCCGGATTTCGGCCGGCACGATGACCCCGCCGCCGCCGCCGAACACCTGGATGTGCTCGCCACCGCGCTGGCGCAGCAGGTCGACCATGTACTTGAAGTACTCGACGTGTCCGCCCTGGTAGGAACTGACCGCGATGCCCTGCGCGTCCTCCTGCAGCGCCGCCGTCACGACTTCCTCGACCGAGCGGTTGTGCCCCAGGTGGATCACCTCCGCGCCCATGCCCTGCAGGATGCGGCGCATGATGTTGATCGCGGCGTCGTGTCCGTCGAACAGGGCGGCGGCGGTCACGAAGCGGACCTTGTGGGTCGGTCGGTAGCCGGCCAGCGCCTGTTGCTGCGCGGAAAGATCGGTCATGGGAAACCCCGGTGTTGTCTCTACGTCACTGTAGACCATCGTTCTCGCCCGCGCCACGGTGGCCCCGCCGGCTGCGCGGCTCGGCGCGCGGAGCGTCGCGGTAGGCGCTGGGCGTGCGCCCGGCCCAGGCGCCGAAGGCGCGGGCGAAGGTCTTTTCGCTGGCGAAACCCACGGCCAGCGCGACCTGCTTGAGCGGCTGGCGGCCCTGGCGGAGAAGTTGCGCGGCGCGTTCGAAGCGCACGGCGTCCTTCAAGCGTTGCAGCGAGGTGCCTTCGTCGCGCAACTGGCGGTGCAGGGTGCGCGCGGACACGTTGAGCGCGGCGGCCAGCGTGGCGGCGGTGTGGGCATCGTCGGGCCGCGCGGCCATGCAGGCGCGTGCGCGGCTGGCCAGCAGGCGGTCGCGACGGTACGGCAGCACGGTCAGGGGAAGCGCGTTCTGCAGCATGGCATGCAATGCGCGCTCGTCGCGCCGTGACGCCAGGTCCAGATATTGCGCCGGCAGGCGCATGCTCGCGCGCTGCGCGCCGAAGTGCACCGGCCCAGGGAAGAACAGCGCGTACGCGTCGCCGTGCGCGGGGCGTTCGAAGGGAAATTCGGTGCCGAGCAGACCCATGCGGGAGTCGATCCACCAGCAGGCGAAGCCGTGCAGGTAGCGCAGCGTGGTGACCAGGCACAACTCGCGTAGCGCGCCGAAATCCCGCCGTTCCTCGAGGCTCAGGGTGGCGACGCCATCGCGCAGTTCCAGATGCAGCAGCAGGTCCTCGGTGAGCAGCCGGTGGTGCCGGCACCAGCGCTTGAGCGCCACCCCCAGGTCGGGCGCGGTCAGCGAGCCGCGGCACAGCAGTCCGTAGCTCCCCCAGGGCAGGCGGCGCGAGAACCAGCCCAGGGCCTCGTCGTCGAGTTCCTGCATGGCCGCGCGGCACAGCGCCTCGAACTGCCGGGCGGTCACCCGACCCCGCGCATCGCGTAGCGAGGAAGGCGCGATTTGTGCCAGTCGAAGCGCTGCCGAGGGGTCCGCGTCGTAGCGTTCGTAGGCCAGCACGACCGCCCGCACGAAGGCCATCGGCGTCAGGGCCGACTCACGCCTGGGCAGCGATGCAACGGGGGTTCGCGGCATGGACGATGATTCTCGCGGAGATCCGGGAATTCTATTGAAGCGCCCCTACAAGTTGGCAGGATATGCAACCATCTTGGCAGACTATGCGCTGCGCCAGGTCCTAGAGTGATAGTCTTGCGCGAGCCGGCGCTCGCGCCCGCCACACGTTGACAGGAGACCCCCATGGTTCAGCTACCCGGCCTCGACTTCGGCCTCGGCGAGACGATCGACATGTTGCGCGAGTCGGTGCGGGCCTTCGCGGCCAAGGAAATCGCGCCCCGCGCCGCGCAGGTGGACCGCGACAACCAGTTCCCCGCCGATTTGTGGAAAAAGCTGGGCGATCTGGGCCTGCACGGCATGACCGTGTCCGAGGAGTACGGCGGCACCGAGCTCGGCTACCTGGCGCACATGGTGGCGATGGAGGAAGTCTCGCGCGCCTCGGCCTCGGTGGGGCTGTCCTACGGCGCCCACTCCAACCTGTGCGTGAACCAGTTGCACCGCAACGGCACGCTCGAGCAGAAGCGCCGCTACCTGCCCGGGCTGGTGTCCGGCGAACATGTCGGAGCGCTGGCGATGAGCGAACCCGGCGCCGGCTCCGACGTGGTCAGCATGAAGCTGCGCGCCGACAAGCGCGGCGACCGCTACGTGCTCAACGGCTCCAAGATGTGGATCACCAACGGTGGCGACGCCGATACCCTGGTGGTCTACGCCAAGACCGACCCCCAGGCCGGCCCCAAGGGCATCACCGCCTTCATCGTCGAGAAGGGCTTCAAGGGCCTGTCCTTCGGTTCCAAGCTGGACAAGCTGGGCATGCGCGGCTCCAACACCTACCCGGTGTTCTTCGAGGACTGCGAGATCCCCGAGGACAACGTGCTGGGCGGCGTGGGCGGCGGCGTGCGGGTGCTGATGTCCGGGCTGGACTACGAGCGCGCGGTGCTGTCGGGCGGTCCGCTGGGCATCATGGCCGCCTGCATGGACGTGGTCGTGCCCTACGTGCACGAACGCAAGCAGTTCGGCCAGGCCATCGGCGAGTTCCAGCTCATGCAGGGCAAGCTGGCCGATATGTACACCACCTGGCAGGCCAGCCGCGCGCTGGTCTACGCGGTGGGCCGCGCCTGCGACCGCGCGGACCACGCGCGCACCCTGCGCAAGGACGCCGCGGCGGCCATCCTGTACTCGGCCGAGAAGGCCACCTGGATGGCCGGCGAGGCCATCCAGGTGCTGGGCGGAAACGGCTACATCAACGAATATCCGACGCCGCGCCTGTGGCGCGACGCCAAGCTGTATGAAATCGGCGCCGGCACCAGCGAGATCCGGCGCATGCTCATCGGGCGCGAGCTGTTCGGCGAGACCGCCTGAGCCGCCGCGACGAGGAGCCTCCCATGCACGTGCTGCAAAGCCAGATCGATCCGCGCTCGGAGGACTTCCAGATCG
>JAKBNS010000234.1 GCA_021830925.1 Pseudomonadota bacterium | reverse complement strand
CCCTGATCCAGCCGGACCTGCTGGGGCCTGTGCAGGCGGTGTCCGCCGACCACCGGCGGTTCACGCTCAACGGCGTGGAGGTGCGGGTCAACGACGATCCCCGCGCCGGGCCGGTGACCTTCTACGCGGGCCTGGCGGGCCCTTCCGGACTGCGCGCCGGCGCGATGGTGGTGGAAGCGGACGGAGCCTTCGGCATCGACGCCCACGGCCTGCCCTTCCTGCAGGCGACGCGCGTCGTGCAGCGTCCCATCTGGACGCGCTCCGTGCGCCTCACCGGGCTGGTCGCGGGGCTCGACGCCAAGAAGTCGACTTTCCGCCTGGGCGACGTACGCGTGCGCCTGGACAGCGCCACGCAGGTCTATCCGGTCGGCGCCACGCTGCACGACGGGCAGACCGTCAACGTGTGGAGCGCGCAGGCCATCGGGGACCATGTGCTGCGCGCCGGCGTGGTGCGGGTGCGCAGCCTGCTGGGGGTCTCGGGCAGCGCCAGCGTCGGGGGCCTGCTGCGCCTGCCGTCGTCCGGGGGCTTCGAAGTCGCCGGCATCTCGGTGGTGCCCGCCACGCCCGAGCTGGCCGCGCGCCTGCGCAGCCTGGGCCCGTGCAGCTACGTCACCGTGCTGGGGCGCGTGGCTCCAGGCTCCAGCTACGTGCTGGCCACCGGCGTCGAGCCCTACGCGCCCGAAGCCGCGCCGGTGAGCCTGCGCGGCAACATCACCGGCTACGTGGACGAGGCCCATTTCCTGGTGCGCGGCGTGCCGGTGGACGCCTCCTCGGCCAGTTTCGACGGCAAGCTGGGCAATGGCGTGTTCGTACACCTGCGGGGCGCGGTGGATCCGGCGGCCCCCAGTCGCGTCCGGGCCGTCGACCTTCGCGTTCTTGCCGGCGCCCCGACGGGAGGCACGGTCGACCTGCGGGGCACCGTCAGCCAATACGATGCGGCCCGCGGCAGCTTCGTGCTGAGCTGGTCGGAAGCGGGGACGACCATGGCCTCGCTGGTACGCGTGGCGAGCAACGCCGTGTTCAGCGGCGGCACGGTGGACCGATTGATCGACGGTAGCCACGTCGAGGTCGAGGCGACCCAGACCCCCGACGGCCTGGCGGCCCAGAGCATCTCCTTCTGCCCCGTCTCCGTGGCGCAGGGCGTGCTGCGCACCGTGGGTATCGTGCATCGTCTGGACGCCGACAGCCTGCGCGTGAACGGCGTCGACATCCGCCGCCGCGGCGTACTCGCGAAGGGCGGCGTGCTGGCCGATGGAGTGCGCGCGGACGTACAGTTCGACATCGCCCCGCGCACCGGCGTGAAGCTGGCGCGGGCCATCACCGTCGAGGAACCCTGAGCAGCGGCTCGCCCGTCCCGGGCGCGACCGCGGGAACGAACGTCATGGACATCATCGGACAAGGCCGCGCGGCCCCTTCCGCGGGCTTCGAGGTACCACTGGAAATGCTCTACGCCTGCCACGGCCGGGTGCAGGCCCAGTGCGAACTGCTGCAACGCCTGCTCGAACACCTGCCGACACACGGCGCCGATACCCAGGCGCTGGAGGCGATCGAGCGCATCCGGCGCTACTTCGATACCGCGGCGCGGGACCATCACGCCGACGAGGAACAGGACCTGCTGCCCGCGCTGCTGGAAGCCATGGCGGGCTCGGACGCGGTATGCATTCGCGACATCACGCGCAGGGTGCACGAGGAGCACCGGCAGCTCGAACGCCACTGGGCGGCACTGCGCGAGGCCTTGCAGGCCATCGAGCAAGGCAGCGCCAGCGAACTCGACCCGTCGCTGGCGAGGAATTTCATCGACGCCTACCGCGCGCACATCGCCTTCGAGGAAGCCGAAGTGCTGCCGATGGCGCAGCGCCTGCTCGGCGACGACCAGCTCGACGCGGTGGGACGCGCAATGCGCCTGCGACGCGGCATCGCCGATCCGCACTGAGCCCCGGGGCCGCCACCGGCCCATGGGCGTAGCGGCTTGTTACATCGAGGCGCGTGCCGCCGATGCCGAAAGCAAGCCACCGCAGGCTAAGCTCCTCGCATTCCAATTCATGAAGGAGACAGCCATGGCGACCGACCCGGCCGCGCAGATCGCAGCACGCATCGACCGCCTGCCCTCGTCACGCACCGTGTGGACCCTGGTGCTGCTGATTTCGCTGGGTGGAGTGTTCGAGTTCTATGACCTGTTCTTCACCGGCTACGTCGCGCCCGGCATGATCGGCTCCGGGCTGTTCAAGCCCGAGTCGCTGGGGGTGTTCGCCGCGCTCAAGCCGCTGGCCATCGCCGGCTTCGGCACCTTCGTGTTCGCCACCTTCGCCGGCTTGTGGGTGGGCGCCCTGTTGCTGGGCTACGTGGCCGACCGATTCGGGCGTCGCACCATCTTCACCGGCTCCCTGCTGTGGTACATGGTCTGCACCGCCATCATGGCGTTCCAGACCACCGGCTTCTGGCTCGACGTATGGCGCTTCATCGCCGGCATCGG
This sequence comes from Pseudomonadota bacterium, assembly GCA_021830925.1. Lineage (GTDB taxonomy): Bacteria > Pseudomonadota > Gammaproteobacteria > Burkholderiales > Burkholderiaceae_C > Thiomonas_A. The sequence continues at coordinate 796 of JAKBNS010000234.1, read as the reverse complement.
TATCGGCGTGGAACTGGTGACCATCGACACCTACATCTCCGAGCTGATTCCCGGACGCATGCGCGGACGCGCCTATGCCTTCAACCAGTTCGTCACCTTCTGCGTGGTGCCGCTGGTGGCCTTCCTGGCCTGGTCGCTCAAGGGCACCACGCCCTTCGGGCTCGAATACTGGCGCGTGGTGATCCTGATCGGCTCGGTGGGCGCGGTCGTGGTGTGGTTCCTGCGCCTGGGCATCCCGGAGAGCCCGCGCTGGCTGGCGCGCCAGGGGCGCATCGAGGAGGCCGAGCGCATCGTCGCCGAACTGGAACGCCGGGTCATGGCGGAGGGCCACGCGCAACTGCCGGAGCCCCAGGTGCAAAGCCGCGAGGTGTCCGGCGTCGGCCGCTTCAGCGAGATCTTCTCGCCCACCTACCTGCGGCGCACCATCATCATGTCCGTTTTCAACATGGCGCAGGTGGTGGGCTTCTACGGCTTCGCCGCCTGGGTACCCTCGCTGCTGATCAGCCGCGGCGTGCACGTGACCACCAGCCTGGAATACGCCTTCATCATCGCCATCGCGAACCCCTTCGGCCCCTTGCTGGGGATGCTGTTCGCGGACCGCGTCGAGCGCAAGACCCAGATCTGCATCGCCCTGGTGCTGATGGCCCTGGCCATCGCGCTCTTCGCGCAAGCCAGCGAGCCGGCCGTGCTGATCGGACTGGGCGTGCTGTTCACGCTGTCGGCGAACGTCATGTCCTTCGCCTACCACGGCTACCAGTCGGAAGTGTTCCCGACCCGCATCCGTGCCCGCGCGGTG